>JAIXVI010000142.1 GCA_027483065.1 Planctomycetaceae bacterium
CAAGCGCAACGGCCTCGAACTCGATCGCAACCATGCCGACTTCGCGGCGCACCATGATGCGTTCGTTGCGGCGTACCGCGAGTGGACGTTCGATGTCATCGGCTGCAACCACGACGCCCGCACTGAGTTGTTTCGCGGTGCGCGTACCGATGGTGGCTGCAGGTTCTGCCGCGCGTTCGCACTCGCTTGGTGCAATGAAACGCGTTTCAATCGTGCTATTCGTTGCATCAATGGACTCGCCGCGACGGACATCACATGCAGTAGTGACAACTTCCCGCGCAAGACGTGGTTCGATACGCACGCGATCGCGCGAGACGATCTGCGTGCCTTGGTACGCGATCACTTCGAGGTCCACGCGATCACTTCGCAGCGCAGTCTTCGCGACGATTTCGTAGCGAGTTCCTGGCTTCGCCGCGAGTTTGGCGAGGTCGTCTTCGCGCATCGCAAGTCGAACGTTCGCGAGATCGCCACCGAACGCGTTACCGATGAGATTCGATGCAATTCCGAGTGGCGTGAGTTCGCTTGCAAATCGCGCAGGCTCAATCAACTTGGGTTCTGCGCGTCGCGAGACTTCCATCGCCGTACGAACTCGAACGACGGGTTCTTCGGGCGCGGTCGCAGCCGCAGTTGTCGCCATACGCACCGGTCGAACTACGACGCGATCGCCGTTGAACTTGATATTGCCTGGGTTGGCGCCAGCAGCAACGAGCTTTTGCCGTAGTGCATCGACAGCCAACTCGAACGCGCCTGCATCGGTGCGGCCGACTTCGATGTTTGCGAACTTCTTCGCTTCGCCATCGAGTTCGGCGACGTCGCTGAGCAGGATTGCAGTACTCGGTGCAAGGCGTACCGACTTGCGCAACGTGATGGTGTCGGCCGCGAACGCGGACACGGCGAGCGTGAGCGAGGCGGCGCAAGCGGCGAGTGACTGGAGGCGCAAGAATCTCATGACGGGTCTCCGAGTTCAGCGATCAGCGAATCGCAAGATTGGTGATGTTCTGGAGTGTCTCGTTCGAAGCCTGAATCACCTGGCTATTCATTTCGAACGTGCGCTGCGTCTTGATGAGCGACACCAACTCAGTCACAGGATCGACGTTCGACGCTTCGAGAAAACCCTGTCGCAGCGCGCCAAAGCCTTCTTGATTCGGCTGCGCTTCGAGTGGTTCACCAGACGCTTCTGTCGGGATGTACGTGTTGTTGCCGACCGTTTCGAGGCCTGTGGGATTGATGAATCGCGCGAGAAGAATCGTGCCGAATTCCACAGGATCTACTTGTCCTGGCACGTTGCCCGTGACGACACCATCTTGTGAAACGTTGATGTTGCTCGCGTCTTCGGGAAGCGTGATTTCAGGCTCGAGTCGCCAACCCGGTGAGTTCGCGAGCACGATCTGGCCCTCTTGATTCAGCGTGAAATTGCCTGCGCGCGTGTAGCCAATGCCATCGCCGACGTCAGGCGAAATCTGCAACTGAAAGAAGCCGTCGCCTTCAATCATCAAGTCGAATGGCTTGCCCGTCGACTCGGCGGCGCCTTGGCGGAAATCGAGTTGCGTGCCGGAGACTTGCGTTCCCAAGCCGACGTAGAGGCCAGTGGGTCGCTGAATCGCGTCGCCCGATTGAATGCCTGGTTGTGCGAACTCTTGATAGAAGAGATCTTCGAAGTTCGCGCGTGAACTCTTGAAGCCCGTGGTGTTCGCGTTCGCGAGGTTGTTCGCGATGACGTCGAGGCTTGTCGAGCAAGCGTTCATGCCGGTGGCGGCGGTGTTGAGTGCGATGTAGCTCATGTTGTGTCTCCTTCAGCGATTAGCCGAAGCGTCCGAAGGTTTGAATGAGTCGTCCGGTGGCCTGATCCTCAGCCTGCATCAACCGTGTGGCGAATTCGATGCCGCGCGAAACTTTGATGAGTTCCGCGAGCGAAAGCACAGGATCGACGGTGCTCTCTTCGAGATGTCCTTGACGAACGATCGTCGCATCTGGTGCCGCGTTCACGCGTCCACCGAGGAGACGCATCGCATCGCGGCCTTCTTTCACGAGGTTGCGCGCGTCGCCCGGCACGACAACTGCAAGACGCGCGACTTCGTCTTCGCCCTGCAGAACGCGGCCTTGTTCGTCGATGCGCACATCGGCTTCATCCATATCGAGTTGAATCTTCTTGCCGTCTGCGTCAAGCACCGCGGCGCCAGACGTCGCGAGCACAAGCGTGCCGTCTTTGCCACGAGCGAGCGCACCGGCACGCGTCAGGAGCATGTCGCGAGAACCGGCGCCTTTCGACGCGTTTTCGAGGCGCAGGAAGCCTTCGCCTTCGATCGCGATGTCGAGTTTTCCGCCGGTGCGGCGAATCGTGCCTTGGCGCAAATCGATGCGCGCAGGATCGAACAGCGTTCCGCCGCCAAGTCCATCGAGCAGCGCGTTGGTGTCGGCGTAGTGGCCGGGCTTCTCGAGATTCTCGGGAAGGCGCGCGCGCATCGAAAGCAGATCCGACTTGAAGCCGACCGTCGTCGCGTTTGCGAGGTTGTTCGCAACCGTGTCGAGGCGGCGCATGCCGGTGATGGCGCCCGTGGTGGCGAGGTGGAAGCCGTAGTTCATGCCGAAATCTCGTGCGAGTCGCGCGGGTTGACCGCGTCGACTGTGGCTGATGCAACGGCTGCGCCAGCGGCCGTAGGGGCCGGATGAAGCCGCCAAACGACCTGCCGCACGCCGGAGGTTCCGGCGATCACGCGGCCCTCGCCGTTGGGTAGGTCCGCGAAGAGTCCGTTCATCTCGCGCGGAGTGGGCTTGAGGAGCCCGGCGGCTTGAGACGCGAGAATCGTTGGGAGGTGGAAGCGGCCGCGATCTTCGGCCGCTGCGATACGTGCGGCACGCGCAATCGCTGCGCCTACGAGATCGAGGGTCGGCAATTCTTGCGGATCGTGTGCGCGACGAGCAACGGGCGCGGGCGGACGGTCCGCTCCACGGCTGAATCGCGAAATCGCGCGGAAAACAAGGGCGTTCGCGGTGTCTCGGTGTCGTTCCATGGGGCACTCCTTGCCGGTCTGGGCGCGCGAGAAGCGGTCTCGGCGTGCCCGATCCAACCTCCTGTCGGACCTGACCAACGAGCCCTAGGCAACGTCTGTGCCAGCGGCGCGGAACGCAGTACGCCTGTCATGCGGAGCACGCCAGCATGGGCAGCTACAGGGGCGGTGAGGAGGTCTCGAAGGCCTCCGAGCGAGGCGGCGATCGGGAAGCTGAACAACCTTCTCGGTGATTCGCTCGGGAATGCACCCACCGCGGCGCGCATCTTTCGCGCGCGCTCGGCAGGAATGCCGATCTTGGGAGGCTCCCGATGTCTGTCCGCGCCGCGATCTGCCCTCACTTCGATAGCTGCGATCCGCGTTGCGGAGCGCGCATGACGCTCGGTCACCTCGATGAAGTCTTCCGATTCTGCACCGCCGAGTACGAGTCCTGCCCCGTCTTCCGCGGAAGCGCGAGTGGAGTCGCAGGCGGAACCCTCGCGCGCGAAGAGCACGAATGCACGGCTTCCATCGGTGCCGCGCAAGCCTCCGACGGGCGCTTCCAATTCTGCGACGGACCCGTCGCGGACGACCTCGCGCGCGAAATCACGGGCGAAGTTACGGCCATCGCCAACCTCGCGCATGCCTGCATCGGACGAGTCGTCGAACTCACCATCGAACGCAGCAACGAGCGAAGTATCGAGCGCGCGCCGCTCGGTCGACCCGCTGTCGCGTGAACGCGCAAGTCGCGCGTCTGCGTCCACGTCCACGTCTATGTCTACGTCTGAGTCGAAAGTCGACGCCGCACCGACCGTCCAATCGGGCATCACGCTCGCAACGCCCGGCTACGCGCGTGCGCTTCGCTCGTTTCTCGCGTATTTGCGCGTCGAATGCGGTCTCGCCGCTGCGACGCTTGAGGCATACACACGCGACATCGACGACCTCGTCGGTGATCTGCTTGCGCGCGGTGTCTCTGCAGTTGGTGAAGTCACACCAGCGCATCTCGTCGAGCACGTGCGATTTCTCTCGCGCGATCGAAAGCTCGATCCAACAACGATCGTCCGGCACGTTTCGAGCGTGCGGGTGTTCTTCCGCTATCTCCATGCGAATCGCGAAATCCCCGAGAATCCTGCACGATTACTCGAGCGTCCGACAAAGTGGCGCAAACTCCCAAACGTGATTTCGCCCGCGCAAATGCGCAAGTTGGTGGAAGCGCCGAACTCAGATCACGGCGAACTGTGGATTCGCGATCGTGCGATTCTCGAGTTGATGTACGCCTCAGGCTTGCGCGCGAGCGAAGTGGGTTCCGTGCGGCTGAATCAGTGGTTTCCGACGATCGCAAGTTTGAGCGTCATCGGCAAAGGATCGAAGCAGCGGATCGTTCCGGTCGGTGGTTGCGCGGCGCAAGCATTGGAGCGATGGCTCGTGCATCAGCGCCCTGGAATCGTCGAAGGAAACGAAGCTCGCGCGGATCACCGTTTGTTCGTTTCGAATCGCGGGAAGCCGCTTGAGCGCGTCGCCATTTGGATGCTCGTCAAGAAGTACGCGCTCGCGGCGGGGCTTCACGATGTCCATCCGCACGTGTTAAGACATAGTTTCGCGACCGATCTCCTGCGCGGCGGCTGCGATTTGCGCACCGTGCAGGAATTCCTCGGCCACAGCAGTGTCGTGACCACGCAGGTTTACACCCACGTCGACAAATCACGACTTCGTGAAGTGGCGCGAAAGTTCCACCCGCGATTTGATTAATCGTTTTCCCAAGAAATTCGGCCGTGCGCGCACTTCGCGTCTGCGATAGCCTCGCATCTTCCCATGCTCACCACCGACCCTTGCATCCTCGTCATCTTCGGCGCTTCCGGCGACCTCACTTCGCGCAAGTTGATTCCCGCGATGTACGAGATGCACGTCCTCGGACAACTTCATCCATCCACGGTGATTCTTGGTGTATCGCGCACCCAGAAGTCCGACGACGGTTGGCGCGATGAACTGCGCACGTGGGTCGAAAAGCAAGCGAAGGGTTTCGACGCGACGAAGTGGGTCGACTTTGCGAAGCGCCTCTTCTATTTCGCGGGCGACGCGGTGAAGAGCGAGTGCTACGAGCCGCTGCAAGCGCGCCTCGCGCAAATGGCGGAAGAACGCGGAACGCGCGGCAACCTGCTGTTTTTCCTCTCGGTTGCCGAGAGTTTGTACGAGCCGATCATTGAGCGTATCGATGAAGCTGGTCTGGTCGTCGAAGGCAAGCGTTGGTGTTCGATCGACCCCGCCGCGAAGAGTTGGCAGCGAATCATCGTCGAGAAGCCATTCGGCCACGATTCCGTGAGTGCGTCGAGCCTCAATCGCTGTCTCGGCCGCGCGTTTGAAGAAGAGTCGATCTATCGCATCGATCACTATCTCGGCAAGGAACTTGTGCAGTCGATGCTCGTGTTGCGCTTTGCGAACTCGATCTTCGAGCCGATTTGGAATCAGCAGTACATCGATCACGTACAAATTACGGCTGCGGAGACGGTGTCTGTTGGGCAACGCACCGCGTTCTACGACCAAACGGGCTCGATCCGCGACATGATTCAGTCACACCTCTTCCAGATCCTCGCATTTGTCGCGATGGAGCCTCCGAGCCTGTACACGCCGGAAAACGTGCGACAAGAGAAGATCAAGATCATCGACGCAATCGCGATTCCATCCGCGGATGAAGTCGCGGCGCACTGTGCGCTCGGCCAATTTGCGGCCGATGGCAAAGAAGGCGCGTACCACGAACTTGCGGGCGTCGCACCAACTTCAACAACCGAAACCTACGCCGCGATCAAAGTGCACTTCGACAACTGGCGTTGGGCGGGCACGCCGTTCTACATTCGTTCGGGCAAGAAGCTCGCGGCGAAGAAGACCGAGATCGTCGTCCAGTTCAAGCCACCCGCGGCGAATCTCTTCCGCAAAGTTGCGGGATTCGGCGGCGAAGCACCCAATCGCCTCGTCATCGAGATCGCGCCGAAAGAGCGCTTCAATCTGCGCTTTGAGGTGAAAGTGCCTGGCTTCGGACTGCGCGCAGCGAACGTCGACATGCAGCTTGATTACGCCGATCGCTTCAAGGCTGAGCCTGTCGAAGCGTACGGACCGCTCATCGTCGACGCGATGCGCGGCGACCAAACGCTCTTCAAGCACCGCATCGAAGTCGAGGGCGCGTGGAACGCGGTGATGCCGTTCCTCGACGAGCGTTCTGCCGTTGCGCGCGCGGGAATTCAGGCGAATTACGCGTGCGGTTCGTGGGGACCGAAGTCGGCCGACGAATTGCTCGCGCGCGATGGCCGCGCGTGGCGAAATGAGGATTGAAGCACGCGCGGTTCGACAGCCGCGCGTCCGGCGCTGCCAAAACTGAGGCGCGCTGATTCGAACTACGGAGCGGAAATGCAGACTCGTCGAATCGCGAAGTTCGCAGTTTCCGTTCTCCTCCTCGGTTCTGGTGTCTCGCTCGCGATGTCCATGCTCGCCGCGCGTGACCTCTCGCGAAAGCCTGCGATGCCCGGATCCGGCGTCATCGGAGGCGGCGGAAACACCGAGGATTTCCTCGATCTTCTCTGGCGCCGGACGACGCCCGAGACGTGGCATGCGTGGGGCGACGGATCGCGCTTGGATACGCCGACCAGCGGACCGGTTTCAGGCAACGATGTCGGCCTACTCGTCGGCGATGATTGGGCCGCCTTCGCCATCGCAGGCCGCGGCCTCTACGACATCGTCTGGGTCGAGCGGTTCACATCGGCGGAGACGGAAGAACGCGCGAGAGACTTCGAGCGACGCGCTCGCGCCGACGATGTCCTGCCGGAATACGAGCGTGAGGAGCGCATCGAGGCAGGTCAGGTCGCCGTCACGCGCACGCCTGATTGGATTCCGCCCGATCTCTCCCGTTCATGCGATGGGTTTCTTCCTGGCCGGAGTGCGGCGATCGGCCGCTTCTATGACGATGTCAACGTCGCCGACGACGCATGGATGATCGCGCACTTCGAAAGCGAGCCGGGCGATCGACTCAATCTCGCGGCAAATCACGTCGTCGCAACGCGGCGCATCGACGAAGTGCGCGCGTTCGGCTGGCCGTTCCGCGCGTTCGTCGTGCGTGGCGCCATGATCGAGCGCAGCGTCTGCGAGGTCGTTCCAAACTACGGACTCGACGAAGTTTCGAAATCGAGCGTGTGGTGGACCGACGGACTCGGAGTGGAGGCGAACGACGGCTGGGCGATCGGCTATGGGCTTTCAGAGGAGATCGAAGCACTCCCTGCAAAGGGCTATCCGTGGCGTCCGCGCTGGCTCGCGCTCTTCGCGAATGCGGTTGTCCTCGGCGTGCCGCTTGTCGGATTGTCGATGGGTGCGTCGGCTGGAATCCGCCGGGCGCGCGCGCGGTTCCTCGGTGTTCGAGATCGATGTCAATCCTGCGGTTACGCGCGCACGGGGCTCGACGCGCGCACTCTCTGCCCCGAGTGCGGCGCCGCGCCGCTCAAGTGAGTGAAGAGTCGATGCGCCATCGCGCAGCGCTGTAACCGCGTCGTGTACTCGGGTACGCTGTGCGGAATGAGCGACGGTGGAACCTACGAATTGGCCGATGATTTGCCCGAAACGCCGCGATTGCCAGGGCAAGTGGTCCTTGTTGACCATGCGGACGAAGCGCTCGATGCGGTCGGTACCGACATCATGATGCAGGCAAAAGCCTGTGTGCGTCAGTTTGGTGATTTCCACCTCGCGCTTTCGGGCGGATCGACGCCGATGCCGCTCTACGAGCGCATGATGATCGATCCGCGCTTCCGCGAAATGCCGTGGCGACGCACGCATCTTTGGATCGTCGATGAGCGCTGCGTGCCGTTCGACCACGAGAAGTCGAACTTCGGGCAGATCCGCGAGATCATTTGCGAACACTCGGACATTCCTTCGTCGCAGGTGCATCCGATGCACGCGTACGAAGCGGATGGCGACGTGCGTTATGAAGCCGAATTGCGCGAGGTGCTCGGTTGGCGCGAGAAAGGTCACGATCGGCTCGATTACGTACTGCTCGGCATGGGCGACGACGGACACACCGCGAGCCTGTTCCCGCGGAGTGATGCGCTTTCAGTCGTTGATCGCTTCGCGTGTTTCAATCGAGGTCCTGCGGTGACGCCACCCGATCGACTCACGATGACGTACACGCTCTTGAACGGTGCACGCTTCGTTGGTGCACTCGTCGTCGGCGCGAAGAAGGCACCGATGATTCATCGGATTGCGGGCGGCGCGGACAGCGCGCATGATGTTCCGATCAAGGGCATCGCGCCAATTGGCGGCGAATTCCGCTGGTATCTCGACGCTGCCGCCGCGCGTTGGCCGTGAAGATCACCGCCGCGCTCGCACGGGCGCGCGCGGCTTTTCGCTCGCAAGCGCATCGCGCAGAAAGCGTGAGCGCGTCTCTTCATCGCCACAACTCACGAAGCACGCTGTGCGCGCGCGCGTGATGCCAACGTAGAAGAGTCGTCGTTCGCTTTCGATCGCGGGGCTGCGTCCGATGGTCGACGATTTTGCACGCGTATCGAAGCAACCCGATTCTTCGTCGCCTGGAAGCGGCATCCATCCTTCGTCGCACTCAGGAATGAAGACGTAATCCCACTCGAGGCCTTTCACGCGGTGAATGGTCGTGACGCGCACACACTCGGTGGCTGGTCGGCCTTGTGTGGTGTCGACTGAAGCGAGGCGCGCGTCGAGATCCGCGAGCGAGCAGCCTGCAACGCGCGCGAAATCCTCAAGAACTTCAAAGGCACGCAAGCACTCGGCAACGCTCGCGGCGCTGCGATTTGCAGAGAGCGCTTTGTCGAAATCGATTTCGTCTCGGAGGATGCGAATCGCACGAGCGGCACCAGCCTCTGCGCCATCACGTCGTGCGGCTTTCGAGAGCGTCGTGCCGAGCGATTTCAATTCGATGCGGGCGCCACCGTG
>JAIXVI010000184.1 GCA_027483065.1 Planctomycetaceae bacterium
CTGGATGACTTCCTCGCGGCGCTCGTGCTCGAAATCGATATCGATATCAGGCGGTTCATTCCGCTCGCGACTCACAAAGCGTTCGAAGAGCACATCGATTCGATCAGGATCGACGGCCGTCACTCCGAGTGCAAAGCAGACGGCACTATTGGCTGCCGCACCACGTCCCTGACAGAGAATGCCACGACTGCGCGCGAAGGCGACGATATCGTGCACTGTGAGAAAGTATGGCGCGTAACGCAGGTCATCAATGATGGCGAACTCGTGCTCAAACTGACGTGCAACTTTCGGTGGAACACCGCGTGGATAGCGTTCGCGCGCACCTTTCCAGACGAGCTCGCGCAAGTAGTGCATCGGGGTCACCCCTGCTGGAACGACCTCGTCTGGATACTCATATCGCAACTGGTCGAGCGAGAACCTAGACGCACGTTCAAGAAAACGACATGCCGTCTCGACCGCTTCAGGTTTATCCGCAAATCGCAAGAGCATCTCGCGCGGACTCTTCAATCGCTTTTCAGCATTGCGTGAGAGGCGCGCACCCATCTGCTGCACACTTGTTCCATGCCGAATCGCGCAGAGTGTGTCGAGTAACGAACGCCGCGCTGCATCATGCATACGAACATCACCGGTCGCTACAACAGGAACTTCAAGCGCGTCCGCGAGAAGGCATGCGCGCTCTGCGGCAAGAACACTTTCTGGCTCGTCAGATCGGCGGAGCGCGACCGCAAGCCGATCTGGCATAAGACGCACCAACCCCTCCGCTGCCTCGAGAAATCGTTGCGACGGAAGCTGAGGCGGGATCAGAACGCCGAGCAAACTCTTGCCACCAGGGTGATCCGCAAGTAACTCGACAAGTGCATGGATAGATGCATTGGCTTGATGCCGCCACTTCCCTTTCTGGCGGTGCCACACGAGATCATCACTCTGCGCACTTTGGCTGTGCCACCGAGATCCATCCGCGCTACAAGTCCCACCCGTGCCATCGGCACCGTTGCGCACGTTCCTCAACACTTGAGCACTGCAGATATCGGGAGCACCTTCCTCATAGAGATCACGCGTCGCCGCATGGCTTCTCATCTTGGTGAGCAACAGGCAAAGCGCCCCCCAAGAAGCTCGATCCGTGGGATAGAGGAGAAGCTCGAGAGGTGGCGTCTCCACATCGATATCGCCAGATCCATATCCAGAGCCACTCCTCGCGTGATACTCAGAACCACTGAACGAATCGCAACCTTCTGCTGATGGCCACCTCACTTCTGATGCCACGGAAAGTCGTACGCGGGTTCCATGTGCAAGTCGGAACTCAGGGACGCGATCGCCCGCTTCCGATCGAGGTTTCAGTATTGCGCCCCTGCCCGCCACCAGTTCTTTCGCAGCGACATGCGCACGAACTGATCCTCCGAACGTTTCTTGGTCGACCAGCGCTATTCCTGAATATCCAAGTTCCCACGCACGAGTCACGAGTTCTTCAGGATGACTGGCACCGCGAAGAAAGCTTGCGTTACTCATGACCGCAATCTCTGACCAACGCAGCGGCGGGCGGGGATACGGCGTATGCAAACTCGCTCTCGTATCGAGTCCCGTGATTAGATCTGTGGTTTGCCGCGTCTTCATCCCCACGCTCCTTCCACAGTGAGATCAAGCCCACTTTCAAGCGCAGCCATACAACCTTCGATCCAATTCCTGATCATTGGATCGTCTTGAAAGTCGAGCGCATTCCAAACACTTGCCTTATTGGATCGAAGCGATAAACAAGCGTGACACTCGCATCGTCGACAGTTACAAAATCCAGACGTAGAAACTTCTACGCTGTGATCCGGCGTACAAGATTTCTCCTGCATCGAATGCATGATCTTTGCATCGCACACCTGTTCGCGACATACCCCATATTGCATCAAAGCATGGAAGTCGTGACGAACAACGTTTGATGTACCAACTGCTGATCGGATCCGATTGGGCCATCGCACTTGGATCCAAAGTCCGCCATGATCTTGCGCTTCCTTGTCACTGCACGGAAGCGAATCAGATACCAGGATCCGAGAGAAAACCGAACCGCGCGGAGAGTCATGCAAAGCCACTGCACGTTCCGCTGCGATCTCTTCTTTGGGAGTACCTCGGCGGGTCTGCGCCTCGGGAAACTTTGATGTCTGCGTGCATGAGCCTAACCAGTGCTCTTCTATGCGCTGCCAACCATCAATCGCGTCCACTCGCCAAGTCCTACCTCGCCACAAGAGCGCCAACTCACGTAAGCCGGCCGGGGCGACTCGTCTATCTCGGTTCAATCTAGGGCGAAATTGATCAGCCAACACTCGCCCACAATCCGAACAGACATTGGATGCACTCTCTCGCGCAGACAAGTTCTGAACTCTACTTGCTTCGCTCTGCAGAACCCCGACAACTTCACCTGCTGAGCACAGTTCGACATCACCAGCGAGAATATTCCTTGGTGAGATGAACGCTGTTCGATGGGCGATCGCACGTGCAGCTGCATAAGCAGTCGTGCAAACCTGCCTATTTGAAAACGCATCAGCAACTCCTCGGCATCTCGAAATCTCAGCTGAAATTCGCCCTGAAGTATCGGCAGATCTCGAACAATTTGCTGCCTGCACTCCTTCTCGAGTCATCAATCTGAGTCGCGCAGATTCGCCTTTGGGAAAGACTTGCCAAGGCCATTGCATATACATCGAACGATCACCATCGGCGGCATCTATCGTGGATGAATCGAGCGATGTCGCGCGCCGGGATTGCTGCTTCAGCCTGCCTACCCCACGCCTCGCGAGTACACGCTCTGCACCAACACGTGCTGCAACAAGCTCCATCCACTCACGTCTTGATCCATTCTCACGTTGCAACACGCTCTGAACCTGCACACGTTGCTGTCCTTCGCGACAACGCACATGCGCTTCACCTACACGTGGCACAAGAATGCCCGCTCGCTGCTTGTAGCGAAGCCAAATAGACGACTCCACTGTGCACGTCACAGACTCAATTCCATGTGCAAGGCAGACCTGCTCAAGCCGAGGCCGCAACATATTCCAGTGATGTATTCTGGATATTGCTGGATTCTGAAATTGAATATCCATGCATGTTTCGCGCCATCCAACATCACGCGGAATATGTACGGATTTCCCAGGTATCTCAGCGCGCATGCGTGGTTGCAGCGCAGCGGCCGATTTCATATCGAAGGCATTTGAGATTTGCTCATGTACGTATGACGCCGTTGATTCCGACGTTCGTGGCCTTGAGAGCGCCTCTCCCGTCAGAGCATCTCCCGTCAAAGGATTTTTGCATAAACGCTCAGCCTGGAGACACTCGCTTGCGCGCGAAGAATTTCGTACCACAGATGTCGCCGCACTACCAAGATGATCCGTTGAGAGATCTGCAGGCAGATCGGCATGCCGCAAGATCCAACGGACACCTCGCAAGCCTTCTCCACGCCGAGAAAGTTCATGGCAAAGTCGATCAATCATCGAGGCACATGCAATGAGTACGGTCTCACGATGCGCCACTGGCCCATCAAACTCGTGTGACAACCTCAATGGATCTCGATGCCGCAGGAAAATCCGTGCGCTTCCAACAGCGCCAAAATTTCCTACCGCTTGATCAAGCAGAGAAAGCACTCCAGCCGTGTCTACATGCTTGGTCCGACGACGGTTTCTGGATGACGTACGTGAGGCCCCCTCTTCAAAATCTCCATGAAAATGCGAGAGCTCTTGATGACATGCGTTTGAAGGATTGACCTGAAACTCAGAAACAAATGATGACTTCGATTCGGAAAATAGCGTCGGCTGTGCAGCGAACCGAGCCGTTTCGATCTGACCGCAACCGCTTCTCCCGTCATCTCTTTGTTCGTGAAATCGGGCCGCGACTCCACTCCGACGCAAACATGCAAGTTGACCAATCGTAGAAACCTCAACCGATCGCAAAGCCTCTACTTCATGTTCGTGAATACCAAGGGCTTCAACGGGAAGCATGGAAAGAGCCTCAGCCTCTTCCCCTGTCCGAATTGCAAAAACGGACTTTGAACGTGCCTGAAGAGACTCACGCGGAGCATGCGATCCACTGTGTAACTGTGACCATTGCGGTCGATTCCCTAGAACTTTGCGCAAAGCATCTTGCGGCGACTCCGAAGAACCAAAGCGTGCAACAGCCAGCGCTGCACCAGTTGTCGAAGCAGACGCAACTCGAACATGCATGCCAAACGCTGAAAAGTTGGAACGTATACGTTCCATCAACAACCGCTCCGACGCATGCAGACGTCGAAAGAGTTGCTCACAACCAGCGAGCGATCCGATCAATGCTGGCACCGCTGGCACTCGCCATGACCCCGCTACGTGGGCCTGCGCTTGGCCGCGCATGACATCGGGAATCAATTCATGAGTGACGTCATTCCCATACCCATGTTCTTGCCCGTGACTATGGAGTTCATGATCTCCTGAGAGCGACCATGTAATGTCGGCCAATCCACACGCGCCTTCTCGAGCCGGCTCCATCGAAACATCGGGTATCCACCGCTCAAGGCAACGACCCAAGCGAAGAAGCATTCGCGCCTCAAGTGCTTCGTCCTCGCGTATTGCAATCAATCGATCGTGGGCGACAATCAATCGAGACTGCAAGGAAGACCGAACTCGATTGAGTTCTTCTGAAGTTCCTTCGCCCGCTCTTGTCTGCTGTTGCTTGCATTGACCTGCACGTATGTTCTCAAGCATTTCGACGAGTTCTTCGCTGTCCCTCGTAGGTGAGACGCTCATTTCAGCTTGAGGGAGAGTCATTCCAATCCTGATGCCTGCAATCCATGCAGTCGGGCAACATCCAACGACGCGGTGGACCACACTTGAACCTTCCTGAACGGTCCGTGCGACCACAAGCGGAAGTCGGATGGAAACTCGCTTGAAAGTTGGTCTCTGTACCGATGTGACGCGGTCGAAATGCCGCATGGCTACGTCATCAAATGCCGCTGGTGCCATTTCAAGCGAGCATCGTTGGCTTTTCAACAGGGCACTTAAATCGGACGGTGTTGGCATTGGCTTCGTGCCATGCAGCAGACCCAACACATGCAGTTTGCGTACGAACCAACGACGTATGACATCTCCAGACCAATTCACAAACGCAACCGCAATGACACGGCTTTGACCTAGATGTTGTTCGCTGCCATCCTTTGCATCTACATCATTGTGAATTCGCTTCTTGTGACTCGTAAACAGCGATTCATCCTTCCCGCAGGAAGCTATTGCTGCATCAAAGAGTCCACGTACGCCACGATCCGAAGCGGACTTTTCAACGCGCTGACTTTTCGTACAACGTATGCGGGTCATGCGGCACACCCCTGCCGCGACTCATGCACGTCGGCCATCGAAATATCGTCGAGGCACGCAGCCTCAATCGCATTTTCACAACTTGGACTTCGATTGCATTCATGCTGTAGCGCGTACATTTCTGCAAGCAGCACACAAGCGGTCTCGCAATTTTTCCGAGCGACGTTCTGCTGCGCATCGTGCTGATGTATTTGCGGAATTTTTTCCCGATCAACACGTGTTTGTGCCCCCTGACTTGCTGAACCCTGACTTGCTGAACCCTGACGTTCTAATCCCTGACGTTCTAATCCCCGACGTGCTGCCGCCTTCGCAGAGACAAGTGCCCATGCGTCTTCTCCAAAGGCGGCACGAGGACGTGCGATGCTGCCACGAACGCTCCCATCTGCAATGGCCGATACGCGGCAAAATGAGCTCAGTTTTTCGTACTGCCGACGATCAGATTCCACCAACTCTTCAAAGCGCTCATCTGTCAGAACGGGATTTTCAGTTGCATCTCTGGCGCGAGTAAGCGCATTCAATTTTGAGTCGACTTTGCTGCTACTCGTCATGGCGAGTGCGGCACGCCCACGCAATACACGCAACGTCATCGTCCATTCGAACCCCGGGACCGAAGCAACACACTGTGTCGACTGTAGAACTGAATGCCCAAAGCCCGTATCACGCTTGATACTTGCAGGCATCTCCGCATGTACTGCTGCGGATGCTCTTACATCCCAACGCGTTGCAACTGCGCGGCTCGTTGGCGTATCTCGCGGCAGACCTCTTTTTGCTGATTCATTCCAGGATGTCGAGACGCTTCCCGATGTCACGACAAGCACAAGAACTGGCGCACTCGCCTGTGAAGCCGCAAGTTGAAGACGGCGCCAACACACTGCGTTGAAGTTGTCGCCATCGATGACAAGAACACCAGGAGAGCCCGATTTCAAAAAGTGTTCGGCACTCCAAACCCGAAGCTCTGGCGCAACAAGCTTTCCGCCGATGCTCCGTCTTAGAGACCCCTGGCTTAGAGACTCCTGGCTTGGAGACTCCTGGCTTGGAGACTCTTGGCTTGGAGACTCTTGGCTTGGAGACTCTTGGCCTGGAGACTCCTGGCCTGGAGACTCCTGTCTTGGCGGCGCCTTTCTGGAATATGCACAAGTCCCACGCTCATCCGCATCCCCAATAAAGATCGAACAGGACGCAAGTGATCGACACGGAACGTCGTACTGTTCAAAACTGCGGCCACTCCGACCATGAACGTGCATGCAAGCCGAACCATCTTGTTTCTCGATCCACGCATAATCGCGGTCACCAGTTGGAGTGCCTGCTTGGGTTCTTTCTCGGCGGCGAAGAACTTTGTAACTCTCAAATGCCTTGAAGAGTGCATCGCTCGGGCGAACTCGATCTCCGATCCAGACGACGAACGCCTGCTCAGGCTCGAGATCGTCGGACACAGACACACCGTGTGTCCGACGAGTCATTCTTTGCATTCGTGTTGAAGGCTGATCCTCACCATCGTTGAAGAAGACGCCACCACCTATTTCAGGCGTGTCAAGTGCACTGCACGCAAGATGCGCGATGATTCCAAATGGCACAATTCGTGCATCAATTCGTGCATCAATTCGTGCATCA
>JAIXVI010000004.1 GCA_027483065.1 Planctomycetaceae bacterium
GTTGAAATTTTCAGGTCTGTCTCTGATCGAGAACTCATTACGATCCCTCTAAGCGAGGTATTCCCATTAGAGCTCCCTCGGGAGACTCGTGTATTTGTAGAGTTTGCCAATCAATTTTGGCGTGTTGGACGAGTACTCGGGAGCGAGAAGAGGGTGGATGGATCTCTCGCCTACGAAGTGCGTTTTCCTAACGAGCAGCAGGCAGAATTGTCAGAGGCGGACCTTCACGTTCGCTGCCTCGATGCATTTGCCGATCCTGCAGAGATACTTACCGCTGGCTGCGCGGAAACGCAGTTCTTCGCCGACCGGCGCCGTCGTGCCCTGCGCAGGCTGCGCGCGTTGCGATCCGCAGCCCAAGGCCTGACCGGACTCGTTTCCGCCTCCATCGAGACCGTGCCGCACCAGGCAGCAGCTGCCCGGCGCGTCCTGCAAGACTCGGTACAACGCTACCTACTGGCCGATGAAGTCGGCCTCGGCAAGACCATCGAGGCCGGAATCATTATCCGGCAAACGCTAATTGACGATCCCGCTCGGAAGGTCCTGGTACTGGTACCAGCGGCGCTCGTCGAGCAGTGGCACGGCGAACTAGACCGCCGTTTCGGTACCGCGGATTTCCCGAACGCGGTTACAGTCCGCTCCCACGACGATCTTGACTGCCTATCCGCGGAATCCGCGCCCGACCTGCTCGTCGTCGACGAAGCGCACAACGTCGTTCCGGCCGCTGGCAGCGAGGACCCTTCCGCCGGCGCAAACCGTATCATCGAGATCGCGCGACGTGCGACGCGCATCCTTCTGCTGTCGGCCACACCGGCGCTTGGTGACGAAGATCGACTTCTCGGCCTTCTAAACCTGCTTGATCCGGCCAATCATCCGCTGGCAGATCGCAGCGGTTTTCGTCGAAAAGTAGCAGAGCGTCAAGCTATCGGCCGCATCCTGTTGCCCCTTCACCGTCGCAGTCCCCCCTTTGTCCTGCGGAGCCAAGCGCAACAAGCAGCCCGTACCTTTCCCGCCGACCTGGTTGTGCAGACCGAAGCCTCCCGTATCCTAGCGGCCGGCAGTGATCGCGCCGAACTGGACGCGGCAGTCGAGTCACTCCGCGATCATGTCATCCGTACCTATCGCCTGCACGACCGCCTGATTCGCACGCGTCGTACGGACGCCAGTCTCTGGTTCAGAGCACGAGGTCCCGAATGGCCGCGCCTAGATCACGTGCGCCTCGAGTTCGCCGAGGAAGCTGGAGCTGACGGGATCGGGGCGCTGCTCGAGGGCTGGCGCCTCGACGCTCTTGCCGTGCCTCAGCCAGACGGTTCTCCGTTGGCGGACCGCCTGGTCCAACTCGTTCAAGCGGCATGGCACGGGCCAGGTGCACTCCTCGCCGCGACCGGCCTCATGGCGCCACTGTTTGCCGGCGAGGCGCACCACCTGAACGCGTTGTCAGCTTGGGCCTGCGATCCTTCCCACACCGAGGCGCGTCTAGCCGCCATTACTCAGGCGCTCCTAGACCTGCGCCGCGCCGGTATGGGCCAGCGCACGGATATAGTCCCGAAGATCGTGTGCTTCGTCAGCGACCCGAATGAAGCAGAACGGGCAACCGCTTATCTGCGTCGGAGGTTGGGCCCCTTCGAAGTCGTCGCTGTCCTGCAAACGGGGGTGGCCGCAGCCGTTACAGCGGTCGACAGTTTCCGGTCCGATCCCGAGGCGTGGGTTCTCGTCTGCGACCGGTCCGGTGAGGAGGGGCTTAATCTCCAATTCGCCCACGGCATTCTCCATGCAGATATGCCATTGTCGGCCGGTAGGGTCGAGCAGCGCATCGGACGGTTGGATCGTTTTGGCCGACGAGCCGGCGTCATCCTGCACCGGGTATTGCTACCCGATGATGACGAGGAGGCCCTTTGGCGTGGGTGGTTTGACCTGCTCGTCAATGGCTTCCGACTGTTCAGCCGTTCGATTAGCGACGTCCAATTCCGGCTGGAGGCGATTGATAAGCGGGTGAGCGACCTGCTCTTCACGAAAGGTGGGGTCGCCGTCGCGGAACTGGCAGCTGAGGTCGACACGGAACTCGCGGCCGAGCGGGCGAAGCTCGATGAGCAGCATGCGCTCGACAACCTCGCCCTGCTTGCGGACGATGCTTCTCCGCTCGTGGACACCATCGAGGCATCCGAAGAGGACGAGCAGGCCATCGCCGACGACCTGCGACCCTGGATCACCGAGGTCCTCCGCTTACGGCAGCAGCCGCATCGCGCGCAAGTCGGCGATACCATCCGGTTCTTCTGGGAAAGCGACACACTCCTGCCGAAGATCCCTTGGCGCGCAACACTCGATATCGCGCTCGATCGACTTTCGACCTGGAGTCGCACGCGTGCACAATCCCCAAATGGGCGGAGTCCGGCGCTGCTTCGGCCAGGTTCGCCGCTGTTTGACGCGCTGGAGCGTGTAGCGCGGTGGGACGACCGTGGGATCGCTTACGCAACTTGGCGCGTCGACCCGGGCTGGCCGGAGGTGTTCCGCGGCTTCCGGCTCGTTTGGGTCGTCGAACCGTTCGTCCCGAGCTCCGGCCCGGTCTGGAGGCGGGACAGCTCAGCAGAAACACTCAAGCGTAGGGCCGAGGCACTCCTACCCGTCGCGACGTATGAACAGTTCCTCGACGATTCCGGTGAACAGGTCACCAATCCGGCCCTCCTGCGGGTGCTGGACCGGGACTACCGCGACGGTCGGGGCGATGGTGCCCACGACATCAATCTCGGCAGCCGCCCCAAGGCGATGGCCCAGGTCATCGATGCGGGCCTTCTGCGCGAGGTCGTGATCCGGGTGCGGGCGGCGGGCGAGGCGCGCCTACGCGCGGATGATGCGTTTGTGAGCCGCCGCAGCGAGGCACGGGCGAATCTCGGGCGGGAGTCCTTGCGGGCTCGACGAAGTCTCGAACAGCGAAACATGCTCCACCGTGCCGAGTTTGGTTCCGACCTGCCAGATTTTCGGCAGGAACTCACGTCTCTCGATATGCTCGGGGCGGCGATCGAGAATCCGGTGGTTAGGCTTGATGAGATCGGGCTCGTTGTCGTCTCGGGCGAGCCACCGATAGCATGAGTCTGCTCGAGGGGAACGCCGCCCTGGTCGCCCTGGCTGACCGACTCCGGTCGGGAACGTCCTGTCCAGTCCTCGCCGAACCTCCCTTCGAGAGGCTTCGCCTCGCGCTTGATGACCCAAGCACCTCGGAACTTGACCGCGCGCTGCTCGTGCGACACGCACTTCGCTATGCCTCACTGCGACGAGGTGCCGAAGTCGAACTTGTCGACAGCCATCTGGAGCCGCGCATAGCGGAGGGGGTTGGCCTAGAGTTCCGCCCTGGAGCCGGCGGCCGCAGCCTCGCCGCGGCACCATGGCGGCCGGCATGGCTCCCAGGTACGGATCACCAACCGGCCGACGAGACGGCCATGCGCGCGGAGCGCTGTAGATTTTTCCCTGGCGCAGATGTTCCCGGCGACTCATTTCTGAGAACGTTGGGCAGGAGTGCCTACCGAAGTGCGGGACAGCGAGCTGCGGTCCGAGCCGCTTTGGCGATGCCGCAGGGCGAGGCGCTGATCGTCGATCTTCCAACGGGCGAGGGCAAGAGCACCGTCTTCGCGGCGATCGACCAGGTCGGGTTCGCTGCTGATTCTCCAGGCCGCATGCGCGGCACCACCCTGGTAGTCGTGCCAACGGTGACGTTGGCCCTCGATCATGAACGGAGCTGCGGTGGCCGCGACGCCCGGCCTCTCGCTTATGTAGGCGGCCGCGCCGACCGCAACGATGCGATTCGCGCTGCGATCGACGCAGATGTCCAGGGCCTCTGCTTTGCGGCCCCCGAAGCCGCCACAGGGCCGCTCCGCCAAGTCCTCAACCGGGCTGCGGCTCGAGGAACGCTGCGTGCCGTGGTCGTTGACGAGGCCCACCTCGTAGAGGGATGGGGTACAGGCTTCCGGACCATCCTAGTCTGCGCTACTCTCCCCGAGGCCCGCGGGCGGGGCCTCGCCGAACTCTTCGCGGTGGATGGTCGGCTGGAGATCGTCAGTGCAGCGCGAGCGCGGCCCGAGATCGAGTACTGGGCTGCTGAGCCCAATTCTTCTGACGAGCGAGATGAACGGGTGCTCGAGGCGTTGCTGCACCTGCCGCGGCCTGCGATCCTCTACGTGACGGAAGTGGAAGCCGCCAAGAACTGGTTTGACCGCCTCCGAGCGAGAGGCTTTGGACGGCTCAGGCTGGTCCACGGCGGCACGCCTACGGAGGAACGGGAGAGGGTTCTCCGGCTATGGGCCAGCGGAACGCTCGACCTCGTCGTCGCCACCTCCGCGTTCGGACTCGGCATAGACTACGCACACGTCCGTGCCGTCGTGCACGCCTGCGTACCGGAGTCGTTTGACCGTTTCTACCAGGAAGCTGGCCGCGCCGGTCGGGACGGGTGCGCCGCGATCTCTCTTGTCCTACCGGCCCACAGGGATTTCACAGTGGCTGAGGCGCTCGCGCGGCGCGCGGTGATCAGCGTCGAGAGAGGCCTTGAGCGCTGGCGCGCGATGTTCAACCATCCGTCCATCCTTCACCACGGGCACCCGCGCTACGGCCTGAGATTGGACGTCGCGCCCGGTCATAGTCCCGAGGACATCGACTTGGTCGGGCAGCGTAGCGTCGATTGGAACGCGCGCACCTTGGCCTTGATGGCCCGCGCAGGCCTTTTGCACCTAGACGGCGTACCGGATGGTCCCCCTGGCGAGGATTCCGAGACCGGACGGATTCCTCGGATCGACGTCGAGATCGTGGACGAAGGGCACCTCGACCACTCTACCTGGGCGGCTAAGGTGGAGCCGAAGCGAGCCGAGACCGCCTCGGCCTCGATGTCCTCGCTGCAGTTGATGCGCGATTTTCTGCGTGGGGGACGATGTCCGGGCCGCCTCGTGTCATCTCTTTACGCCACGAGAACGCGCCGGGCGGCGACTGCCTGCGGCGGCTGCGCGGTTTGCCGCGAAACTCCTTCGGCACGGGCGGCAGAGGGAATCGTCGGTGAGAGGCTCCCTCCTTGGCCGGTCCAGGGCGGAGCAATGGCAGCCGCCCTCGTCGACCTACTGGGAACACATCGCCGCCTTCTAGTTCAATATCCTGGGCTACCTCCCTCGCGGCGTGACATCCGAGATCGGGAAGACGCGGGGAA
>JAIXVI010000008.1 GCA_027483065.1 Planctomycetaceae bacterium
CGCTATCAACGGAAACTCATGCCCGGCGGCGCCTGCGAAGCGACGGCATTTGCGAGTTTCGGCCTCGCCTCGACGTGCGTCTGTTTGCCGCTCGGGAACTACCACAACATGCAAGACATCGACGGCGTTGCAGCTGGAAAATCGAAAGCGCGCGTAGGTCGTGAGTTCATTGCAACGAACGATTTCCACTGGTTGGTCGAGTTGCTCGAAGTCGTTGCGCGGAAGCTCGATGATCCAGCGGTTGCCACGAGCCATCGCGCGTTGATGGACACACTTTGGTCGCGTCACGCACGCATCGTTGAAGCGAATGTGAGGGGCGCATGACCGCGTTTGCTTCGATTCCTGAAATCCTCGACGACTTGCGCGCGGGGAAAGCGATCGTGCTCGTCGACGATGAAAGTCGCGAAAACGAAGGCGATTTTGTCGTGGCCGCGGAAGCGATGACGGTTGAGATGATCAACTTCTTGACGCGCG
Organism: Planctomycetaceae bacterium; assembly: GCA_027483065.1. Classification (GTDB taxonomy): domain Bacteria; phylum Planctomycetota; class Phycisphaerae; order Phycisphaerales; family SM1A02; genus QWPT01. Next base: position 475 of record JAIXVI010000008.1, read on the forward strand.
TCGGCGGCGGATATCTCTGCGTTGCGTTGGACGCCGAGTCGTGCGAGCGCTTGGATCTCGGTCCGCAAACGGGCGTCAACACCAGCGTGCGCGGCACGGCCTTCACGGTGACGGTCGACGGTCATCCGAAACACGGTGTCGGCACCGGCATCAGCGCGCGCGATCGTGCGAAATCGATTCAGTTGCTTGCGGAGCCGAGTTCGGTTCCGGAGGATTTCGTCCGACCCGGACACATCAATCCGCTGCGCGCGCGGCCAGGTGGCGTGCTTGTGCGTACCGGGCAAACCGAAGGATCGGTCGATCTCTGTCGGCTGGCAGGCTTGCGGCCCGCGGCGGCGATCATCGAAATCGTGCTTGAAAATGGCGAGATGGCGCGCGTGCCAGATCTCGAAACGATTTGCGCGCAGCACCGACTCAAGATGTGCTCGGTCGAGCAGATCATCGAGTACCGCCTCGCACGCGAAGCGTTGGTCAAGCGCGTCGAACCGTTGTCAGGTGCGCGCATCACGACGCCGGAGGGAGAGTTCACCCTTTTCGCCTTCGAAAGCGCGGTCGATCCGGTGCCGCATCTCGTGTTGTCGCTCGGCGGTGTGGGTGTTCCTGACGCGCATGGTCGCGTTCCCGAGATCGACGACGCGGTACTCGTTCGTATGCATCGACGCGATCTTCTCGGCGACATCTTTGGCGTCGCGCGCGGCGAAAGTGCCACGTCAAGCGGCGACGATTTGCGATCGGCGATGCGCGCGATTCAACGCGAAGGTCGCGGCGCGATTGTCTACTTGCGGCCCGAAGGAAGCGGTGAAGACTTCTTCGCGCGGCTTCAACAGATTCGTCGACCACAAGATGATGTGAACACGCCAGATCTCACGCGCACCGAAGGAGTCGGTGTTCGTGCGCAACCAATGGACAGCCGTGAGTTCGGCGTTGGCGGCCAGATTCTGCGTGATTTGGGGCTCTCACGATTGCGGGTCCTCACCAACCATCCGCGACCTGCCATGCCAGGCTTGCACGGATTCGGCTTGGAAATCGTGGAACAAGTGGCGCTGCGCGGATGAGGTCAGTTGCTGCCTGCGAGCGGCTTCACGTCGATGGCCCATTCTTTCGGGTCAGGCGTAGGGATCTCAAGCAGCGCGCGATCTTCGGCTTTCACTTCGCCATTGACGACCGGCTTTGAAATGCGCGCAACGGTGCGGTTCCCGTTCTTTTCGCGCATCACGACGCCCACAGGCACGAGCGTCATGCGGTCGTAGAAGAGATCGATGTTCTCGTGATCCTTCGCCATCGGCGTTCCACTCTTCGGAACAAGGCGAAGCGCCGCAACATCGCGCAGCGAACCAAGCAGCGGAATGTCGAGTGGCAACTCGGTTTCCGTGACGTCGAAGCGCGCGAGGACTTCAGACTTCTTCTGCCCGATCGGCAATGGCACAGGGCCTTCACCGAGCGCAAGCGGATCGAAATCCTCGCCAGGCTTCACGATCTGGCGCTTGGTGAACGACTTGTTCTTGTAGTCCTGCTCGCAGAGCCATCCGTCGGCGATGATGAAATGCTGCACTGATTTGTCGGAACGGCCGCTTCCATCGATAAATTCGTCAAAGCGAATCGCGATGCGACGCTTTTCATCTTTGCGATCGAGCACGATGCGACCGAAGCGCCGCTCGGTTTCTTCGACGAGCGCGTCGAACTTTTCAAGCGTGATCGCGCCGCTGACAGAGTCGATCGTCGTCGCAGTTTTCTCGAGTTCGCCGAGGAATGCTTCGGCGCGGGCCTTTCGCGCGTCGGGCGCAGTCTCGCTGGCGGTCGCCTGTGGTGGCGTCGACGGGGGAGCGTCTTGCGCGCCAAGGGTTGAGGTCGCGGAGAGCCATGCAAATGCGCTGGTCGCAACAACGACATGTGCGGCCGTTGAAAGTCGTGCGGATGAGAAACGCGTGGATGCGAAACGCAGTTCGAAAGAGCGCATAGTGTGGAGGCCTTGAGAGCTGACGAGGACGGTAGCCGAAGGCTTGGTATTCCGCGCAGAAATCAGCACCAAGTTTGACTTTCACGTCGGTACACGTGGGGCTCGTTTGTGTTGCCTCGTCTGATTTCGCGCGATCGCGCGTTGTTTCGAAGGTCCTACCTTCGAACC
>JAIXVI010000165.1 GCA_027483065.1 Planctomycetaceae bacterium
ATAGCCGCGCGAATCGGTTGCTTTCAGCGCGACCAGTCGGTCGGCGGCTTGCTCAGCGCGCGCCAAGTCGCCGCTCGAAAGCGCCGCCGTCGCGAGGTCGCGCCATGCTTCCGCGTCTTCTGGATACGCGCGCGTCTCTTCGACAAAAACCGCACGCGCTTCGGCCATGCGCCCAAGCATCGTGAGTGCACGACCTTCATGGCGATAGACCTCATTCGGAATTTCTGCGCGGCGACCGTTCGATTCCTTTGCCACGATCGCGCGTTGTCGGCGCGCAGCATCGAGACAACGCTGCCACTCACCTGCGCGGAAATATGCAGCGACGAGTTTTTCAGCGAGCAACGGCGCTTCAGCATCAATCACAAGTGCGCGCTCGTAACTGCGCGCAGCGGAAGCATCGTCGTTCTTGAGGAATGAGATGTCGCCGAGAAGTTCGTGCATCGCGGCGTTGTGCTCGAATTGCGCCAGTCGCGGGAGCAGAAGCATCCGCGCTTCATCAAGTTCACGCTGCGCGACCATCACTTCAGCGGCCGCCAGGAGATACGCGACCTTCTCTGGCGCAAGTTCAGAGGCCTTGAGATAGTCCTCCGAGGCCTTGGCAAGATCATTCCATCGCTGGTGCACGATGCCGCGGAAGTAATAGGGTTCGGCGAGCGACGGATCATTCTCAATCGCTTTGCCGAACGCCGTCAGCGCACGCTCGAGACGCTTTGCTTCCAGCTCGATACGGCCCAGGAGCGACCAGTACTTCGCTTCTTTGTCGCTGCGCGCGATCGCGGATTCCACTTCCTTGCGCGCCTTGTCGAGCTCGCCCGTTTCGAATGCTTGCTTCGCTTGATCGAAACTCACAAGGCTCGTCGTACGACGGAAGCGCTCGTCTGCTTCACGTCGCGCCTCGATACCCGAGGTTCGCGGTGCGCAAGCAGTGAGCGCGACAACAGCGGAGAGCGAGAGAAAAGAAAGCGACTTCAGGTGGCGCATGAGCTACTCCAGATTTCAGAAACGACACCGCGCCCGAATTGGGCGCGGCGCGTCCTGTCGATTTGTCGGCGCTTTGAGAGCGATTATTGAGCGTCAGGCTCGGAAATCGCAGCGATGCGATCCCAGTACATCTCGCCGAAATAGTCGGGGGTCCAACGACGCCACTCGAGGATTGCTGGCACCCGTGGCGCGACCGAGAATGATTCGAAACGCGTGAAGTCGGCGGTTTCGAAAGTCAACGACTTCGCCTCTTCCGGCATCTCCGACTCAAGTTCGATGGCTGCATTGGCAGTCGTCGATGTCGTTTCTGCCGCGGGCTCCATGTCGAGCGAAAGAGCTGCGTTGGACGCGACCGCCGATGAAGTGTCAGCGGCTGATGTCTCTGCGGCTGATATCTCTGTGGCGCCCATTACCGCTCGGGATTCTGAGTTGCTCGGATTCGCCGACGATTGCTTCGCGGGCTCATCGGTCGATGCATCATCAAGTTTCATCTCAATCATGCGCTGCAGCATGCTGCGTTCATAGTCGGCCTGCGCCGCACTTCCACCTGAACGCAGCTCTTCGCGCATGCGAATGATTTCAGGCTGGTTGTGCGAAAGGCGCAGGGAGTTCTCGATGTGGTGCATCGCAAGATCGCGGTCACCCTTCGCAAGCGCATCGATGGCCTGCTGATTCTGCGCCGTCGTGAGCGAATCACGCGACCAGGGCAGCAACCCCTCGCGCGAGCCGATTCGAACAGCCGAAGCAAACTGCTCTGCTTCATCCGCCCAAACCTTCGCAACATCGTCCTTCACAATCGTCGGCGTCACGAGGAAGATGATCTCCTCGCGCTTCAGCTGATCGTCGTAACCCTTGAAGGCGTTGCCGAGAATCGGAACATCGCCAAGACCCGGAACCTGGCGGCGCTCGATTTTGGTGTCTTCCTTGAAGAGACCACCGAGCACGAGCGTCTGTCCGCTCTTCACGCGCACATTGGTGACGATTTCGCTCGTGTCTTCGTTCGGCACGGGCAGTTCAGAGCCCTGCGAATCTGTGAGATTCTCGATCTTGGCATCCGACAAGCTCGGCGCGAGTTCCATGCGAATCGAACCATCCGACGAAATGAACGGACGGAAGATGAGCTTGATACCCGAGTCGAGGAACTCGACCGATTGCGTGGTCGACGTTTGCGTCGTCGTCGATGTGAGGTAACCGACGCGACGACCGATGAGAATCTGCGCTCGCTGGCGATTCAGCGCCATGACGCGTGGACGTGCGAGCACCGTCGTATCCGTCACGCTGTCGAGCATGCGAAGGAAGACGGAGACGTCGTCGGAAACAACGCCGACACGCAGCGTTGATTCGCGATCCCAGCCAGCAACGGCGGTATTCACTGAGTTTGCGACCTGGCCGTCGTTGCCGACATCGCCCGTGAAGAGGTCGTTCGCGCCCGAAAGTGGATTGGTGAGATCGGCGACATCGAGGTTTCCGATGACGGAGACATCGACGCCGAATCCATCCTTCTGATCAACCTTCGACGAGACAATCGTCGACTCAACCACGACCTGTGCCGGCGGCGTGTCGATCTCGGTGAGCAGCGTCTCAATCGACTTCAAATTCTCGGGAAAATCGCTGACAACGAGCATGCCTTGGAATGCCCAGCTGTCGCTGCCGCCATCGGTCGATGACGGCTGAAAGCCCTTCTCGACATCACCGACGAAGGAAACCTTGCCTGCTTCCGAAAGCAGCGGCGCAATGAATTCACCCGCGTCCTTCGCGTTGAGATACTCAAGTGGAAAGTTCCGACTCGCCTTCTTCATCCGGCTGCGTGAGATTTCTTCCCATTCATCACGCGTGTAGACATAGATGAAGTTGCCAGCTTCTTCCATGCGAAGGTCGTTCGCGCGCAGCAAAACGTCGAGCGCTTCCATCACCGTCACATCAAAGAGATTCGCCGTCACAGTTCCAGAAACACCCTTTGCGGCAACAATGTTTCGTCGACCTTGCATCGACAACATCTGGAGCGCCTGCAAGATGTCGGTGTCTTGGAACTGCACCGTGAAGGTCTCGGCGACCGCCTGACCTTCGGTTGGCTTCACTTGCGCGTTTCCTGCTGACTTATCCGCAGCGCTCGCAGGTTTTGAGTCCTGCGCCCACGCAGGCGTTTGCAGCGCGAACGCAGCCGCAGTCGCGATGAACGCGAACCGGCGAAGCGCGATCGTCCGCGGGTGCGTCGTGAAGGCCGCAGTCATGTCCGTGTTGAAGTTCGTCATGGCGTGTTCCCGAAGTCCCTTTCGTCGCCGTCTCGGACGGCCGTTGCGGAGTTCTCCGAACTCCGTGCGCGTTACTCGCGCGTTCCCCCGTTGCCGGCCGCGCTGCCCGCACCTGCAGGCGTTCGCAACCGAAGTTCGAACCGCTCGCCTTCCCACTCCACAAACGCGGCGCTGTCGCGCACTTCAACGAGCGTAAAAAGCAAGCCGTCGGTGCTCTCGAGCACGTCGCCGACTCGATACGTCCTCCCGTCGATCACCGCCATGGAGAGTCCCTTGCCTGCAGACTGAAGACGGAATCGATCCGCCTGCCTGCCGGCAGCCCGACTTGCATCACGCCTCGCTTCATCGGCTGTCGACGGCTCAACCTTGGGCTGTGGCGCAACAGGAGCCGCAACTGGTGCAACCGGGTTCAGCTTGGGGAACGTGTACGGGTCAATCCGAAAGGGATCGGTGCGAATCTCGTTCGTGGTGCCGAGTCCGGGATCAAATTCGAGAGGTGTTTCAGGCTCAGGAGCAGCATTTGCAGAAGTCGGGTCGTCCGCGATCGCCGTTTTTGGCAAGCTCGTCAAGATGCGGATGCGCGCCCAAAGCAGAAGTCCCATCGGCTTCGCCCAGGCAACGACGGCGAAGACCGCAAGAAACGTGATTGCGCCGCGGCGACTTCGAATCCATCGCCACGCGCTGGCCTGGCCCTTCGCTGACAAACTTGCGTTCACCTTTGCGGACGCGGCTGCTCCAACATTCGATGGATCGGAATTGTCTTGTGTGCCGTACTTCACCGTGGGAACTCCTTCATCGCTTCCGAAGTTGGTTCTTCACCCGTCGCATACACCGCATCAAGTTCTAGCCGCGCTTCGACGAAGCCGGACTCTTCCGACGTCACGCGTCCCGAAGTCGAACCTGCTTTCGCCTGTGGACGCGTGATCTCGATTCGAATCGGCCGCACCAGTCGACGATCGCCCTCTGCACGCGCGAGGATTTCCATCACGCGTGAGAAACTCGCATGCATCTCGACCGTGAGTGGAATCGCGCGGAAACGACTTTCCTTCAGAAGCGCCGGAACAGGCTCTCCTGCGACGATTGTTTGATTCTCAACTTCCGAACTCGCTCCAACTGCAAGCGTGCGCATGAGTGCACCCACTTGCGAGCCTTGCTCGGATTCCGTGGGAATCTCACGAAGTACCCGTTCACTCGCGCGACGCGCGTTCTTCAGATCTTCGCGCAATCGGTCACGCTCAGACTCCAGTGCCGCAAGCTGCGACGCTCGCGCCAAGAGGCGCCCCGACTCGGTTGCGCGCGCTTCCGCACGCATCCACGCGGGGTACACCGCCAACATCGTCACTGAGGCGAGCACCGCGAATGAGCACCCGAAGGCCGCGAGTGAAACACCCGATGGGCACCGCGAGCGAAGTGTGCGGCGCGAGAAGAAAGTTCGCGCACTCACGGCTCACCCCCTGCGGTTTCTTTCGATCCATGTACTGCAAACGCATCGTCTGCGATCGGCGGTAACGCCCAACGCTTCTCAAGATCGACGGCAAATGTGACGCGGAATTCGCGCACGTTTCGGCCGAGGAATTCGCGGCTCCGACTCGATTCGAGTGCGACGCGCGAGACTGGCGCGAGTGCGCCCACCGCATCAACGATGCGACCCACATCCGACTCATCGAGCGCAATACCGGCAATTTCCCCGCGCAGTTCACGCAGCGGATCGACTTCCTTCGCACTCCGACGCACACGGCGCGTTGCGCCCTGCACGTTCGCATACTCAAGCGACACGCGATCAAGCACGGTGCCACTCGGAAGTTGCTTCGCGATGGTTCGCACGATGCTCGCCGCAGGAATCGCGACGCCCACTTCGCGCTGCCCATCGAGGCGCGCATCAATTTCGTTTCGCTGTACGAGAAGTTGCGCGATTTCCTCTTCGAGGAGCACTACAGGCGCACCGCGTTCGCGCGCCATATGTTCGAGATTGGCCGATCGCGCATCAAGCCAAGACGCTCCAGCGAGCAATCCGCCGCTCGCGAGAAAGACGCATGCGCTCAACGACCATACCGCGCGCGACGATCGTCGGCGCATGACGCGGCGAAGAATCGACGCAGGAACGAGGTTCAATTCGACACGCGACGAAGGTGCAGCGTGATTTCGTAGATCGCTCATGCTGCGTCCTCCTTCAAATCAGACGGGCGATTCCTCGAGCGACAAGCAAGCCCATACGCGACAACCCATCGCGCAGCGCCCGCACCAAGCGCTTCACGCGCCATCGCTGGAAGTTCCTCTTCAAACGAAGAAACTCCGGTACGGCACGCTTCTTCCACAATTCCTGCGAGTCTCGGCTCTGCCGCATGCGGACCACTGAGAATGACGCGCGCAGGCTGCCCACCGCGAAATGTGACGCCGAAATAGCGAAGGCAAAGTGCGAGCTCAGAAGCAATCGCGTCAAGCGTTGGGCGCGTCGCCGTTTGTGCTGCCTCTTCTGAAGCTGGATCAACCGGCACGCCTTCACCGCGCACTGCGGCCATGCGTCTTGCGCGCAGCACCGCTGCGCTTTCGATAGGCACGCCCAACCGTCCCGCAACCGCTGCGTCGAGCGTATCGCCGCCGAAACTCAGCTCTCGACAGAACGCGATGCGATCGCCACGCAGGACAAGCACCGTGGCGTCTCCATCATCGATATGCAGCACGGCGCGAACATTCGCGACGTCGGTACCGCGACGTGCACGTCGACCAAGTGCGCGAGCGAGTGCCACAAAGCGCGGCTCTGCGACCATGGGCTCGAATCCCGCGTTCACAAGGACGTCGAGTGCAGTCTCCAGTTCATTCGCGTCTGCCGACACGATCAAGCGCTCGATCTTGCCGTCGCCAGAAGTTGACGGCGCATCCGTTGGAATGGAATCGGCAACGATTTGCTCGCGAGAAAGCGCACGACGTTCACTCGCTTCCCACGCCACTGCTTCATGAAGATCCGCACTCTGAAGTTCGGGAAGTCGCGCAACATGCATGCGCGCATACGGAGTCGGAAGTCCGACGGCGATCTCACGACCGATGAAAGAAGCTGCACGGAGTGCCTCGACTGCAGCATGGGCGCGCGCATGAAGCGTTGCGCCCGGCTCAACTCGTGCAGCAGTTTCAATGCGCGGAACATCGGCGCCAAGTCGCACCTGCGTCGCGCGCGGTGCATCGCCGCCGAGATCGAGCCCAATCGCTCCGATGTTGTGGTGCCACGGCATGCGCCAACGAGCCATTGCGATTCCTCCGTGCCGAGATCGACACATCGGAATTCGTCGGCGTTTCCTGGGGCTCGCTTTGGCGTGGTTTCGCGGACCGTCGGGAATTCACCCGGGAATGCACCGAAACCCGCGGGACCGCGGCGTCTCGTACGAACGTCCGCGCGCAGTTACTGCTCGTTCGCTGGCTCAGCGGCAAGTCGCGTCACGCGAACTTTCCCAGTCACCGGAGCAATCTCCAGTCGATAGGCCGCGTCAGGCGAGCGCAGGATCAGGGTTCCGCCCCTGCCTGGAAGTCCGCCGCTCGTCACCGTGCCGCCGAGTTCATCGAAGGTGATGTCGCGCTTTCCGCCGTCGATTGAGACGCCCTCAACACGCACGCTTGCGTACCGATCGTCTTGTACAAAGTCGATTGCGTACGTGCCGCCGCGCGCCGCGCCCTTCAACGGATCCACGACAAAATCCGCGGTTTCAGGGTCAAACTCCTGCGCAAGCTCATCCTCGGCAAGTTTCACAAGACACCACCCAGTTCCACCTTCGTAGAAATGGATGCGGCGAAACGATTGATTTGCGAGCGCATCGCTCTGCGCGAACGAGATGTCAGAAATCAGTGCACGCACCGCAGCTTGCGTGTCAAAGTCTCCACGACCAGACATCGAGGGAATGAGCACCGCTGCAGCGAGTCCGAGGATCGCAACAACGATCAGCACCTCGATGAGCGTGTACGCGCGACGCGCGGCGGACAAAGTGCGATGCATCACGCTGCGCACGTCAGTTTCCCTTCATCGCATCGCGCAGTTTGACGTAGTCGATCTCCAGTCGAATCTTCTCAAGCGGCATTTCGCTGAAGTTGCCGACGTTCGTGCGCACGCGCCCACTCGTCAAAAGCGCCTTCAGTTCTGCGACTTCTGTGCGAAGTGCTCGCATTTCATCGACGAGTTCAAGGCGCTGACGACCAGCATCCAGTGCGTCCTGCGGATCAGGAGCATTCGCCTTCTGTTGGATCGAAAGTGCGCTCGGCGCTGGCGGACCTGCTTCGGCACGATTCGTCGAGGTTCCCGAAAGAACCGCGATGCACACCGCGGCGACGCCAGCAACTGCGGCAGTGGAAGCGACGTGACGAATGTTGGGCGTGAAGCGTTGCATGTCGTTTTCTCCCGGCGCTCAAGATGCTTACAAACTCATGCTCAATACTTCGAACGGCGGAGTTTCACCACGTCGGAGCTTCGGCCACGATTGTTTCATCAGGGCCCGTGTAGTCGATGGTGAGCAGCGCGCCGTTCCAATTCCAGCTGTATCCCATGGGCAACTTCGGCGTTGTTGAGAGCAACGGTTGCTGCCCATCATCAGGTACGGTCATCGCTGCGAAGAGGAGTTCAGTGCCATCTGTGCCGGAGGCGTTGGGAACAATGCCTCCGTGTCGCAGCTTGTACATCTCGATCTGCCCGCGAACTGCCGCGAGTTGTGACTTCGCCGCGCTCGTTGTCGCATCCGACATGAAGCCTGTCAGATTCGGAACAATGAGTGCTGCGAGGATTCCAAGGATGAGCACAACCGTGAGAATCTCGATCAGCGTGAAGCCCGGTCGGTAACGTCGGCACGAACGTGGTGCGTGTCCATACATGCGTCGCGTTCTCCTCAAACGCCTCGACCTCTTGAGGGGCTCGCATCCAGAAAGCGGCCCGCGCGAGTTTCCCCGCGCGGGCCGATTGAAACCACTCAGATGATCACCAGCCCTCGATCTCGGCGGTGGTGAGGCCTTCCGGCAGCGTTGCACCGGTGAAGGTCGCGTAGATCGTCTCGACGTTCGGCGAGGCACCGTTGTCACCCCACACAAACTCGTAGCCCGTCGGGAGCGTTGGCTCCTTCTGGAGATACGGATCTTCACCGTTTGGTGGCGTGAGAAGATCGTTGAAATCGGCCGGCAGATTGCCGTTGTTTCGCACGCGGAAGAGCTCGATTTGGCTGCGAACCGTCTGCAGCTGGCTCTTCACGCTGCTCTCCGAAGCTTCCTGCGAAGCGTTGGTGAACTGCGGGATGACGATCGCGGCAAGGATGCCGAGAATGACGACGACGATGAGGATTTCGATGAGCGTGAATCCGCGACGAACAGTGCGCTTAACCATGGTTTTCTCCCAGTCCCTCGGAGTTTCGAACGGATTCGGTCGACCGATCCGAGGATTCGTCGGTCGCCACACTTCGACTGAGGCCCAAGGCCCCGGAAATGCCGCTACAGACTTTCGCCCGCAGCGGCCGTTGCTCGTAATCCCTCCCTGAGGCCGGCGTCCCTCCCTCAAAGCACGCGGCCAAGGATTCGAACACCAAGACATCGACCCTCGTGGAGAGCAACATCACTCTTTGGTGTGATTGCAGATGCGCGCCGCGAGTTCTCGCGCGTCAAGAACGGCGGAACCCACACAGACGGACATCCGACGGATTGCGAGCCGCAGCGCGGCGCGGTTTATGCGACCAATGCGCCGTCGAAGCGGATCGCGATTCGGAAGCGACCTTCGCCGAATCCTTCGCAGCGCTCGACAAATCCGTATGCGGGGCGCCCATCGGGCTCGCTAAAGCCCACGCTCACGCGTGTTCCCGCGGGCATCGATTCGCTCGCGTCACCTGCGAGCCACCACGGTGAGCCATCGAGCCGGGTCAGCTCGATGAGATTCCCGAGTTCAGTGCCAAGCGCAAGGATCGTCGCGTGGCCAGGGACCGTCCAACGCGGCGATTGCCGGCGATTGCAACGAAAGCGCGGCTGCAACGCATCGCGCCCCGGCCACGACGTGTTCGAGAAAATGGCCTCGATCCTCGACGAGTCGCGACACGTCGATCCAAACTCGCACGCCTCGACAGCGTTCGAAGCGGCGTCGTCGGTCAAACTCGATGAGAAAAAGGGATCAACGTACATGGGACGCCGTGGATTCGGCGCACAGCGCATCGCTGCTTGAAGAATCATGGAGTGGCGCAAGAGATGCCCGATCTCGGCAAGATCCGCGTATAAAACGCGCATGAAGTTCGCAGCTCCCCGCGCACTTGTGGTCCCCGCCGGAACGGCGGTCGCGATCGTCGTGTCGCGTGAGCCGCACGCTGATCCGACGCTCGAGATGCGTCGTTGGGAACGCATCGCAGCACTCGACAAAGCCGCGCAGCGTGAAGCACTCGAACTTCTTGTGACGAGCGGTGTGTTCACGGTGCTTCGCGATGCGGTACTGGTCGTGCGCGTCGTGCGCGAGGGGTCACGCGCGGTCGCCGCGATCGTGGCGCGTCCCGCGCAATTCGCTCAGCCTCACACTCGCACTCTCACTCCGCACGCCGCGATCGAAAGCACGGAAGCGTTGTGCTCGGTCGGCGAAGCGGCCAGTTTTGCGCTGAACAACCACGCACCTGATTTCAGCGACGCACTCCTCGCCGTTACACGGACGCGCCCCATCTTCCACGGGACCGCGTCCGACGGCACCACCTACTCCGGATTCGTGGCTGAAGACGCGGCAAGCATCCTCGATGCGCTTTCTGCTGCGGTCGCCGCCGACCCAGAACTCCGCGAAACCATCCCCCACGGGAATTCCCCGATTCTCGCGGCATTTTCAGGGACATCGGTCGCTCTACCGCCGGGCCTCGCGAGCGCGATCTGAGCGGCATTGGTGCTACACTCGCCGTTCCGCCAGTCGCGTACGACTGAAGAGGAAGGATTCGGACGCCATGACACCCACCGCTGCCATGCAGGCAACTTCCCCCGCTTCCACGCTCTTTCCACAGACCCCCTCGAAGGGGCGCGTCTACAACTTCAGCGCCGGGCCAGCCTGCATGCCTGAGTGCGTGCTCGAGCAGATCCGCGAAGAGCTCATCGATTGCCGTGGCGGCGGCATCGGACTCCTCGAACTCTCCCACCGCGGCGCCCTCTACGAGGCGCTGAACAACGAAGCCGAAGCCGCATGCCGCAAGGCCGCGGGTGTGGGCAGCGACTACGCCGTGTTCTTCATGCCCGGCGGCGCGACCGTGCAGTTCGGCCTACTGCCTCTGAACTTCGTCGGCGACGGCGAAACCGCGACCTACATCGACACCTCGATCTGGTCGTACAAGGCCTACACCGAAGCCGCGCGCTGCCGCAACGTCTCGGTCGCGTTCGACGGCCGCGCGATCAAGTACGCGCGCGTCCCCAAGAAGGGCGAATTCGCCGAGCCCGCTGGCGCGAAGTACCTCCTCTATTGCCAGAACAACACCGTTGAGGGCACGACCTTCTGGGCGCCACCCGAAACGACGCTGCCTCTCATCGGCGACGCGACGAGCGACATCTTCTCGCGCCCTTGGGACTTCACGAAGCACGCGATGGTGCTCGCGGCCGGACAGAAGAACCTCGGCGCCTCGGGCGCGAGCCTGATCATCGCGCGCAAGGACTTCATCGCGAGCGCGACGACGAAACTGCCGACGATTCTGCGCTTTGAAGACCACGCCAACGCGGGATCGCGCCTCAACACGCCGCCGACATTCGCGGTGCGCGTGATGGGTTTGATGGCGGAGTGGACGCTGAAGGTCGGCGGCCCTACAGCCATCGCCAAGAACAACGCCTACAAGGCGAACCTCATTTGGGACGCGGTCGACAACTCCGGTGGCTTCTACTCGTGGCCCGCGGAGAAGTGGTGCCGTTCGCACCTCAACGTGTGCTTCAAGACGCCGAAAGCCGACCTCGACGCGAAGTTCGTCGCCGACGCCGAGTCTCACGGCCTCTTCGGTTTGCTTGGCCACCGCGAGGCAGGCGGCATGCGCGCCTCGATCTACAACGCGTTCCCCGTGCACGGCTGCGAGTTGCTCGCGCAGTTCATGGGCGACTTCGCGAAGAAGAACGGCTGAGCTTCGGGGGCGATTTCACGCGCTTGTTCACCCGCGCTCGTTCATCCGCGCTCGTTCATCCGCGCTCGTTCACCCGCGCTCGAGTTCGAATCGATCGCGCGTGCTCGTGTACCAGTTGCCACCCATGCGTCCGACGGCGCGGAGTTTCGCGGGATCGATATGCATACGCGGGTGGGCAAGCGCGTCGTCGATGCGTGCGTAGATCACACGCCCAAGCACCAAGTTGCCGCTAAACGGCGTGCCCGGTGCGAATCGCTTGACTTCAAGCGTTTCACATTCGAAATGCACCGGGCTCTCCGCCATGTACGGCGCGCGAATACGTGCACACATGCGCGGCGTCAAGCCCGCGTGCTCAAACTCGCTCTCACCAAACGGCAAATCAGCAGCACACTTCACGACCTTCCCAATCGAGTCTTCGGTCGCGAGACTGACTGAGAAACAACCACTTCCCCCTTCGTCGGTCGGCTTCGCATTGCGAAGCGAATCGTTCTCGCTGCCGTCGGCGCGACTCACAGGGCAGAACATCAACACCATCGGCTCACTCGAAACCGCGTTGAAAAACGAGAACGGCGCGAGGTTGTGCTTGCCTTCGGCGTTCATCGTTCCCACGACACCGATCGGTCGTGGCACGATCGACCCGAGGAGCAGGTTGTATCGCAATCCAACGGGCATCGAAGCGATGTCAAACTCCATCAGAACCTCCCTCAAAAACTTCCTCAGGCTGTTCCACGATTGCGCTCGAGATCCGCGCGAACGCGCGCAACAAGTCCATCCATCGCCGCTTCGAGCATCGCGATCATCTCGGTGAATCCGTCGCGGCCGCCGTAGTACGGGTCCGGCACATCGTCGTGATCGCGTGCCTCATCGAAGTGCCTGACAAGCATGACGCGCTCCCGCGGCGCACCGCGCGCGACGACATCGCGAACATGCGAGCGATCCATGCAGACAAAGAGATCGTGCTGCGCAAAGTCGGCCGCGCGAAGCCCGCGCGCGCGACCATCCGCGGCGTAGCCCGCTTCACAGAGCGCATCCGCCGAGCGATGGTCCGGATCTTCACCCTCATGCCAATCGCCCGTTCCCGCGGAGTCAATCTCGAGTTCATGGAGAATCCCTGCACGACGCGCGTGCTCGCGGAAGATGTTCTCCGCGGCGGGGCTTCGACAGATGTTTCCCGTGCAGATGAAAATGATGCGATATGGCGCACGCGGGCGGCTCATGGCGCGAGTGTACAAGTCTTCTGTTGGCGCGCCGCCGCGCCCGTACACTGCGCGCCCTATGGCGTACGACTATGACCTCATCGTCCTCGGAAGCGGACCCGCGGGCCAGCGCGCCGCGGTGCAAGCAGCAAAGATCGGCAAGCGCGTTGCGATTGTCGAGCGTCGGCGTATGGTCGGCGGCGTTTCTCTTCACACAGGCACCGTGCCGAGTAAGACCTTCCGTGAAGCGGTGCTCTCGCTCACGCATGTGTCGGCGCTTTCCGCAGGCACGCCGACGCATCGCCCAAAGCCCACGATTCACGACCTTCTTCATCGTGTGAATCACGTCATCGAGCGCGAGCTCGACGTGGTCGCGCGACAACTCTCGCGGAACAACATCGATCTCGTGAGCGGCTCCGCGCGCTTTCTCGATCCCCACACGATTGCGATCGACGGCGGCGCGATGGAGCGCCACGCATCGGCCGAGCACATCTTGATCGCGACTGGCAGTATCCCCGCCGATCCGCCTGTTCCGTGCGATCACAAGACGATTCTCACGAGCGACGACATCGTGAACTTGAAGCGGATTCCCAAGTCCCTCGCGGTCATCGGCGGCGGCGTGATTGGTATCGAGTACGCGTCGATGTTTGCGGAACTCGGCGTCGAAGTCACGCTCATCGATCGTCACGCGCGCCCGCTTGATTTCTGCGACACCGAAATCGTCGATGAACTCATCCATCAAATGCGCGCACGCCGCGTGACGTTCCGTCTTGGCGAAGCTGTGAAGTGCCTGCATTGCCCCGATGAAGCCGAGATGGCGACGATCGAACTCGAGAGCGGAAAGACGATCGAAGTCGAAGCCGTGCTCTACTCGATCGGCCGCGTTGGCAACACCGCGACGCTCGACATGGAGAAGTCAGGGCTCAAGACCGACGATCGCGGACGACTCAAGGTCGACGCGCAATTCCGCACGGAGGTCGCGCACATTTCCGCTGCGGGCGACGTCATTGGTTTCCCAGCGCTCGCGTCCACAAGTTCCGAACAAGGTCGCCTCGCGGTCTGCGCTATGTTTGGTCTTGAAGCGAAGCCCGCACCCGCGGGATTCCCCTACGGCATCTACGCGATTCCTGAGATTTCGATGGTCGGCGCGACGGAAGAAGAACTCACGAAGAACAAGATTCCGTACGAAGTCGGCGTGGCGCGCTACGCGGAAATCGCGCGCGGGCAAATCCTCGGCGACGACAGCGGCCTCTTCAAGATGATCTTCCATCGCGAAACCCGCAAATTGCTCGGCGTCCATTGCATCGGAACGCAAGCGACCGAACTCGTGCACATCGGGCAAGCAGTGCTGACACTCGGCGGCGGGCTCGATTACTTCCTTGAGACGGTGTTCAACTATCCGACGCTCGCTGAGTGTTACAAGGTCGCTGCGTACAACGCGGCGAATCACATGCGGGCAAAGTCGGCAACGACGGCTTGATCACGCATGAAGCGCGCGTATACTCGCGCTTGTCTTTCACAACCGGGGCCGACCAGATTCGACCGGACGCAACCGGTCCATCGTTGCGAGTCGTGGAGCATCCAGGCCACGTAAAAAGGATGCAAAACAACAACTGCCAACACGCAGTACGCTCTCGCCGCCTAATGCGCGGTGACGCGGAGTAGACCCGACACCCGGTAGGGTTTACCCGCGCTAAAAACCGGGTTGGTTCCAAAGCGCCGCCTGGCCGCAGAGGAACGAGACTACAGCGAGGCTGGCCGAGGTTTGGCGCTCGTCGTGCGCGGATGACCTTGGTGAGATTGAAAGCACGAACACACTTGTAGACGCGATGGGCAGGACGTATCGGGACGGGGGTGCGAATCCCCCCGGCTCCATGCAACAACAAGGGGCCCCAGCATTGCTGGGGCCCCTTGTTGTTGTATGGCACGTTTGAGCGCTCGCAACTGGCGGCGGGGCGAACCTTTGGTTCGCGACCGCCGCCTTTGCTCGCTTTCGCGAGGATGACGTTCTGTTCTGAGCGCTCGCAACTGCCGGCGGGGCGAACCTTTGGTTCGCGACCGCCGCCTTTGCTCGCTTTCGCGAGGATGACGTTCTG
>JAIXVI010000309.1 GCA_027483065.1 Planctomycetaceae bacterium
AACGCAGGGTCGCCTGCGCCCCAAGGTGGCAGCGTCACAACGATGCGCGTTGCGTGCGGAATCGGCGGGCCGAGGAGTTCAGCAGCGTGTCGCTCAAGCAGCGTCGCGCCATCGTCGATTGCGATGTTGGCGCGCGGTTCATCGGGAGTTCGCCCGCACATGGCGGCGAGCGCGCGTTCGACGGCGTCGAGTGTCGGCATGACGTGCGCCTCGCGTCGCGCGAGTGACGAGAGGCCCGAGCGGATCAACTCTGCTTGCAATGGAACATGATCGGTCGCTCGGAGTGCAAGATAATGCGCGAGATTCGCGGCACTTCGCTGCATGGCGATCGGAAGCGCTGCGATGGATTCCTTCATTCCACGTTCCGCTGCGGTCGCTTCGTCGCGCAACGTACGAATCGCATCGGAGAGAATTGCAAGTCGTGCAGTGTCGTTCGTGTCCATCTCAAGGAACTCCCGCAGTCGTGGAATGTGCCGACGGATATGCCGAGAAGGGAATACCTTCCAAAACGCGCGCATAGTTGCGCCACCGACCAACCGAGGCCTGTGTGAGTGGACGACTGACTTGGTCGTAACTCAACGTGCGCACGGTTCGACGCGATTGATGAAAGCTGAGCACGCTCGCATCCCACGAAAGCCCGAGGAAATCAAGCAATTCGCGCATGCGCGGTTCGCCCTCTTCAACGAGTGACTCATATCGCACGGTGTGGATCGGGACGCGAAGAACCTCGCGCCAATGCTGCATGAGCCGCTCGGATTCGCGCCACGCGAGCGCGACCCACTCGGGCCGCGTCGTCCATGGATAGCGCTCTGCACCGAACGCGCCCATGACGCATGACACCGCCACATCGCGCGGATCGCGCACGATGTGCACGATGCGCGTTGCAGGGAAGAGCCTTGAGAGATGCCCCAGAATCCGCGTGTTTCCGAGGGCTTTGTTCACGATGCGTTGCGAACGCGGCGCGAGTCGTCGGATTTCATCGAGATATGCGCGTGCAACGCGTGATGCGTCGTTTGGTGCGGAAAGTCCGGCGCTCTCTGCCCAGCGTTCGATCGTGTCGAGTTCACCAACGCCCTTCGCGTGTGGATGCGCGTCGATGATCTGATCAACCAAGCTCGTTCCACTGCGGGGCATGCCTGCGACAAAGACAGCGGTTTCGTCGCGAAGCCCCGAGTCGCCGATCGGGGCGATGCGCTCGCGCGTCCACCATTGAATCGTTTCGTCGGTCGCACGAACCAGTGCGTCGGGGTCAAACGCGACGTTTCGCGATGCGTGCGCGCGCGTGGCAGATTCCCACGCTTCCTCGAAGCGCCCCGCACGATCGAGCGCTTTCGCGCGGAGATAAAGCAACATCAAGTACGAAATCGAACCTGCGCGCGAGGCGGGCAGCGCAGCGTCGATGACACGAACTGCTTCGATCAGTTTCTCGGCTTCGTGCGTGCCTTCACGGACGAGTAACTTCGCATGCTCGTACGCGATCCGTTCAGGGAGCGCGGCATCGGATCTTTGCGAGTGCTGCAATGCATCGAGAATTGGCGCAAGTTCCGCGCGCGCTTCGTCGGCGCGACCTGCTTCTTCGAGCGTCGCAACAAGTGCAACGCGGAGATCCCGCACGGTTGGTGCGAGACGAATCGCATGTCGAAGATCGGCGAGCGCATCGTCGGTGCGTCCGAGCGCGCGATACGAATCACCGCGCAGCATGAGCGATTCAGGGTGCGCAGCCAACGCAAGCGATCTCGTGGCGAGTGCGATGGCCTCATTGTGTTGGCCGAGATCGTTGCGACATCGCGCCGCGAGCGTGAGCATTTCCGGATCGCGTGGATCGATACGAAGGAGCGGTTCGATTGCCGCTAGTGCCTCGCGCGTTCGCCCCGCGCGGAAAACGGCCCGAATTTCGTCGAGTTTCGCAGCTCGACCGCTCCGTGCGGGCGTGCCACGTGGCGGAGGTTTCACGCTCCGCCTCCGGCGCGCGCTGGTACGTCATCAAACGGAAGCGTGGAAAGTTCGACGTCTGGCAGTCGCTTCTGAAAGTTGCGCACCGCCCATTCATCGGAGAAGAAAATCACGGGGCGCCCGGCGACGTCGACGCCATGCGTCGAGTCGCTGAGGAGTTCAGGGAGAAAATCTTCAGGTGCGCCGTTCTTGCGCCACCATCGCACGATTTGCCAGCGCGCTTTTTCAAGCCGCGATTCAGCGCCGTATTCACTCTTCAAGCGGTACTGCACGACTTCAAACTGCAGCGGACCAACGGCGGCGAGAATCGGCATCTTCACTTGGCCTGCGCCAACTTCCATCTGCTGTACGACACCTTCTTTGAGCAGTTGGTCGACACCGAGTCGGTACTTCTTCGAGTTGCCTGGCTGCGGATTCGTGAGATACGCGAAGACTTCCGGCGTGAACTGCGGAATCTCGCTGAAGCGAATCGTGCGGTCTTCCGCGAGCGTGTCGCCGATCTGCAGGATGTCGTGGCCGATGATGCCAATGACGTCGCCCGCTTCGCCTTCTTCAACGGTTTCGCGCTCTTGGCCGAAGAGTTTCTGCGCACTCGAGAGGCGAATCTTCTTGCCACTTTGGACGTGTACGACCGTCATTTCGCGTTCGAATTTGCCGCTGACGACGCGCACAAACGCGATGCGATCGCGGTGCTTCGGATCCATGTTGGCCTGGATCTTGAAGACGAATCCGCTGAACGTCGGATCCTTTGGCTCGATGAGTTTCGCGCCGGAATGACGCGGGCCGGGATCGGCCGAATGCTCGAGGAATCCGTCGAGAAGGAGCTGCACGCCGAAGTTGTTTGCAGCGCTGCCGAAGTAAACCGGCGTGATCTCGCCAGCGAGCACGCGCGCGCGATCGAATTCAGCGCCCGCACCTTCGAGCATGTCGAGTTCGTCGCGGCCTTGACGGTAAATGTCGGCATCGATGCGTGACGTGATCGCCGGATCGTCGAGACCAACGACTTGGACGGGTGCTTCGCGCATGCCGCCCTTCGTGCGTTCGAAGAGATGCAAGCGCTTTTCGAGTCGGTCGTAGACGCCGCGGAATTCAGGGCCGTTGCCGAACGGCCAATTCACGGGGAAAGCGCCGATTCCGAGCACACTTTCGAGTTCGTCGAGGAGCGCGATCGGGTCCTTCGTCGGACGATCGCACTTATTCATGAAGGTGAAAATCGGCACGCCGCGGCGGCGGCAAACTTCGAACAGTTTGCGCGTCTGCGGCTCGATACCTTTACCGGCGTCGATCACCATGACCGCGGCATCGACCGCCGTAAGCACGCGATAGGTGTCTTCGCTGAAGTCCTTGTGGCCCGGCGTGTCGAGCAGGTTCACGCGATAGCCGTTGTAGTCAAACTGGAGCACCGTCGACGAAATCGAGATGCCGCGTTGCTTCTCGAGTTCCATCCAGTCCGATGCGGTTGCGCGTTGATCCTTGCGCGCGGTGACCGAGCCTGCGAGCGCGACCGCACCGCCGTAGAGGAGGAACTTCTCGGTGAGCGTCGTTTTGCCGGCGTCCGGGTGCGAGATGATCGCGAAGGTGCGGCGGGGAAGATGCGCGGGTGACTGTGCCATCGGGGGCAGAGATTGTCGCAGAAACTGCGGGAGGGGAGAAGTCGCGCCCGAGTGGGAAGCCGAGTGGGAAGCCGAGTGGAAGCCCGTGTGAAAGCTCCCGTGGTTGCGCGGGCGCGGGCGCTCATGTTCAATGCGCCGATGCAGATCGACTCTTCGCGCCGCGTCCCGTTCGCACTTCCCCTTGCGGTTGCTTCGTGCGCAGCCGTTTTCCCGCTCTTTGCCGCGGTTGCCCCGCAAGAGGGCACAAAAGACGGCACGGGCGCCGCGAAGCCCGCAGCGCCCGCGGTAACTCCCGCCGCGGCGCAGGAGACGAAGCCCGCTGATACAGCGTCCGACGTCGAGGCCGCACTCCGGAAGTCGGTCATCAACATTAAGGTCCGACAAGAAGCGCGCGATCCTTCTACGCCGTGGAAGCGCGAAAGTCCGCAGGAGTTCGGCGGTTCGGGCGTGGTGATCGCGCCAGGAAAGGTGCTGACCAACGCACACGTGGTTGAGCAAGCGAGTGAAATCTTGCTCGAGACGAATCAGACATCACTTCCGATTCAGGCCGAACTCGTGGGCATCGATAAGACGCGCGATCTCGCGTTGCTCTCAACGACCGATGAAGCGTTCATTGCTGCGCATCCGCCGATTCCGGTCCTTGACGGACTTCCCAAGGAAGGTTCGCGCGTGGTCGTCATGGGTTACCCCCTTGGCGGCGAGCAGCTTTCGACGACGAGTGGCGTGATTTCGCGCATCGAATGGTCGGACATCGGCATGACGGGTGAGCCTGGCATGCGCGTCCAAGTGGATGCAGCGATCAACTTCGGAAACTCGGGCGGCCCTGCGTTTGTCGACGGAAAGGTCGCGGGTCTTGCCTTCAGCGGCATGGACAATTCGATGGCCGACAACATCGCGTATCTCCTCGCGACCGAGGAAGTGCGCCGATTCCTCGATGAAATCGGGCAGGGCAAGGTCGATGGCAACACCGTCATCGGAATCGAAACGCAAACGCTCGAGAATCCGGCGTTGCGCACGAAACTTGGGGCGAGTGCTGATGTTTCGGGCGTTGTCGTGATTGATCAGAAGGGTGGACCGCTGCAAGCGTGGGACATCCTCACGAAGATCAACGGTTACTCGATCGACAACAAGGGGCAAGTCACGATCGAAGGTGATCGCAAGGTCGCGATGGATTGCGCGGTGGGGCGCTTCGTTCCGACGGCAGAAAAGAACACGATCACCGTGGAATACGTGCGCGAAGGTAAGGCTGCGACGGCGGAGATTCCGGCGTTCACGCGCGCGACACGCACCATCGGAAGTTACCCCGATGGAAACTACCCGTACCTCGTGTACGGACCGCTCGTGTTCAGCCCTCTGCACATGGATCTTCTGCGCTCGACGGGAGGTTGGATGTTCTTCGGCGAGAGCCCGATTGCGCAGTTCATCACCGATGAACGTCCGAGCGGCGGCAAGCAAGTGGTGGCCGTCGCGTCACCGCTTTTGTCGCACCCCGTCGGTCGCGGTTACGAGGTGAACCCGGGCCAATCGGTCAAGAGTGTGAATGGCAAGACCTTCGCGAACTTTGCGGAATTCGTGCAGCTTCTGAATGATCTCAAGGACGAGTACGTCGTGTTTGAGTTCAACGAGCGCGGCATCGAGCGACTCGTGTTCAAGCGCGCGGAGATCGAAGCGGCGACTGAGAAGATCATGGATTCGAACGGGATTCGTCGCCAGTGCTCGAAGGACGTGCAGGGGATCTGGACGAAGGACTAATTTGAGCGCTCATAGTTTGAGCGCTCGCGACTGGCGGCGGGACGGCTTCGCCGCGTCCGCCGCTCTCGCTCGCTTTGGTGTGGAGGACTTTGGACGTTGTCGAAGGCGGAGCGCAGCGAAGCCTGAGCACATGACGTCGATGTCGCCCGTCGTTTCGTGTGGCACTACCCCCCTGCGAAGCAGGAGGTAGTGGGTGGAGTCACAAGCACCGAACGTGCGACGGTGTGGCGAGTCGCTTTCAAGAGAAGTCCACCCGTCGCCATCACCAGAGGTGATGCCACACGAAACGCCCTCGGACGCGGACGTCACCCTCTCGCGCTTCGCTTCGCTGCGCGCTCGTATTTGATCGCTCGCGATTCGCCTCGCTATCCTCCGCGCCGTGCTGCCACAAAACACCGTCTCTCACAGCGTTCTCGATCTCACCG
>JAIXVI010000143.1 GCA_027483065.1 Planctomycetaceae bacterium
ACCTTCTCGCCAGCCTTGATCTGCTTGACGGCGTTGACGACGTAGTTCATCTTCGCGCCACCCGATGGGCTGTCGTCGATGGCGCCTTGGTAGACAAGCACGCCGTTCTGATCGATCACGTAGCAGTGCGGCGTGGTGCGCGCGCCGTACATCTGGCCGACCTTACCGTCGTTGTCGAGAAGCGCAGGCACTTCGAGCTTGTGCGACTTGAGGTACTCGGCCGTCGCCGAAAGGCTGTCTGGCTGAGCGGCGCTGGAGTTGATCGCGACGTAGACGACGTCAGGGAATTGCTCCTTGCAGCCCTTCAACGTGTCGGCCACGATGCCTTCCTTGCACACGCGAACGCACACTGGGCAGTTCGGGTTGACCCATTCAAGCACAACGACCTTGCCCTTCGCGTCGGAGAGCGACCAATCCTTGCCGTCGGTCGTCTTGAGCGTGAAGTTCGGCGCAGCTTCGCCAACCTTTGCGCCTGCAGCCTTAGAGGTCGCCGCGGCAGCGCGACGTCCCGCGCGCTCCTTCGCGGGAGCTCCTTCCGCTTGCTGCGAAGCGGCCGGCGTCTGCGTGTCATCAGCGATGACCATCGAGGTCAAACCAGTTGCGAGAATGCCTGCGAGCGCGATCGAAACGAATGCCTTCATCTGCGTGGACTCCTGTTCCCTGAAGGAACCTTTGAAGAACTCTTGCGGAACGTTGTAGACACACAATCACTCAAACACACTGAACCAAACCGGAATGGAGAATCTGCGGCGCGAGAACGGGGTTGTTACTTCGCTGCCGCAGGTACGGGGATTCGAAACGCGTACGCCTCGGTTGGATTGCCAGCCGACGCACCCACGAGGATGACTCCGCCGACCTCAAGGCGCTTTCCAAGCGCACTTTCGCGTGAGAGCGCGATGTCGACTTCGAGGCGGCCGTCCTTCGACTCTGCGACGTAACCCTCGGCAAGACCAACACCTGGCGTATCAAACGGAATGAACGTGAGCGGCAGTTTTCCTTGCGCCACGCCCGATGTGCCACCCGTTGCATCCGCCGATGCGGGCGATTCGAGGACGAGCAAGGCGCCGTCGTCGGCGACATCACTGAGCGTCACCTTCCACGTCGTTGGCATCGGCTTCGGCACCCGCGCAAGCGAATCGGCGAGGAGTTTCGCCGCGGCTGCTTTGGTGTCGACGGGCTTCGCGAAATCGATTGACGTCTCGAACGAGCCCATCAAACAGCGTTCTTTGCAGACGAGCCATCGCGCGGTGAGTTTTGACGCAAGGCCGCTCTTGAACGCGTCGGCCGAGAGATCGGCAGCAAACGTCACAGGGAACGAAAGCGTGACCTGCTTCTCGTATCCAAAGGTTGTCTCGCCATGACTGAAGATTTGCGGGATCGGAAAGTCGATCCGCGGCTTCCCAGCTTCGCGCTCAGGGATCGAGCAGCCACTCGGCAACTCGATGGCAAGGTCGGTCGGCGAACCTGATTCCCCGGGATTCTCCCAGTAAATGTGCCAGCCTGGGTGAATGTCGAAGGTCACCACAACGCGCACTGTCGCGCCCGGCTTCGCCTCACCGACAACCGCGGTCGAGACCTTGACGGCATCTTCACCCGTTTGCGGCTCGCGCGGCGGCGCGGCGATTCCACCTGGCCTGACTGTTGGGCTGCCTGCTGGGCTGCCTGTTGGGCTGCCTTTGGGGATCCCAGAAGGGACGAGCTGCGCAGATGCCTGAGCAGTCATGCCCCCCGCGGCGGCGATTGCGACCAACGCGAGGGATGAGATGCGCGCAGGGCGGCAAGTCCAGGAAGCGTGCGGGTGGAGAATTTGCATGAGATCAGCCGAAACATCGGCAGGAGGCGCTGAAAGAGTCCACAGACCAGAAGAAATCGCGACGATGGAAGCGCGCGACCGTTCGGCGCGTCTTGCGTGGACGCTTGAGCGGCGACTCTATTCCCGAGCGCGCGAAAAAGCGCATGACACGAGGTGCGACAGGCCCCGCCGCGCACTTCAAGTTTGACGGAGATCTGCATGCACCGAATCAATCCTCTCTTCACGGCGATTTTTCTCGCGCTCGCGTTCGTTGTGAACGGCATTGGCTGCACGCGCTCGACGAGCGACCGAGACTTGGTCTACAAGCGGCCGTTTGAGTTGATTGAGATGGCGAATACGCCGGGCGGCGCATTTGGCGCCGGCGCGCTTCCGAAGGTGCTCTGGCTCGACCCGCGTTCGCCGAAGGCGTTCGCCGAAGGCCACGTGCCGCAGGCAACGAACATTCCGTTCCCAGAAATCGAGCGCACCCACGAAGCGACCTGCCGCGGCTTTGAGATGTACTTCGTCTACGACACCGATTACAACGACGTGCTTGCGAAGGCGTCGGCGAAGCGGCTGCTCGAACTTGGATACAAGAACGTCTATTGCATGCTTGGCGGCTTGAAGGCGTGGAAGACCGACGGCAACCCTGTCGCGACGTCGCCGGAACCCGCGCCAACGCCTGGGCCTGCGTCTGTTGGCGGCGCGATGCCTGCCGCAACGCCGGCGAAGTAAGCGCGCGTCACGCGAAAGCGAGCAAGTTGCGAAGCAGGTTGCGAGCGTTCAACAAAGCGAGCGAAAGCAAGCAAGGCTCACGCGAAAGCGAGCAAGTTGCGAAGCAGGTTGCGAGCGCTCAACAAAGCGAGCGAAAGCAGACAAAGCTCACGCGAAAGCGAGCAGGTTGCGAGCGCTCAACCTACGAGCGCTTATTCAAGCGCCGCTGCGCCCGACACGATTTCGGTGAGTTCCGTGGTGATGCGCGCCTGACGTGCACGATTGAAGTTGCGACGAATCGTGCGGCCGAGGCCTGCAGCGTTGTCGGTCGCAGCCTTCATCGACACCATGCGCATCACGTGCTCCGAAACCGCAGCATCGTTGAACGCTTGGAAGAGCGA
>JAIXVI010000312.1 GCA_027483065.1 Planctomycetaceae bacterium
CATTCCGCGCCTAAGCGCGGGAGCTCGTTCCGCGCCTAAGCGCGGGGCCTCATTCCGCGCTTGAGCGCGGGAGCTCGTTCCGTAGAAGCGACATTTCAAGCTCAAACCAACGACGGACGCTGCAAGGCGTCCGTCGTTTCTTTACGTCGCGCATCGCGTTCGCGCGGCAAAATCATCTTGAACGACGCGTCACCGTGGTCATCGTCGCGAGACCGACCTCTAGTTCGATCGCTGCGGTAAACCCGAGCAGTTCACGCGCACGCGACACCGTCGCAACACTGTGACGAATCTCGCCCGCACGGGATGGTTGAAAGTCGAGTTGCGTGGGCTTGCCGACAACTCGTCCGACCGTTTCAGCGAGCGCGCGAATCGAAGTCGCATGGCCCGTACCGACGTTGATCACCGCGCCTCGGATTGGCGCGGGCGCATCCATCGCCGCAATCACCGCGCGCGCGGCATCCGACACGTGCACGAAATCACGCGTCTGTTCGCCGTCACCGAAAATCGTCGCGGGGAGACCTGCGGCGATACGCGTCATGAATCGTGGGATCACGGCCGCGTATGCGTTGTTCGGATCTTGTCGAGTGCCGTACACGTTGAAGAACCGGAGCGCTGCGGTGTCGGGCGCGCCTGGCTCCTGCGCGAGCGCGCGCAGCATCCACTCGCACTCGACCTTGGTCGCGCCGTAGGGCGACATCGGACGAGGTTCCATCGATTCATCGTGCGGCGCGTCGTGATCTCCATACGCGCTCGAACTCGCCGCGAAAATGATCCGCGCGACACCCGCGCGTCGAGCCTCTGCGATGAGCGCTGCGGTGCCACCGACATTCACGCGGACGTACAAATCTTCCGCCGCCATACTCTCAGCAACGCTCGACCGCGCCGCGAGATGCGCGACGATCGATACGCCCTTCATCGCTTGCGCGATCGCCGACGGCGACTCAAGCGAGCCTTCGACGATCTCGATGCCATTCCAGATATGCGCGAGATTCGCAGCGTTTCCGCTCGAAAAGTCATCAAGGATGCGAACACGTCGGCCCTGCGCGAGGAGCGCTTCACAGAGATGCGAGCCGATGAAGCCCGCGCCACCGGTCACGAGGACGACATCGCTCACGCGCGTTGCTCCGAGATGAGCGTCTGTGCAAGCATTTCAAGTGCCGCATGTACGCCACGAGCGGTTGTTTGGGCATCCATCGAAGGGCCGCCGCGCGCTGTTGCTTGGATCGGAAGTTGGGGTACGTGTATGAACCCCGCCGCGTGTATGAACCCCGCCGCGTGTATGAACCCCGCCGCGTGTATGAACCCCGCCGCGGCAGGCTGTGCGCGATGGAGCAAGCGGAACATGAGCTCGTTGCAAAGAAACGTTCCTGCGCTCAGCGAGAGCTGCGCTGGAACACCGACCGATTCGCATGCAGCAAGCATCGCGCGGAGTGGCAACGTTGCGAAGTGCGCGTTCGGCGCATCGTCGATCACCGACGCGTCACACAACTGTACGCCCGCGTTGTCGGCGATCCGCGCATCGCGCAAGTTGACGGCAACGCGTTCAAACTGCACGCGATCTGCTTTCGCACTTTCACCGAGCGCCACCACAGCATCTGGCCGCATGCTTTCCAAGATGGGAAGCAGCGTTGCCCACGCGCTTCCCGCGCTCTCGCCAGTGACGACAGGAAGCGTGACGTACGCGCGCGAACCGTGTGTGCACGGTAGATCGGCGAGAAGACGCGCGATCTCCATCGTCGGATTGACAGGGCTTCCGCCGAACGGTTCAAAACTCGTCACCAAGATCAGCGGTCGCGGTGTCGTCATTCGCCGATGTCCTCGGCCCAAAGATCGGGCTTCTCGCGCTGCATGCGTTCCATGAGAGCGATGCAGCGCGGGTCATCGACCACGACAAGTTCCGCACCGTTCGCGCGCATCCAATCTTCCGCGCCCATGAAGGTGCGATTCTCGCCGATGACGACGCGAGGAATCTTGAAGAGGATCGCGGTTCCCGAGCACATGCAGCAAGGCGAGAGTGTGGAGACGAGCGTGAGCGAGCGCCAATCGCGCCGACGTCCAGCACGGCGAATGCAATCGACTTCGGCGTGCGCCGTTGGGTCGCCCGACTGCACGCGCTGGTTGTGCCCCGCGGCGACCACGTTGCCGTGCGCATCGAGCAGCGAACTCCCGATGGGAATCCCGCCTTCGCGCCAGCCTTTTTCTGCCATCTCGATGGCTGCGTCGAGGCCGCGTGTGATCCAAGTGGGGTCGATGGAGGAGTGTGGATTCATGGGTGCAACTCGGAAAGACCTCATCGGCAGATGAGATACGTTTCCAGAAAATCGTTTGGTGAATCTCAAGCCTTGAGCATTCAGTCGATTATGCGGGCAATGCTCCACGGATCGGAAGCGGTGTATCTCCGCGATAGTCGTCGGACCGCACGATGTAGAGCGCGTGCTGCGCGCGCGAACATGCGGTGAGAATCGCCTCGAACTCGACGTTCGGGCCGCTGCCCGCAACATCGTGCAGAATCACGACGGGCACTTCGAGACCTTTGAAGCGATGCAGCGTTTCGCGACGGAGGCAGGGGCCGTGTTCCGCCGTACGTCGTGCGGCTTGCTCGAGTGAGAGAAGCGGCAACTCTGCGATTTCAGTGATCGACGCGAGCGACGTCCGTTCGTGGCGGAAGGGCGAAATCAGCACGATGTCGTCGGGGCGGACATCTTCCGCTTCGACGAGATGCCGGACGATACGCGTGATCGCGTCGCGCACCGCTTCGCCGTCGCCATGCGGGTGACTCCACACCACCACGGGTTGACCGCTTCGCATCGATGGTGGCGCATGGAGTGCGCCGAGGCGTTCGGGATCGAGGCTGCGGAGGAACGCGGTGATGGACGCGGAGTTCCGCAAATTCTCCGAGAGAACAAGCGGCTGGCCGAAGCGCGCTTCGACTTCTTCATCGCTCGCGCCGTCGTAGAGGCACTGATTCGGATCGTGAAAGAACGCGATGCGCGGCCGTGCGCGGCGGGTGGTTGCGGCGAGCGCCTCGACCGCGTCGAGCATGTGTGGCGTGAAATCTTGGCCTTCGTCGATCACGATCGAGTCGAATGCGCCGAGTGCGCCCGCGCGGGCCGCTTCAATGAGTGCCGTCACGAGCGCATCGAAGTGCGCTTGGCCCGCGTCTTCCGCCGGAATCGTGATGTCTGTTGCTTCACGCGCGGCGGCTGCCGCGAGCGCGTGGAAGCGCGCGACGACGAGCGAGCGCGTGCGAATCGAAGCAAGCGGCGTTTCGGGCCGCGTTGGTTCCGCACGAAGGCGCGCGGTGAGTGATGCTGCGAGCGGAATGTTGTAACAAAGTACGAGCGTCCGCAGTCCGTCCGCGTGGTCGTTCGCCGCGCGACGCAGCGCAGCGTAGGTCTTTCCGGTTCCCGGGAAACCGCGCACGTGCAACCGATCGATCGCGTGCGCGGCATCGATGATCGAACGCACGGGCCGCAAGATGTCGGTTTCGATGGCGCGCGCTTGACGAATCTCGTCACGAACGCCGAGCCGCGTGCGGGTCTCGGGCAAGATGTGACGCGCGACCAGCTCAGGAACGCACGAATCCGCGCCGCACGTGACCTCGGGGTATCGCGCGGCGAGCGCGTCGAAGAGATCCTCGATGTTCGCGAGCAGTCGCGCGGGTTCGTTGCTGACGCGGCTATCGAGGACGTGGCCTTGCGCATCGGGCGGCAGTGAGTCGGCGCGGATTTCAATATCCGGAGTCGCGATGAGCCAGCCGTGGAGATACGGCGGGTGCGTCTTGTCGTGGAGCGCCTGTGACGCGAGCAGATTGACGAGCGCGTACATCGCAGCGATCGCTTGCTTCGGTGCGCCGCGGCCGTCGCGGCGAATCTGCGTGCCCACGCGACGATGCCAGCCGTTCGTCGGGTCGAAGCGGTAATCGCCACCCTTCACTTCGATGACAAGCATGCCGCGCGTGGGATCGATGACGAGGAAGTCGATCTCGCGCGTACCGACGCGGTCAGGGTCTTGGACGAGCAGATTCTGGACAACAGTCCACGGGCGCTCGACAAGCGCTGCTTCGAGCATGCGGCGGAAGGCAAGCTCCGGCTCGTTCGACGGGCGTGTGGCGCCTTCGGGCCAGATTTCGTCAGGGATGGCAGGGACAAATGTCGCCACAGCGCGAGTGTAACGGGGCTGCGTTGAACATTTGGCGCGGGGTGCCGTTCGATTGATGTCGTAGAACGCGTTCCGTTGCACGGCTCAAAGCAAACGACCCGCGCGGAGGCACGGGTCGTTTGGTGATTTGAGTTTTTGCTGTCGTCGTCTCTTGTCGTCGGAGCGCTCGCGCGATCTCACGATCCGCGCGGCTTACGCACGCAACGACGCACGCTCACTCTTCATCGTGGAACTTCAGCGCGTCGCTGTCGGCGTCGGAGTTGTCGTAGTGCGACTGAAAGACCGTGCCGCTGCGCTCTTGCTCATCGCGCAGTTCCTGCATGCGCTTCCATTCGTCCATGGTCACGATGACTTCGCGCGCGACCGAACCCTTGTGCTCGCCGAGGATGCCTGCGAGGCCCATCTGGTCGACCAAGCGCGACGCGCGGCCGTAGCCGATCGCGAGTCGGCGCTGGAGGAGCGACACGCTTCCACGGCCCGATTCGATGATGATCTCGACGGCCTTGTCGAAGAGTTCGTCGCGCTCGGTTTCGACCGCGCCGCCTTCGCCTGCCTCGCCTGAGTTGCCGCTGTTCGCCACTTGACCCGAGCGAATCGTGAGGAGTTGTCGCTCGAAGCTCGGAGCTGCGACCGTCTTCAAGAACTTCGTCACCGCGCGGGCTTCCTTGTCATCGACGAGCGTGCCTTGGCAGCGGCGCGCATCGGTCTGGCTCGGCGTGACGACCAACATGTCGCCTTGACCGAGCAAGAGTTCCGCGCCCTTCTGATCGAGCACGATGCGGCTGTCGGTGCCGGACGCCACCTTGAAGCCGACGCGGCAAGGCATGTTCGACTTGATGAGGCCGGTGACGACCGTCGCCTGTGGACGCTGCGTCGCGAGGATGAGGTGGATACCAACCGCGCGCGCCTTTTGAGCGATGCGCACGATCGATTGCTCGACCTCCTTGTTTGTCATCATGAGGTCCGCGAGCTCGTCGATCACGAACACCATGTACGGGAGCTTCTTCGGAACCTTCGCCCACTCGACCTCGTCGGCGGGTGCGATGACTTCCTTCAACTCCGACTCGCTCAGCGCGTTGAAACTCTTGATGTCGCGGACGCCCGCTTCCTTCAGGAGTTCGTAGCGCTCTTCCATCTTGTTGACGGCCCATTCGAGGATCGCCGCGGCCTTGCCCATTTCGGTGATGACAGGGCAGGCGAGGTGCGGGATCTCGCTGAACTGCGCCATTTCGACCATCTTCGGGTCGACGAGCACGAGCTTGAGTTCATCCGGACGCTTCGTATAGAGCCACGACATGATGATCGTGTTCATGCAGACCGACTTACCAGAGCCGGTCGTACCCGCGATCAACATGTGCGGCATCTTGGTGAGGTCGAGGACGAGCGGCTCGCCGGCCGAGTCCTTGCCGAGGAACATCGGAAGCATCATGCCCGACGCGTGTCCGCTCGACATGAGTTCCTTGAGGCGGACCTTTTCCTTCTGCTTGTTCGGAACTTCGATGCCGACCGCGGTGCGGCCGACCATGTTCGGAATGATGCGCACGTTCGGTGCTTGCAGCGCACGGGCGATGTCCTTCGAAATCGTCTCGAGGCGCGCGACGCGCGTACCCGCGGCGAGTTCGACGGAGTAGAGCGTGACGACGGGGCCCGACTCGATGTGGGTGATTTCGCCTTCGAGGCCGTAGGTCGCGAGGGTGCGGGTGAGGAGTTCCGCCTGCTCGCGCACGTACGCTTCCATCTTCTCGCCGTAGTTGCCTTCGGGTTCTTCGAGGAGTTCGAGCGTGGGGAACTGGTAGCCCTCGTAGTTCTCGGTGCGCGGGATGTCTTCGTCGCGAAGCTTCGTGGTCGACGTTTTCGCGGTCATCTTGATCGGGAGCTTCTCGATCTTCGCGCGGAGTTCGTCTTCCGAAAGCGGCGCACGTTCGCCGCTCGTGTCAGGCTTCGTTTCGGTGACGGTCGTTGCTGCGACGGCGGGCGCGGTTCCCGCATTCTCGTCCTCGTTGCTTGCGGCGATTTCGTCGTCGGAATCAATCTCTTCATCGATCTCGGCGTCGTTCTCGTCTTCGATCGCGTCCTCTTCTTCATCCGCGATCTCTTCCTCTTCTGCGCTCTCGTCCGCACTTTCGTCAGCCTCGACGGGCTTCGCGACAGCAACCGCCGGGCGCGCCGACGAACGACGCGCGGTCGACGTGCGGCGACCACCCGCAACCGCAGGTTGCGGGAACATCGCGGAGAAGCGCTCACGGAGCGAGACGAAGAAGCCCTTCCAGTCGTACTCCCACACGGGTGCAAGGAACGCGAGCGAGCGCTTCATCGCGCCAGGCAACATCGCAACCAACGCATCCGCGGCGACGATGGCGCCGACCGCGAGGCCCGCGAGGAACGCGATCGACGCGCCAACAGGGCCGAAGCGTGCGTGCATTTCGTCGGCGAAGAACATCGGAACAAGTCCCGCGTCGACGCCGGTGAGCGGGCCGACCGTTGGGAACCACTCCGCGTGCAGTGCGCCGAACGCGCACATCGCGATCAGACAACCGACGAATCGCACAAACGGGTGCGCGATCGGGCGTCCGAAGGCGGTGAAGCCGAGGAGGACGCCGAAGTAGGCGACCGGAATCCACACGCCGAAGCCGAGCGTCGAGTAAAGCCAGTACGCCGCCGCCGCGCCGAAACGGCCGCAGAGGTTCAGCGGCGGGTCGGTCGGCGTCGCAACGACGTGCGTCGGCCAGTCCGTCGAGCGGAAGCTCGAAAGGCTGACAAACAAGCACACGTAGAGCGCTGCCAAGAGCACCCAAACGATGCGGCGACGGTTGAGATCACCGTCAGTGGCGGGGTTGGTTACATCCGTATCCGCCTCAGACGCACCAGTGCGCGTCGAGGCATTCCGAGCGGTCTTTGCCATGGTCCTGATATCGGCTCGGCGGACGCGAAAAGCCCAAGCGAAAAGTGAACCGGAAACTGGTCGCGCCACGCACCCCAAAACCGAGCGGTCCAAGCGCACCGAACCCATCGTCAACGCCCCGCGCGGCGTGCATTCGCGCTACCTTTCGCGCCATGCACTTTCGGCTTGTCGACCGCTTCCTCGAACTCACCGATTCGTCTGCCGTCGCCGTCAAGAACGTCACGGCAGCGGAGGAGTACCTCCAAGATCACTTCCCTGGTTTTCCGGTCCTCCCCGGCGTCTTCATGGTGGAGGCGCTCACCCAAGCCGCCCGCGCGGTGATGGAAAAGCGGGGAACGCCGCGCATGGTGCTCGGCGAGGTGAAGGCGCTTCGATACGGCAGCTTCGTCCGCCCTGGCGAGACGCTGAAGGTCGAGGTCACGCTCGAGAAGACGAAGGACGACGGCACCGTCGTCTTCAAGGCGCAGGGCACGGTTTTGCGCGGCGCGTCGGATCCTGCCGCGCCCGCCGAAACGGCCGTCGCGGGCCGCCTTATACTGCGCCCCCTCCGAAACTGAAGTTTCGGGACCTGCCGTCCAAACGGTGGGCTTCGCTCGAGAAGTCCTCGACCGAAATGTTGAACAAGCACCTTGTGTGACGCCGCCCAATCTTTCTTTGGGCGCGATTGTGGAGACCGTGATGGCCAAGAGCCGCGAAGACATCGAAGCCGACGTTCGTGACGTACTTGTGGATGCCCTCGGAGTGGATGAGGACGATGTTGTTCCCACCGCCACCCTCAAGGGTGATCTCGGCGCTGAGAGCATCGACTACCTCGACATCGTCTTCCGCCTCGAGAAGAAGTTCTCGACGACTGAGAAGCCGTTCAAGATCGCGCAGGGCGAACTCTTCCCCGAGAACCTCATGACCGACCCGACGCTCGTGGAGAACGGCAAGGTGACGGCCAAGGGTCTCGCGCTCCTCAAGGAGAAGGTTCCGCACGTGGCGCTCGGCGACTTCGAAGGCGATCCGCAGATCACCAAGTTGCCGACGCTCTTCACCGTGAAGAGCCTTTGCGATTTCGTCGAGCGCAAACTCAAGAATTGATTTCGGGAGTTGCGTCTGAGGATCGGTTGCCCGATCGGTTGCTGGGTTGAGCGCGTGGCTGAATTCTCGCGCTTGCAGCACAGGTGAAAGCACACGTCATGCTCGCTTGCATCATCGTTGGATGTTGCGGGCTCGCTTTGAATGGAGTCGTCGAGATGCGTTGGATGTGGATCGACAAAGTCATCGCGTTTGAGCCGGAAAAGCGGCTTGTGGCGGTGAAGAACGTCTCGCTCGCAGAAGAGCATCTGCATCAGCATTTCGCGGCGGAGGGTGGGCTTCCGGCCGCGCCCGTCATGCCGAACTCGCTCATTCTCGAAGGCATGGCGCAGACGGCGGGCATTCTCGTCGGCAGCGTGCACGGGTTTCGCGAGAAGGTCGTACTTGCGAAAGTCGCGAGCGCGACCTTTGAACGCGATGTGACGCCTGGTGAAACGATTCGCTACGACGCGACGATCGAGCGCATGGATGACATGGGCGCGAGCACGATTGGCATCGTTGAGCGTTGGTCGTTCGTCGACAACGCGTGGGCGCCAGTCGGTCGCATCGAACTGATGTTCAGTCACCTCGACCAGAATCGCGCGGGCACGGAGTTCCCCGAAGAGAACTTTGTCTTCGGCGAGAATTTCCGCACGCTGCTCGAAGGCGCTGGGTTGAAGAAGTTCGTGACGTGATTTGATCGCTCGCTGTTTGAGCGCTCGCGACTGGCGGGCTGCTGAAGCTTCGCTTCAGGTGCCCGCTCTCGCTCGCTTTCTTCGGCGCCCCTCGGAGTGAATCCTCGGGGGCCGAGACGGGCTGAGGGAGCGCTTCGCAACTTGCTCGCTTTGGCGTGATCCACGCCAGAGGGAGCCGCCGCAGCGGCGAACGCGAGCGATCTACCACGCG
>JAIXVI010000049.1 GCA_027483065.1 Planctomycetaceae bacterium
ACCGTCGTGACCTGATCGCCGTGGCTCATCCACACCGTTGCGTGCGCATCGACGCCTGCGAAGAGATCGCCATGCTCACGCACATCGATCTTCGCGCGGCCGAACTCGCGGTGATTCGCGCTTTCGACTTTGCCACCGAGGAGATGGCTCATCAACTGCATGCCGTAGCAAATGCCGAGGACTGGAAGCCCCAACGTAAAGATCGCAGGATCGCACGTCGGTGCACCCTTCTCAAAGACGCTCGCGGGACCGCCGGAGAAGATGATCCCCTTTGGTGCGATACGGCGGACCTCCTCAGCCGTGATCCGTGGGCTCACGAGCAAGCTAAAGACACCGCTTTCGCGCACGCGACGGGCGATCAATTGCGCCGTTTGGCTGCCGAAGTCGAGGATGAGGACCGTTTCCGTGCCGGGCGGGGGTAGTTCGACCATGGGGAAGGGGCGGAATGTAGCACCCCCCCGCGCACCGCGCCTGAAGCCTGTCGCTTGATGTGTTGAATGGTCCCTGCGGCGTGCCGCATGCGTGTCTAGGCCGAACGTACCGACAACGGTTCATCGTCGGGAAGTCGCCTTGGAATGGGCGAGCCACGACCCGAGAGCCCGGCTTCTTCCTCTGCGACCGGTTCGCCAACAACGCGATGAAACGCGCCCGCCAACCGAGACGCAGAGGTGTTCACGCTGTCGACGCCTCGATGCGCGCGCGAGCCCGCCTCACGATCAACTTCTGCGGAAACTGCGAGTGGATCTTCGCGCGCAGGGAGCGCCGCGGCGAGCGCGACATTTTCCACCCACCGCCACGCGAGCACAAGTGAAGCGACCCCGATCGTGATGGCGACGGCGATGCCAAGGAGTCCCGGTGCGAGCGCGAGCAGGCCTTCTCGGATCTCTGAAGCTTGAACCGCGGTGCCTCCGTAGAGCGCAAGGGCTGCGATCGTGGCACCGACTCGCGGTGTGATCGAGCGTACTTCGATCGCGAGGCTCGCGAGTGCCAACGCCACCAGTGCGCCGACTGCGAACGTCGCCACCGGCGACACTGCGCTCGCCAACACACCCGACCACTCTGCAACTCGGGTGATGAGCGCGCCGTCTTCACTCTTCGCTGCCGCGGCGAGCGGATCGCCTACACCAAGCATGCACGCGAGCTCAACGGCTTTGGCAACAGGAAGAACCACCCACGTCGCCGTACAAACCCAGATCATTCGGATCAGCGTTCGCGCGAGGTGCTCAGCGCCAGTATCCGCGCGAGCAACCCGTGGCTCCAAACTCCCCTCGTTCGCGTTGTCTCGCGAAAGCCCCCCGGATTCACCGGAGTCCCCGCGAAGTAGGCGCATGGTGTGCATGTGATTCCCCCCGGAACATCACTTTCATCAAGCGTTTCTCGGGACGTCACGCACCAAGCGCGAGACGCTCTCCCAGAACAGCTGGAAGTCCAGCTTCAATCGTGCGTCGCGCTGCTTCTTCAATGTCGTAACAGACACGATGGAAATCAACGACGGATTTTTCGAGATCAATAATCGCGTAACTCGCACGTGGATCGCGGTCACGCGGCTGGCCAACGGAGCCGGGATTCACGATCGCACGTCCCTGCCGCGGCAACGAAATGGATTCGACGAGACACGTTTCCGACCACTCTTGCGAGACGGCTTCATTGCTCGCACCTGGAACGATCAGTTGAAGGTCCTCGATGTGCGGCCGGGTCGTCGGCGCACATTCGGTCACGAAACACGCCGCGACGTGCGTGTGCCCAACCAAGCAGATGGACTCGCGAAGCCAGAAGAACGCATCAGCCGCGTCGTTGGCGTTGCGGAGGTAGTTCATGCCGTGCTCGCTCGGCACCGGCGAGTCATGCACCGCAAGCAAAGAGCCTCGAATCGAAAAACTCGAGGGCAGCGCAGCCAAGAACGTCTTGTCCGCATCGGACAGCGTACGCCGCGCATAGGCGAGGCCTGCCTGTGCAACGGGGTTCCAGCCACGTCCACTGTCTCGCGCAAGTACGCCGTCCTCGTGATTCCCACGGATCGCAACGCGACAGGCACCCCGCACCAACCGGACACACTCAGACGACTCCGGACCGTAGCCGACGATGTCTCCAAGGCAGATGGCCGCATCGACATCACGTCGATCGAGATCACGCAGCACTTCCTCAAGCGCGACGCGATTACCGTGAATGTCTGAGATGACTGCAAGACGAGCCATGGGACGAGATTCCTCCAACTGGGCGTCGCACGGGACTTCGCGGGTACGCCCAGAAAGCACAACTTCCAATTCGGATTCTTTGATCGGCAACCTTCACATCGAAGGTCGGCGCGAGCCACGCACTCTCCTCACCACTCACCCCTCCAACCCTCCCAAAGCGAACTGAATCCGCGACCTATCGGTACCTCTCAGCCAAGACGAAAGCTCCCTCCGGATCGCGCACAATTCGCCCGACTCGCTCCAACGAGAGCGTCGCCGCTGCCAGTCGCGGGATAGACCAGCCCAGGTGATGTTCGAGTTCGTCCAGTCCGGCGCGGAAAGCCGCATTCGCACGAGTTTCACGCGAGGCCGCGCCGCTCTTGCGACTCTCACGCGCTTCAACTTGTTGCGTGATCCAATCGAAGAGTTCCTGCGCATCCTGCGGCAGTTCCATTTGGATTGGATCAATAGCCTGCGAACCTCGCAGAGGTTGGGGTGAACACCCATCGAGGGATCGCGAACTCGGAGGTTGCGTTCGCGTGCGCGTTTGTGCCTGCGTGTGTTGGTGCGTACGAGATTGCGACTGCGTTTGCGAAAGAGGCTGCGTTCGTGTTGTGGATTCCGTCGTGCGCGCATGCATGTCTTCGCTCGCGGTTCGCGCAACCTTCGATATCTGCGCGTCGAGCGCACCCTGCACAAGCTCCCGCGCATCGCCGAGCATCGCCACCACGTCTTCCGCACCGGTGACTAAATGCGCCCAGCCTTCACGAATGGCCGCGTGACATCCCTCACTCGAGATGCTTTCGACAGAGCCCGGCACGCAGCCCACCTCACGCGACAGATCCTCGACCGCGATTCGAGCGGTGACAAGCGCGCCCGACCGTCGCGCCGCCTCAACCACCACCGTCGCGACCGAAATGCCTGCGACGATGCGATTTCTCCGAGGAAAGAGCTCCGCACGCGGCTGGACATCGGTTGCTTGTTCCGTCATGACCGCGCCGCCAGCCTCAACGATCGCATCGAACAGCGCCGCGTGTTCCGGCGGATACGGATGCGCGAGCCCCGCGGCCAACACAGCGATGGTGCGCCCGCCTGCACGAAGGGCCGCCCGGTGTGCTTCCGCATCGATGCCACGCGCTCCACCCGAGACGATGACGATGCCGCGCGCCGCGAGCTCACCGGCTATGCGCGCGGCTTGAATGCGCCCGTACGGCGTTGCGCGACGTGAACCCACGATCGCCACACAGAGCTCAGGCTCTGAAGGCAACGCACCGCGTACGACGAGAATTGCAGGCGGATCGGGCGCCACCCGAAGGAGCGCCGGATAGTCTGGATCTGCGAGGGTCACGATGCGGCCGCCACATGCATCAACACGGGTCAGTTCTTCCTCAGGATTCGCAGCATGGGCTTCCTGAAGAATGCGCACGGCCTCCGATGCACGGACGCGTAAAACCTCTGCGATCTCTGCTGGAGCTGCGTGGAGCGCGGTACGAAGTTCGCCGAATGCACCGCGCAGGAGCGCCACGCGACCAGGACCAATCCCACCAGCGGCGAGGAATCGAAGAACCGCAGCACATTCGGCCGCGCGAACGTCCCCTGCGACGCTCGCCTCGCACCCCACAATTGCTTGCCGCTCTTCCGAGTCCGTCTGTTCCATGCATGCGAGGCTATCGAGCAATCACACGCAAAACAGAAAGATGACGTGAACCGCGCACCTCAGGCGATGAGGGGCTCAACATCCGTCAATCGTTCTGTCGATCGGACGTATCGATCCAGCGCGATTCGTCGATGCCGTGAAAGAGCGACCAGGTGTCGAGCGCTCGATCAAACGCATCGGGGCGTTCAGCATCCGCGGTAAGCTCTTGCTCACCTGGAAGCGCGATCGTTTCCGCGCGCAGTTCGACGGATTCGTCGGTGTCGCCAGGTTCATCCTCGTCGCATGCGACGTTCTCTGACGCAAGTTCGTCGGCTTCGAGGTCGTCGGCTTCAAGGTCTTCGGCTTCGAGGTCGTCGGCTTCAAGGTCTTCGGCTTCGAGGTCGTCGGCTTCGAGGTCGTCGGACGCAAGTTCGTCGGCTTCCGACGCGTCGAGCGCTTCCTCGGAATCCAACACTTCCTCCGATTGCATGACCTCATCGTCGGAACAAGCAGTTTCTGATGCGTTGGCCTCGCCATCAACTGCCACGTTCACTTCGTCGTCGATCGACGTTTCGTGTCCGATGAGCGCCACTTCCGTCACGACCTGCTCGGATGTGAGCTCCGTGTCCGAAGTTGCGAGCGATGGTTGCTCGGCAACTTCGGATCCCGCGATAGTGTCAACAGCCGCGACGGTCGCAGCTGCGTCCACAACCTCGGCAACCTCGAAGACCTCGAAGACCTCGGCAACCTCGAAGACCTCGACTTGCTCACCGCACGCTTCCGTCTGAGCGAGCTCAGACACAACTTCCGTCGGCCCCACACGTGCGAACATCGCGTCTTCGGCGAGCGCTGTCGCGGGTTCTGTCGCAAGTTCGGTCGCAAGTTCTGTCGCAGGCTCGAGCGCCGACTCTGCAATCGCGTCCATCGGGGCAACGTCATGCTGCTCCAGCTGCGCGACTTCCTCCGACAACCTCCCACCGAGCGCCATCGACGAAGGTGCGGCCGCGAGAGTCGCCGCACCGATCGCGGCCACACTGCCGACCGCGTCGAGATTGCTTGATTCATCGCGTATACGCGACGAACTGCCGCGCGGGAGCGGCGCGCGCGGAACTCGGCGTGCACCGCTTGGACCGAAGACGAGTCCCACGAAGATCAAGAACACACCGCTTGCGAGAATCCAAAGTCGACGCGGCCCAGTCGCGAGTCGAGAAAGCAACGTGTCCGGGTACGCCGCAGGCGACGGAACTTCGAGCGGCTCAGACGCGTCGATCCAGTCGCTCACCGTCGCATTCATCGAGGGCAGCATCAGATACGGACGCTCATCCGCGGGCATCTTGTTGAGCTGGCTCGCGGCCAACCGGCGGACAAGTTGCGGCTCAGCTTCATCGACCGAGACAAGAAATCGGTCGTACGCATCAAGTCGACGATCAGAGTGTTCAAGGAGCGCGCGATGCACTTCGAGTGAACCTCGAAGTTCATGCAAATCGCGCTGCGCGGGAATCAACACACCCGCCACAATCAAACCGAGTCCAGCCACAACAAAGGGCCAACCGGGATCGATTTCGAAGAGCGCACGCGAGCGGCGCGGGACTTCGCCATGGGAAGTGCGCGAAGCAGAGCCACTCGCGACTCCATCGTGCGAGATCACAACGCGCGCGGCTGTGGCGTTCGTCGTGGCCGCGTCCTGCGGCGCTGCGGGCGATGTCTCGGCGCTCTCCATGCGTACGAGTTATCGACGCAATATAGCGAAAGCCTCCACATTCATGCGCAGGAGAGTCGGACGAGTTTCATACCCATCGACCGAACGAACGCGCTTCTGACCGAGCACACGGGCGCCCTCAACGTTGCGCCCTTCCATCGAAGTTGCACCGAGGTTCGGCCGTGAGGAAGCTCGGCGATTTGCTGGAGGGGCGACTTCCCCAATCCAACCTGTTCGATCGGGAAGCGCCGCAAGCATTGCATTTCCGCTGCTCCACCGCCGATCCCCCTCCCGCGCATCTGGCGATGCGCTCCGCTTTGCGGATCGTTTGTTTCCGCCCGCTCCCTGCGGGCGAACAGGAAGGTGCCACTCATGGGGCTCAAAGCCTCGATCCAAGCCGCCGCCAAAGCCGCAGTCCTCACGGACGCCGGTGATCTTCAAAGTCTCGTGGCCCTCGGCGACCTGCTGCGACAGCTGTCCACCGATGCAAACAGCGAAGGAATCGCGGAAGTCGCGCGCACCTCGGCGGAGGCCGCGGAGCTCTCCGAAGCGATCGTGCTTCGACAAGTCGACGACGTCGATGCCGCATTCCGCCGGGTCATCGAGGCTGTCCGCGCCTGCGATACGGTGATCGAGCAGGCGTCCGCGCCCGCCCGCGAACCCGCCGACCCCGAGCTCCTGCTTGCCTGGGTTGCGAGTTGCGAATCCTCCCTTCCTGAGATTGAGCATCTCGCCGTCACGGCGGAAACACGCGGATTGACCCCCGAGGCCGCCGCCGACATCCGTCGCCGCATCCACACCCTCAAAGGTGAATGCGGAGTTCTGAGCCTCTCTGAGGCGCAATCACTCTGCCACGACCTTGAGTCTTTGATCGACGCCTCGACCGACCACTTCCCTACTGAAGCGGTCCTCGCTGTCTGCGATTGGATGAAGACCCTCGCCTCGGCCCTTCGGGTCGATCCTGCCGCCGCCGAGCCTGAGGCGAGCGCTCCGCGGTCCGCCTTGTCGGCCATGTCGGCCATGTCGGCCTTGTCCGCCTCGTCCGCCTCGTCGGCGACGTCGGCCGGTTCAAACTGGACCGACGCCACGGTCGAAACCGAAAGCTCCACAACGTTCGCCGATCAATCCGACGACGCGAGCGACCATGAGTGGCCGTCCGCCACGGAAGATCGTGCCGCCTCTTCCACCGACGCTGCGGCAAACAACGCGCCACTCGCGACGTCCGCCACGCGCACCGACAACGCGGCCACGACTTCCAACGGCAACAACGTGGATTCCAGCAGTTTGGATCCGTTCGCGGCCTTCGCGGCGATCTCGCCCGAACTCCGCGTCAGCATCAATCTCGAGGGTGCTGACGAGAACGTCGGCGACTTCGCCCTCGAAGCGCGCGAGCACCTCGCGAACGCTGAGGCCGCTGTGCTTGCGCTCGAATCTGGCCCCACCGATCCCGAACAGGTGAACATCGTCTTCCGCGCCTTCCACACGATCAAGGGCGTTGCGGGCTTCCTCAACCTCACGCGCATCGTCGAAGTCGCGCACGCCGCGGAATTCCTCCTCGACAAAGTCCGCTCCAACAAGCTCGCTCTCTCACCGGAAGTGCTGGAACTCGTCCTCGCGTCGAGTGACATGCTCGGACAGTTGATCGCGATGCTCTCGGGCGGCGAACCTGCACGCGAGCGCGAACTCAAGATTCTCGTGTACCGACTGGAAGCTGCTTGCGAAGGGCGATTCCCGGGTGTGCCGCGCCTCGACAACGCTTCAACCGGCGGATCTCTCCATGCTGCTCCGGGCGTTTCCACGTCGGCCGCCACTTCGGCGACGTCGCCTGCACCGAACTCATGCGCCGCATCGTCTACCGCGACATCAAGCACGACCTCGAATGCAACATCGAATGCGACATCGAATGCGACATCGAGCCCC
>JAIXVI010000022.1 GCA_027483065.1 Planctomycetaceae bacterium
CCACCACTGTGCCCACCACTGTGCCCACCGCCATCGTCATACCCTCCCGGTGGCGAGGCATACGAAAGGCTCTTAAAGCGCGTGGTTGCACCGTCCCACATGAGGTTGACCGTTCCCGTCGGACCGTTGCGTTGCTTCGCGAGGATCAACTCCGCCGTTCCAACCTTGTCGGGGTTCTCGTCGGCCCAGTTCGGATCGCCGCGGTGGTAGTAGTCCTCGCGGTGGAGCATCATCACAACGTCGGCATCCTGTTCGATCGAGCCCGATTCACGGAGATCGCTCATGCGCGGACGATGGCCTTCGCGCTGTTCCGCCGCACGATTGAGCTGCGAAAGACAAAGCACGGGCAAATCCAGTTCACGTGCCATCGCCTTGATGCCACGCGAGATTTCGCTCACTTCGAGCTGACGACTTTCAACGCGCGAACCCGAGCTCATAAGCTGCAAGTAGTCGATCGCGATGAAGCCGATACCAAATCGCTCTTTCAAACGACGCGCTTTCGAGCGCATTGCAAGCAGCGACAGACCTGGCGTGTCATCGATGAAGAGCGGAAGTCGTGAGATTTCACCGCAGGCCGACATCAAGCGGCGATAGTCGTCACTTCCAAGCATGTGCTTGCGCATGCGTTGACTATCGATTTGCCCAAGCGCGCACAACATACGTTGGATGAGTTGTTGCCGACCCATTTCGAGACTGAACATCAGGCTCGGCACGCCGTTCTGCGCGACTTGCTCGATGAGGTTGAGCGCAAGCGCGGTCTTACCCATCGACGGACGCGCCGCGAGAATGATCATTTCGCCGCGCTGCAGGCCGTTGGTCATTTCATCGAACTCGCCATAA
Organism: Planctomycetaceae bacterium; assembly: GCA_027483065.1. Taxonomy (GTDB): domain Bacteria; phylum Planctomycetota; class Phycisphaerae; order Phycisphaerales; family SM1A02; genus QWPT01. The sequence continues at coordinate 841 of JAIXVI010000022.1, forward strand.
CCCGTGCGCACACCCATGAAACCCTTGCCGTCACTCGCTTCGATCAAACGCATCGTCTCATCGACGAGCTCTTGCGCCGTCGCGACAACGCCCTGCTCACGCTTCTGCGCGATGCGGAAAATGCGCTGTTCAGCGCTCTCGAGAAGATTCTGCGCTGGCTGACGCGACGTATGCGCTTCTTCCAGAATCGAACCTGCGGCCGCGATGAGTTCGCGCGTCGTCGCCTTCTCGCGGACGACTTGCGCCCAGTGCACTGCGTTGGCCGCGCTTGGCACACCTTCGGCGAGTTGCACGAGATACTCAAAGCCGCCGATCGCTTCGACGAGATTGCGATCGACAAGCAACTGATTGAGCAGCACAAGATCAACCGTCGCGTGCCGCTCGTAGAGTTCGATGATGGCGTCGTAGATGCGTCCGTGACGAGGCACGGAGAAGTCGTCGCCAGAACGAACGACGGTGATCACATCGCCGACAACTTTCGGATCCCACAACACCGCGCCGATGAGACCCATCTCGGCCTCAATCGCAACGGGCGGTTCGGCGCCGAAGAGTGCTGCAACATCACGACGCTGCGATTCCGTTTGGCCATCGCCGCCTGTACGACCGCGGCGGGGTCCGCCACGCGAACGACGCGCGCCGCCACCAAAATCGCCACCCTGCGTTCCGTCGTTGTTGGTGAATTCGTCCTGCACGCGGCGGAGCCTACACGCTCAAAGCGTGTTCGAACAGGTTTCACACGTGAAACGCACGAAGTCTCGCCGCATCTTGGCCGGCGCGCGAGCGCGTCTCGCGGAGCACGCGAGTCGCTTCGATCGAAGCGACTTCACGCGTCAGGTCACTTCACTCGTCCGAGTCCGTCGAGGCACCTACACGCGCAACGACCTGACCATCTTCGAGCGACTGCTGCATGAGACGTCCAACCTTGAAGCGCACGCTCTTGCGCGGCGGCACAGCAACGCGCTCCAACGTCTTCGGATTCTGCGCGACACGACCAGCACGGGCACGGATTTCAAATACGCCGAAGTCGCGGAACTCCAAACGATTGCCGCGGGCGAGCTCGTCGATCACGTGATCAAGGAAACTCTGCACCGCACGTCGCACGTCGGTGCGCGGCAGCGCCGTGTCTTGAGCGACGCGTTCGATGAGATCCTTCTTGGTCGTTGTTGCCATCACACACCTCGGCCGGCCCAGGCCGTTCGAAATTCAAATCGGGGAACCTCACGCTCTCTTGGGAGCAGAGAACTCCGCGAGTATCCAACGACAGGGCATCGGAAGTCAAGAGTTCAGCAGAGATTGCGTTCTCGGGACGTCGTTCGTTCCACCTCGCCGATCTGTATCACTTGCGCGGCATCCGAAGAGGCGAGCTTTCAGCCGACAAATGGCGTTTTCGCTTGCTTCACCACGACTGCGGCGCATCGTCAGGCCCGGAGGAAGTGCCGTGGACAACCTGAAGATTAGAAATCGATTTCGAGTTCTCGGCCCTCGTCTCGTGTGCGCGGCTGGCGCTGTCGCTCTGGTGACGCTCGTCGGCTGTGCTCCGAAAGTCACTGAGGTCGTGCCCGCACGCGCTGTAACTTCGTCGACGCTGGTCATGACCAACGCGCGCGTTGGCTTCGATCGCAACGATGCGAAACTCGGCACGCAACGCGAAGCGCTCTCGCGGACGTACGAACTTTCGAATACCGCGACGTTCGATCGTCAACGCATCGTGAATGGTCGTCCCTATACCGACTTCGACACGATCACACGTTCACGCGAGAACTTCTCTCGTTGACGACGCGCGCGATCGCCGCGCGCACTCGCTCTTCGCCTTCGAGAAATGCAATGGAGAGTTGTGGAATCAAGAGCTCCATCGCACTTGAGGACTTCACGTCGAGTTTCACGAAGTCTTTGCGCGACAACACCACCTCGCGTACGCCCGCGCGTGACGCTGCCTGCTCGAGTTCGGCAAGCGTGAATGGTCGATGATCTGGCTTCTCCAACTTCGCGATCATGCGCGCACCGGCGCGAACGACCATTTCATGAAAGTGGCTTGGATTCCCGAGTGCGCACGCAGAGAGCACTCGACGTTCTGCGAATTCCGCGACAGAGATCACTTCGCGTCCACGCGCAGCCATCACTTCAAGTCCATCCCATGTATGCACGCACACTGCATCATGCGGACGACCTCGGAACTTCGCGACGAGTGCCGCCGCGCGAGCGCGCTGCACTTCGTCATCCGATTTCGTGAGCACCACGAGATCCGCGCGAGAGAGATTGCGCGCGGGTTCGCGCAGCCAACCGTTTGGCAAGAGATCGCCATCAAGTCCGGGCCGCGATGCATCGACGAGCACAACATCGAGATCTCGCGCGAGTTGGCGATGTTGAAATCCGTCGTCGAGAAGAACTGCCGCGCGATTTCGCCAGTTTTCTGCGGTCATCGCCGAGAGTTCTGTCACGAGCGCTTCTCGTCGACGCGCGTTCACAACGACTTTCGCCATCGGCGCAGTGGATGCATACTCCGCCGCTTCATCGGAGATGACCTCGCTTGAAGCGCCCACTCGTGCAGCGCGATAGCCGCGCAACGCGATGATCGGTTTCGCACCGATCGACGCGAGTTCCGTGGCGCACCAAGCGACAAACGGACTTTTTCCTGTTCCGCCCGCGGTGAGATTTCCAATCGACACAACCGACGGCGCAACAGCTACAACTCCACCGACACTCGCGCGATTTTCACTCGCACGAACTTCAAGTCGCTCGACGCCAACGCCGCGATCGAAGCGCGCATTTCGCCACGCGACGCCGATCCCATAGCAACGAGCAAGTGGCCACGTGATGGGCGACATCCACGCAGGAAGCGGACCGCGCACATCAGGCATTCCGTCCATCTCCTGGCGCGGATTTACCACCGCCAAAGACTTCACGCTTCAGTTCGCTGTACTCACGAATCCCGCCGCGAAGGACAAGGATGACATCGACGATCGCAAGCAAAAACCAGAGCACAAGCGCGAGCAGTGCCACCGACCACGCGGTTGCCCACGCGACGCGATCTTCATGTGGATGAACAAACGTGAGCGCACGAACGAGCGGCACAAGTGCCGCCAGCGCAAACACGATCCCCGTGCGCCGCACACGCCGTTGGAGCACCGGCACATCAATTCGTCCAAGACGCGCGAAGTACCAGAGCAGCGCAATCGCGAGGACACATGCGATCGGCACACTCACGGCCGCGGGAATCATGTGCCACGGACCGAGATCGCGCCCCGCGAGCGCAGGGTCAATCGTGCCCTCGTTCATCGCGAGTACGTTTGTCCACGTCGTGCGCAAGATCGGCAGCCATGCGCTCATGCGCTCCGCTCCGATGCGCGGCTCACGCGTGGATGCGCGGCATCGCTCGGTTGGTCTCGCAAGACTTCGCGCAGCATCGGTTCGAGGCGGCGAAGCGGAAGCCCAACAACGGTCTCCGGATCGCCTTCACAGCGAACGGGCCAACCCCGCGCGATGACCTCGGGCAAGTTGTAGCCGCCAGCCTTGCCCTTCCAGGCACCCAACTCGATGAAGCGCTCGAACTCGTCGTCGGGAATCTCGCCAAGGACAATCCAAGCCATATCGCGCCCCACTCGACACACTCCGTCAGGGCCCATCAGACACCAGCCTGTCACCACTCCGTGACCGCGACCAGTGAGCGACTTGATCATCGTTCGCGCATCCTGGTCGTCCCGCGGCTTGCCCAATACGACACCGTCGCGTTCGCAGACCGTGTCCGCCGCAAGGATCCATGCAGGAGGCGCACCGCGTGCAGCGCGCCGCGCAGCAACCCGACGTGCTTTGAAGTGGGCGAGCGCCGGAGCAACCTCACGGGCTTCAACGTCGCCAAGCACAAGCGCACTGTCGTCGAGGTCCGCAGGCTCCACCTCGATCTCAAAGCCCGCGTCCCGCAACATGGCGATCCGCCGCGGCGAACCGCTCGCAAGGACAAGGGTCGCCGTGGAAACGGGCGACGAACCGTTGGTCCAATCGGAACCTGATGCGCGTTCTGCCACGGCGCGAAGATAGCGACGAACGACAGAATCCGTGTGATGACGAGCACGAGTCGCTACGCTTTCGGTTCCAGAGATTGACAACAGCTTGCGAATACGTGACTCTTCCGCCCCGCCGATCTGTTCCATCCCGAGTTCGCTTCGCACCGCCAAACTACTCAGCCGAAGGCCGATGACCTCGTGACCGACGACCAGACCAACAGCAATCGCGACAGGCCCGTCCGGATGTCCGGCGAGGATGCAGCGTCGACAGGCCCATCACCGGCGGGCACGCAGGCGGGCGACGGATCGCGCGCGGGCTCCAACTTTGACACGATGCTTGGGCGCGTCGTCGTCGAGCGTGGCCTCGTCACCCCGGAGGAACTCGACCAGTGCTCGAGCGATCAGCGTTCGCGCGGACGCACGTCTGCGCCGATCACGCTCGCGGAACTCTTGGTCGAGAAGGAGTTTCTCACGAAGCGCCAAGTGGAACGGCTTCGCGGAGACCTCGAGGCTGTCAAGACAAGTCAGCAGATTCCCGGCTACCGCATCATTCGGAAGCTTGGCGCGGGCGCTATGGCGACCGTTTTCCTCGCGAAGCAACTGTCGCTCGACAGGCTCGTCGCGATCAAGGTGCTCCCCAAGAAGTTCTCGCAAAATCAGAACTTCATCGAGCGCTTTCTCCGCGAAGGTCGCGCGGCGGCCAAGCTTTCGCACAACAACATTGTTGCCGCGTATGAAATCGGCCAAGCGGGTGAGCATCATTTCTTCGTGATGGAGTACGTCGACGGCGACACGGTGTACGACCGAATTGTCGCGCGGAAACGCCTTCCCGAACGCGAGGCGCTTGAGATCATTCGACAGGTTGCCTCGGCGCTGCAACACGCGCATGAGATGGGCTTCATTCACCGGGATATCAAGCCGAAAAACATCATGATGACGACCGGCAATGTTGCGAAACTTGCCGACCTCGGCTTGGCACGTGCAATGAGCGACAAGGAAGCCGCGGAAGCGGAATCCGGCCGCGCGTACGGAACGCCGTACTACATCTCACCCGAGCAAATCCGCGGTGCTGTGCACATCGGGCCACCGGCCGACATCTACGGACTCGGCGCAACCTTCTACCACATGGTCACGGGCAAACTGCCCTTCGACGGTACGACGCCGTCGCAAGTGATGCATCGACATTTGAAGGACGCGCTTGTTCCGCCGGATCACGTGAATCCGCAAGTCTCGGGCGGAACTGCGCTCATCATCGAAACGATGATGAAGAAAGATGCGCGCGAGCGTTATCAAAGCGCGCGTGATCTCGTGCGCGATCTTGAACTTGTACTCTCGGGCCAGGAGCCTGAGTACGCGAAGCCCGCGGTCGACATTTCGACGATTTCCTCCGCGGTTTCCGCATCGGCGCAGGATCCGATTGCGATCGTGCGCAAGGATGATCCCAAGCCTTTCGCGAGTCTCCCCGCGATTGTCCTCATCGCCGTGCTCGCGGTTGGGAATATCGTGCTGCTCGCGGTCGCGCTTCTCCGTTAATCGGATGCGCGCTCGCCCGCGCTGCGGGCAACGACAACATCGAAGCCCTCGCACTTGAGCCGCACATGAGCCGCACATGCGCCCCAACTGAGCCCATTTGAGCCCCATTTGAGGCGATGAGATCGGCGCGTGTGACAGCTCGCGGCGATCGCCTCAGCGGTGACCTCAGCAAGAACCTCGGCGACGACTTCAACAACAAGGAAGACGTCAACAATGAGGACGCGGCGACAGCTCAGTCGGCGACTTCGACCATCACCTCAACCTCGACGGTCGCGTCGAGTGGAAGCGCGTTGGTTCCGACCGCGGCGCGCGCATGCCGACCCGCCTCGCCAAAGACCTCTTGCATGAATTCGCTCGCACCGTTGGCAACCTTGGGTTGGCCATCGAAGCGATCATCGGATTGCACGAAAACGCCCAATCGCACGACGCGCCGAACCTTCGAAAGATCGCCACCGAGTTGGTCGGCAACCACCGCCAACGCGTTCAGTGCACACTGCTTCGCAGCCTTCTGCGCATCTTCGATCGAGACCTTCGACGGCACTGGTCCGGTGGCAAGAAGGGCTCCGCTCGCCATGGGCAACTGGCCCGACACCACGATCAGGTTTCCAGTCCGAACCGCTGGCACGTAGGCAGCAACGGGCTTGGGTGCGGCGGGGAGGGTGATACCGAGGCGCTCAAGCGCGGCGTGTGGATTGGACATCGTGGGTCTCCGAGGAGGGACCCATCCTACTGCACGCTCCCGGGAGCGGCGGCGCGAACGGGAAGTCGATCGAACCGGATCGAGTTCGAACGCTTGGTTCCGCCTGTGATCGGTCACCCGGTCGAGCCCGTCGAACTCACCGAAACCCGACCAACCAACTGTCCGCTCTACTTCTGTTCCGAATTCTCCTTACACAGGAACTTGACACACACGGCACACGTACTACTCTGCGCTTGTTACCTGACGGTTGCGGCTATCTCGAGGTCGAGCCACCTTCTTCCGGCTCCTCTTCACACCGTCCTGATTGTGTTTCTTGTCGGCCCCCCGACGCTTCCGCCGCAACCGCCGACAATTTGAAACCCTGCCTGAGCGATGCTGCACATCTTGGCAGCAGAACCTCATCAGCACGGTGCTGCCCCCGAAAGCGACCACCAGACCCGTTTCATGGTCTGTGAGGCATGTGCAAACGCCTTACAACAGCGCTTGCGACTGTCTCGGCTGCTTTCTGAACGCTCGACGGCCTCGAGTACGTCAATGCCCAACCGCTCATTTGAGTGCCGTTGGGGCACATTGAGGTGCCGAGGCTCCTTAGAGGTTCAATGAGGTCCGTAGGGATCCAATGAGGCCCCTCACGCATTCCTTGGTTGGGCGCGGCAGTTCCGAATCGGGTTGTTGACGCGATCGCGAACCGATCCAGATCGACCGAATCTCGGCCCCATGCTCCATGCATGGCCCCCGATTCAGTCACTGAGCAGGTTCCAACGCGAAGCACCCCGGGCCGCTGCGAGCGCTCTCCGCTCAGAAGGCCTCAGATGAAAGCCTGACTGGCAGTCTTTCATCTTCTGGCGCCCCGATCCGTTGTTTTGATCGAAGCAGGCTTGTCCGCTGAACGCGTCGCTGCGTTTCGGCGTACCTGAGGGCGTTCTGAGCCCGCTTCCTCCGGTCAGGCTGCTCAGGATTATCAGATTGCCGTTCTCGGCGTGTTTCTTTCCACGCCGCCTTCATTCCCCCAAAGTGGGCCAACAACTGCCGTTCGCCCACGAAATTCTTTCAGGAGTCACTCATGCGAACTGACACGAACCGCAATAAGAGCGGCCTCGCACGCGGGTTCACCCTCGTCGAACTGCTCGTCGTCGTGGCGATCATCGCCCTCCTCATCGGCCTGCTTCTGCCGGCCCTGAGCAAGGCGCAGCGCTCGGCGAAGACCCTCCAGGACTCGGCAAACATCAGCCAGATCCACAAGGGCTTCCTCACCTACGCCAACCAAGACGACAAGGGCCGCCTCCCGATCCCAGGCCTGATTCGCCGTCAGTCGGTCGGTGGCACGTTCTACCCGGGCCAGGGTGAAGAGAACCCGACCCAGAACAAGACAGAAGCGCTCTACAGCTCGATGATCGCGAAGGGCTTCATCACGCCAGAAGTCTGCGTCTCGCCGGTCGAGACGAACCCCGTCGTCAAGACGAAGTCGGACTACAACTACAGCTCGTACAACCCAGGTGCCGCGGGCGACGCTGCAGGTCCGTTCCACTGGGACGCGTCCTTCAAGGCCAACGTCTATGCCAATCCGGACGGTGGCGCGATTAACGTGTCGCACACCTCTTACGCGCACCTTGCACTCATTGGCGACCGCAAGAAGTACCACTGGACGAACAAGGCTGACGGTACCCGTCCGCATATCGGCAACCGCGGCACCTTCAAGGGCAAGGTCCAGGGTGACAACTACTCGAAGAGCTACACCCTCTCGTTCCACGCTCCCGACGACACCTGGGAAGGCAACATCTGCTACGGCGACAACCACGTCAGCCTCGAGAAGAGCCTCATCCCTGACACCGTTCAGTATGAGTGCGGTAGCTCGAACCTCGCGAAGGACAACCTCTTTACCGTCGACACCTACTTCCAGTCGACCCAGTGCGGCGGTCCGATCCTCGGTGGTGACACTTGGCTCTGCATGCACCACGGTGCAACGGCGACCCTCGTCGCTGAGTCCAAGGAACTCCTGACCAACGGCGCAACGCCAACCAACTGAGAGAAACATGCTCTTGGCAGCCTCTCCTAGGGCGCCAAAGCAAGTTTCAACAGAAAGCAATTCAAGTCCTTTCGCTCATCTCTTTCGGAGCAGAATCATGCAAAAGAATTCAGCCATCCGCAGCAGCCGCGGCTTCACGCTCATCGAGCTGCTCGTCGTCATGGGCATCATCGCCCTCCTCCTCGCGATCCTCCTCCCCGCTCTCGGTAAGGCTCGCGCCACCACCAAGCGCGTGAAGGATTCGACGCAGCTTCAGCAGATCCACAAGGGCTTCATCACCCTGTCGCTCGACTACAACGGAACTTACCCAACGCCAGGTCTCATCAACCGCGTGGGTACCAACCCAGGCGTCGGCGCTGAGGATCTTTCGAAGAACACCCACGCGAACATGTACTCGGCCTGCATCATGAACAACGCGTTCGATGCACAGTCGCTCGTTTCGCCGGCGGAAGTCAGCACGAACGTGCTCGCGTACGCCAACTACAACTTCGATTCGTACAACGTCACCGCCGCGTCGGATCTCTACTGGGATCCGAACATGAAGTCGGACCTCACCACCCTTTCGAACACCAGCTACGGAACCCTCCACCTCGCGGGCACCCGCAAGGCGAAGGAGTGGAAGGACACCAAGAACTCCAAGTTCGTGGTGCTCGCCAACCGTGGCGTGAAGAACGGTAGCTTGGCTCCGGCTGACTACAACAACTCGCGCACGCTCCAGATCCACGGCGCTGCGAAGCAGTGGGAAGGCAACGTCTGCTTCAACGACAACCACGTCATCTTCGACAACAAGTTCTCGCCAGATGGCATCGGTTCCTTCACGGCCTCTGGCTCGACGGTTCCGGTTCCAGACAACATCTTCGCGGATGACACCGTGGCGAACGGCGCTGACTCGTGGCTGACCGTCATCTCGGCGGTGAGCGCGGCAGGCGCCCCCACCGTCACGTGGGACTGATTCTCACGTGGGACTGATTGTCTTCAAGGCACGTCGTACTGACACGTGACTTTGGGATACATGTGCCGGACAGTCTGAACGAGACCTTCCGACACAAAACTCAAGCTTTCCGCGGCCGACCAGAGTTCCTGGTCGGCCGCGGTGTTTTTCGGCCGCGGTGTTTTCGCACAAGCCCGTCCGAACGAAGCTGGTCGTCAAGCGCCCGTCTCCGACTCTCGAGCACCAGGACTTCAACGCTACGATGCGAACATGCTGCGTGGAACGGAATGCGCTCAATCTCGACGGTCTCTGAGGTCTCCACGCTTTCCGATCCCACATGCCTTCACGCGATATGCAGCGCCGCTCCTCGCAGCACTCCTGTCCTGTGTCGCGCTGTTCACTGCGTCCCGCGATGCCGCTGCGCAGGCGGTTCCCGGCACGACTCCGATCGCTGTTCCCGCTGGAAGGCAAGCCGAGCGCGTTGCAGTACTCCCCGTGACTGGACCCATCGACTCCGTCACGCTGTGGTCCATTGAACGCCGACTGAAAGCCGCCACCGAGCAAGGGTTCCAAGCCGTCGTCCTCGAACTCGACACGCCCGGCGGCGAAGTCGGTGCGACCATTGATATCTGCCTGCGCATCAAGAGCGAAGCACCCGCAAACACCGTCGCATGGATTCATCCGAAGGCCTACAGCGCAGGCACGCTCATCGCGCTTTCCTGCCGCGAGATCATCGTCGCGCCGGGCTCCGTGTTTGGTGACGCGGCACCCATCGTGGCGATCCCCGGACTCGGATTGCAACCGCTGCCGCAAGCGGAGCGCGCCAAGATGGAGTCGCCGCTTCTTGATGAACTCGACGCGGCGGCTGAGCGTCGCGGTGACGATCCACGACTCTTGCATGCGTTCGTTGTGACGGAGCGCGAACTCTGGCTTGCCGAGCGTGCATCCGACGGAGCGCGGCGCTTCGTTGATCGCGCCGATCTTGAACTGCTCGAGATCGATCCTCAGTCTGCTCCGGCGAAACTTGAATCCGGAAGCGGACGCCGCCCCGCGTCCCCCGCTGAACTTGCACTCGACCCGCAGGACAACTGGCGCATCGTTGAAACGATCGATGACGGCACACGACTCCTCGTCGCGCAATCCGATGAAGCGCTTCGATGGGGCCTCGCGGCCGCGAGCGTGAAGGATGACCAAGAGTTGCAGCAGTTCTTCGCCGCCCGCGAGATCGTGCGCTTCCCGGAGAGTTGGACCGAGTCGGTTGTGCGATTGATTGTCTCATGGCCGATGCGCATCTTGCTCATCGCGATTTTCGTCGTGGCGCTTGTGATCGAGACGCTGCATCCTGGCATCGGAATCGCTGGCGCGATCGCCGCGGGCGCGCTCATCCTGCTTGTGGGCGCACCAGGGCTGCTTGGTCTCGCCGAGTGGTGGGAGATTCTTCTCGTCATTCTCGGGATCGCACTCATCGGCGTCGAGATTTTCATCACCCCTGGCGTCGGCTTCATTGGGCTCTTCGGCGCCGTCTGCGTGCTCTTCGGCCTCATCGCAAGTTTCACCGGTTCCGATCCAACCAGCGCGGGCGAACGCTCGTTGCTTCTCACCGCGTCAACCACCACCGTGGCAGGCCTCGTGATCGGCGGCCTCCTCACGTGGTTTGCGTCGCGCTGGTTCCGCGAAACGACCATCTTCAAGAGAGCCGTGCTTTCCGCTTCCGTCGTTGGAGGCCATGAAATGCCATCTCTCAGCGAACCGCGCATGCCCGCCGTCGGCGTACGCTGCTTCGCCGATACCGACCTTCGACCTGCAGGACGTGTACGCGTCGCGGACGAACTCTTCGACGCGCAGTCCACGGGCGACTACATTGCGCGCGGCGCCGCAGTCGTTGTGATTGCGCGCTCGGGAAGTTCTGTGATTGTGGAACCCCTGCGCGAAGAGTCGAGCGAATCGTGATGATTCGCCATTCCACGCGCCAGCACACGAAAGCCACATGAACGGCGAATCATCCTCCGGTCACCTCATCGCATCGATCCTGCTCGGCGTTGCCGCGTTCGGGATCTTCTTCATCGAGTTCGTGATTCCGTCTGGCGGACTCCTCGCGATTCTCTGCGTGATTTGCGCGATCGCTTCGGTCGTGCTCGGTTTCATGCACGATGCGACGCTGGGCATGACGCTGCTCGCGCTCTACGGGCTTGCCGCTCCGTTCATGCTGATGTTCGGGCTGCGGCTCGCAACGAAGTCGCCGATGGGTCGCCGCATGGTGCTCTCCGCAGAGGACCCCGCGCGAACAGGCGCAAAAATCGCTGAACCGTCGACGGATCTTCCGAAGGTTGGTGCACGCGGCGAAGCAATCACACCGCTGCGACCCGCGGGGTTTGTCCGCATCGGTGGCCGACGCCTCGACGCGAGCGCCGAAGGCGACCTCATCGACTCCGGAACTTCCATCGAAGTTGTTTCTGTACGCGATGGACAAGTACGCGTCCGCGTCGTGCGCTGAACCTTGCTACGCTGCGCCACCGAGTTCCGTCGAAATCCGCCGTGTTTCCGGGAAGCGACCGCTGTGGCGAACACCGACGGGCGCGATTTCTGCACTCTTGAAAGGACACCGAACGATGACCTCGCTCCTTGCCCAAAATGTCACGCCAACCCAAGTGATCGTTTGGATCATTCTGGGTATCGCCTTCCTGATCGGCCTCTTCCTCTTCTTTGCGATGCTCGGCGTGCTGAAGCTGTACGTGCAGGCACTCTTCAGCGACGCGAAGGTCGGCATGCTTGACCTCATCATGATGCGGCTCCGAAAGGTCCCACCGGAGGTCATCGTCCTCAACCGCATTTCAGCGAAGAAGGCCGGGCTCGACATTCCAACCGACTTGATGGAAGCGCACTATCTCGCGCGCGGAAACATCAGTCGTGTGGTTGCTGCGATGATTGCTGCGGATAAGGCGTCAATCGAATTGCCTTGGAACCGCGCGACGGCCATCGACCTCGCGGGCCGCGACATTCTCGACGCCGTGCAGACGTCGGTGAATCCGAAGGTCATCGATTGCCCGAGCGTGCAGTCGGGGAAGACCACGATCGATGCGGTCGCGAAGGACGGCATTCAGCTTCGAGCAAAGGCACGCGTCACCGTCCGCACTGCAATTTCGCGACTCGTTGGCGGCGCGACCGAAGAAACCATCATTGCGCGCGTCGGTGAAGGCATCATTTCAACCATCGGTTCTGCGGGGGATCACAAGAGCGTGCTCGAAAACCCCGACCGCATTTCGAAGACGGTGCTTGCGAAGGGACTCGACTCGGGAACGGCATTTGAGATTCTTTCGATCGACATCGCGGACGTCGACGTCGGCGAGAACATCGGTGCTCAACTGCAAGCCGCGCAAGCGGAAGCGGATACCAAGCGCTTCCAAGCACAGGCCGAGCAACGTCGCGCGCTCGCCGTCGCACAGGAAGTGGAGTATCAAGCCGAGGCGCAGAAGAATCGCGCGCTCGTCGTACTCGCCGAAGCCGAGGTACCGAAGGCGGTGGCAGAGAGCCTCCGCACGGGCAAACTCGGCTTGATGGATTACTACCGCATGCAGAATCTCACTGCGGATACCGCGATGCGTACAGCGATCGGTGGCGGCGGAACCTCGCAGGCCTGACCTGCGAGAGACTGCGCGACGTTTGGGCTGGGAAGGATCTTCACCTCACGATGCCGACACTTTTCGTCGTCATGCCTGTCTACAACGAGCCTGCGACACTAGGCGAAGCGGTCGCGCGTGCGCGACGTGCGCCACTCCCCGATGGTTGGCAGGCGCAGGTTGTACTCACCGATGATGGATCAGATGACGCCACCCGCGCATGCGTCCGCGCACTCGGCGACCAAGGCGAAGCGCTTGTCTCGTTTCATCCGAAGAATCGCGGCAAAGGCGCCGCCATCCGAACGGGCTTCGCGCGTGCACTCGAACTCGCACGCGACGAAGACGCTGTTGTCATTCAAGATGCCGACCTCGAATACGACTCGGCCGAATTCGCGCGGCTGCTTGAACCCGTGCGATTGGGCAAGGCAGACCTCGTGGTCGGCAATCGTTGGGCAGATACGCCGAAGAGCCTCAAGCGACGAGTGCATCGCTTCTTGAACGGGGTCCTTACATTCGCGAGCAACATGGTCACCGGCCTTGTGGTGCGTGACATGGAATGCTGCCTCAAGCTTTTTTCGATCCCAGCGCTGCGCACGATCTTGCCAGACCTCGACGAGGAGCGCTTCGGCATCGAGCCACAAATCATCGCGGCCGCTGCGCGTCATCGTCTGCGACTTTGTGAAGCGCCCGTGAGTTACGACCCGCGTGGCTTCGATGAAGGTAAGAAGATCCGCATGAAGGACGGCTTCCGCGTCTTCATCGTGCTCTGGCGCGAACGGCGTCGCGCACCTCGCGCGGTACACTCGCGCGCGTGAACGTCCCAGACAACAACACGCCATCGACGCACGATCGCGCGATGTCGCGCGAAGCGACAGACAGCGCGCGCGCGCCGGGAAAGCCGACGCGGGCGAAGATGTTGGTGCAAGTCGTGGGGTTCATCCTCGGCTGCGTCCTCATCGGTTGGTGCATCCAACGCGCGTGGAAAGATGGCGGCGAAGGCCTCGCAAAGCTGCGCGCGGCCGATCCAACGCTGGTCGCGTTGCTTCTTCTCTCGACGCTCGGCTCGATCATTTGCTCTGGACTCACGTTTTGGTCGGTCGTCCGACCGATCCGTCACGTAGGCAACATCGAGATGCAGGCCGTCAATCTGATGGCGACGCTCTTCAATTACGCGCCCATTCGACTCGGACTCGCGCTGCGCTGCGCGTACCACTGGCGCGTTGATCGCATGCCTGCCACCGATATCGCGGCATGGATTACCGGTGTTGCCATCGTGACACTCGGAACACTCGGCGCTGGGCTGACCGCTGGACTCATTCAAATCGCCGTCGGACGCGAAACGCTCGCGCTCGACTGGCTCTGGTTCCTTGGTTTTGGTGGTGTCATCGTCGTGGGGTCGACCGTCACGATGCTCGTCGGTCGATCCGCGCTTCTTCGGCGCGTCTTGAAAGGTGGCGAGCGCGTGCTCGTCGAACCACGCGCGCTCTTCGGCGGCATCGTGTTCCGCACAGTCGATCTCGCGATGTGGGCGATTCGCATGTGGGCGGCCGCGAAAATCGTCGGCGTTTCGCTCGGTCCAGCGCAGGCCGCGATGCTCGCTGCGGTCGCGATCCTTGGCGCAGGAAATCCACTCGGCCGCATCGGTTGGCGGGAAGGACTTGTCGCGCTCGTCGCGCCGTACGTCATCGCCTCACAGTCGGGCGACAGCGAAAGCCTCGATGCGCTGACCGCACAACTCGCGCTTCTTGAGAGCGCCGGCGAAGCGATCATCAGTCTTCCTCTCGGCGTCGTTGGCGCGATCTGGTGCGCACGACGCTTGAAGCGCGTACCGTCTGCAGCCTGAGCGATCTGTGAGCGATTCTGTGAGCGACTCCACACCCAACTCTGCATCCAATCGAGAGAACGAGCGCGACGATCGCCCCGTCGCGCTGCCGTTGGTTGTGTTGCCACTCAACGCGCAGCGCTACAGCTGCCACGGCTGTGGAAACTGCTGCCGCGATTTCACCGTCCAACTCCGCCCCGCCGACCTTCGCAAACTCGAATCCCAGGCGTGGGCTGAGAAACTCGGTATGCCCGTCACCGTCGAGTTCCGCGGCGTCACCTATCTCCGTCAACGCGACGACGGCGCATGCGTCTTCCTGATGGACGACGGCCTCTGCCGTATCCACAAGGAGTACGGATTTGCGGAGAAGCCGATCGCCTGTCAGATGTTCCCGTTCGTGCCAGTTCCCGACGACCGTCGCACGCGCGTTGGATTGAGTTTCGCGTGCCAAAGCGTGCGCGAGAACAAAGGTGCAGAACTCCGCAGTCACACCGCGGAGATTGACCGCATGACGCGCGCGATTCCCGAAACGCGCATCGCGACGTACACCGCCATGCTCGCCGACGCGATGGGTGCGAAAGAGGGCGAACTCGACACGCTCTCGTACGCCGTCGATGCGTATCTCGCGCGCGGCGATCTCACCTTCCGCGATCGCTTCGACGGCCTCGCGTGGGTTGCGGCGAGTCTTGGTCGCGCGAAGCTGGCCGACGTACGCGCGACGCGCTTCCGCGAACTCGTCTCGCTGCTCTTCTCCGCGCTTCCTGCCGAACTCGAGCACCTCCCGCTCGAGGCCGCGCTCCCAAAGCAATCGCGGCTCCTACGCCAAGCGGTCTACGCGCGACTGGAAGACGTACAAGTGAACACCGCGAAATCGCGCGGGCGTTGGCGCACCGTGCTCGCGCAACTCTTCGCAAGCCGCGCGTTCACACGAGGAAAAGGCCGCGTTCCCGCCGTCGCGCGCGGATTACTCAACGAGGCTTCCTTCGACCAAATCGCACAGGTGCCGATCCTGAGCGAAAGCCCAGATCGTGACGGGATTGAGGATCTCTTCGTTCGCTACGCTCGCGCGACGATCGTTGGTGGTCGCGCGTGGGGCGCGGGTTACTACGGTTGGCCCGCAGTACGCGGATTCCAGGCACTCGTTCTCAACATCGCGTGCGCTGCGTGGCTTGCACGCGCGCTCGCCGCGGCGCGCGGTCACGAACATGTTCTGATGGAAGACGCGCGTGATGCACTCGGCCGCATCGATCGACATGCTGGCCGCGCACCATGGCTCGGTTCCGTCGGCGAGCGCCTTCGACTGGAGTACTTCCGCCTCGATGACGGACTTCGTCGCATCGTGCGCTCGAGCATTTGATGCGCTCAAGTATGGAGTGTTCTTCAATCAACGCGCGAGCTTTGGAACGAGCAATCGGAGCGCGTTCCCGCGATGACTCCGTGCGTTCTTCTCTGCGCTTGAAAGCTCCGCACTCGTCCGACCATCTTCGAGGATGAGGAGCGGGTCATAGCCGAAACCATTTGTTCCGCGCGGTGCTCGGCCAATCACGCCATCAAACGTGCCGCGCGATTCCGCAACGATGGTGCCATCGGCCCGCGCGATCGAGAGTACACAGACGAATCGCGCCGTTCGCAGCGCATCAGGAACGCTCTCAAGCGCCGCAAGGAGTTTCGCGTTGTTCGCTCGGTCGCGTTCTTCGCGCGTCGCGCCAATCCCTGCGTAACGTGCACTGTGCACGCCCGGCGCACCGCCAAGCGCATCGACCTCGAGGCCCGAATCGTCGGCGAGGACCGTTTCGCCCAGCGCACGGGCGTACGCGATCGCCTTGATGCGAGCGTTTTCCTCAAACGTCGCCCCGTCCTCTTCCGGCTCGGGAATGTCGGTGCGGCCGAGAGCCACGCACGTAATGCCGAGCAGGCCGAGCGTGGCCGATATCTCGTCCACCTTATGTGGATTTGAGGTTGCAATTGTGATTTTTTGCATGAGAACGAGCGGACCGGGTTGGCACGTCGCGGATTTTCGAGCAGCCTACGTGCCGGAGGCTGAGGAAATGAGGAAGGCACATTTTTGGTTTGTGGAAGGCGTCGCGCTGACGGCTGCGATGTGGTTTGGTGGTCACGCGGCCAACGCAGACCTGATCACACTGCAGGCAAGTCGTGACGCCGCAATGTACCAATCGAATGATGGGAGTCTCGCCAACGGCGCGGGGCGCTATCTCTTCGCTGGTAAGACGAATCAAAACCTCGCGCGACGCAGCGTGCTGCAGTTCGATGTCGCATCAGCCGTTCCAGCGGGCGCGCAGATCACCGCGGCTCGCCTGACGCTGAATCTGTCGCAAGTGAATGCGGGAAGCGGTGCTCGCGACGTTTCGCTCGCGCTTGCGCTTTCACCTTGGACAACTGGCGCGTCGAATCCAGCCGACACCGAAGCTTCGGGCGCGCTCGCACTCGCTGGTGATTGCACGTGGCTCCACTCCAGCGCGGACGGCGCGGGTGGCGGCACACTTTGGGAAACAGCGGGTGGCGATTTCGCCGCATTCGCCAGTGCGACCGTGTCCACGCAGGCACTTGGCCTTTACACGTGGAGTTCGCTTGGCCTTCTCAACGACGTCCGGCTCTTCGCGCAAGATCCATCGCGCAATCATGGATGGTTCTTGCTCGGCGACGAATCAACCGCAGGCACAGCACGCCGTTTCGACAGCGCGGACAGCGCGCTCGAAGGCGGCATCGTGCCGACGCTCGAGATTGAATACAGCGTGATTCCTGCACCGGGACCAGTTGTGCTGCTCGCCATCGCGGCACTCATCACGCCACTACGCTCGCGCCGCGCACGACGCGCGTAACGCACACGACGCGCTTCCGCGCGTTCAGGTTTGCAGCACGCCCGTGCGGTACATACCAGGAGCTTGAAGCGGCGCTTGTGCAGCAACGGCGAGCGCAAGCGCGAGTTCTTCGCGGGTTTCGCGCGGATCGATGATGCGATCAATCCATCCGCGGCTTGCGGCGTAGCGGATGTCTTGTTGCTCGTTGTAACTCGCGGTAATCGCTGCGAGAAGTTGCTTGCGCATCTCTTCGTCGATCTTCTCGCCCTTTCGCTCGCGCGCCGCAAGGTCGATCGAAAGCAGCGTTCCTGCTGCCTGCGCTGCGCCCATCACCGCGAAACGTGAGCCCGGCCACGCGAGCGTGAGCAGCGGATCAAACGCGCGACCACACATCGCGTAATTGCCTGCGCCGTACGAACCGCCCACCACGAGCGCGATCTTCGGCACCACGCAGTTCGACATCGCGTTCACCATCTTCGCACCAGAACGAATGATGCCGCCCTGCTCACTGTCACGGCCGACCATGAAGCCCGTCGTGTCGGTCACGAAGAGAATCGGCAAACCCTTCTGGTTGCAGTCCATGATGAATCGCGCCGCTTTGTCGGCGGAATCGTCGTAAATCACCGCGGGCATGTTCGTCGCGCTCGACGGACCTGCTTTGCCACCCGGCATTTTTCGCTGCGTGAGCTTCTTCTGATTCGCAACGATTCCGCACGGGAAACCCGCAACTCGCGCGTACGCACAGACGAGCGAACAACCAAACTCCGCGCGGTATTCATCGAGCGATCCAGCATCTACGACGCACGCGAGGAGATCGCGCATGTCGTACTGCGCACCGGCCTCCGACTTGAAGATCGTGAAGAGATCGTTGGCTCCGCGCGCCGGTGCTTCTGCCGCAAAGGGCGCTCGCATCTTCGCAGGCGCCGTCCGCACCGCTGAGAAAACGCGACGAAGCCGCGCAAGACATGATTGGTCGTCTTTCTCGCGGAAATCAATCGTTCCCGAAATCTGCGCGTGCATTTCTGCGCCGCCCAAATCTTCACTCGACACCTCTTGACCGATCGCAGCTTTCACCAACGCCGGTCCTGCGAGATACAAGCCACTTCCTTCGGTCATCAAGAGCGTGTCGCACAGCACGGGGAGGTATCCGCCGCCTGCGACACAGTTCCCCATGATCGCCGCGATCTGCGGAATTCCTTGCGCACTGATCACCGCGTTGTTGCGGAAAATCCGGCCGAAATCGTCGGTGTCCGGGAAGACATCTTCTTGCAGCGGAAGAAACACACCCGCGCTGTCGACGAGGTAGAGCAGCGGCAATCGCGCGCGTTCGGCAATTGCCTGTGCACGAATGATCTTCTTGCACGTCATCGGGAAGAACGCGCCGGCTTTGACCGTTGCGTCATTCGCGATCACCATCGCGAGCCGTCCGTCAACTTCCGCGATCGCCGTGACAACGCCTGCAGCTGGGGCGCCGCCGTATTCGCGATACATGTTCCATGCGCTGAAGAGCCCGCACTCCATCGCGCGCGTGCCCGGATCGGCGAGCAACGCCATGCGCTCGCGCGCCGTGAGACGACCGTTGCGATGCTGGCGCTCAATCCCCGACTTGCCGCCGCCTTCCTCGATCTTCGCCGCTTCAGCGAGGTATTCGGCGGTCTTCTGTTCGAGCATCGATGTCGTCGTGGTCATGCAAGCCTCAAAATGCGTCGGTGCGAGCGTCGGATATCGGCGCGGGGCGCAGAGAATAGACCAACTCAAGAAGTCCTCCGGCACACTTGTTCGATGAACGATGCGAAGTTCCGAGAACTCGGCCGACGAACCCATCTACCCGACGACAAGCCGAGATCGCGTAACCCCTTGCGGCAACGCATCGGCTTCCGCTATCCTCTTCCCTTCCCCTCAACATGTGAGAAAAGGCGGCGGGACTGCCGCCACATGCAACGAAGGAATCTGAAAGACTCCCATGAGCAATTCGATCGTCGAAGCCAGCCGTCACCACGCCAACGACACCGGTTCCACCGAGGTCCAAATCTCGGCCATCACTGCGCGCATCGCAGAACTGCAAGATCACTTCCGTGCGCACAAGAAGGACCACGCGTCGCGTCGCGGCCTGCTTCTCCTCGTCGGCAAGCGCAACAGCCTGCTGACCTACCTCGCGAAGACCGACCGCGAGAGCTACCTCAACCTCATCAAGCGCCTCGGCCTCCGCAAGTAAGCGCCTGCGCGCCGCGTCCGCGGCCGTGCGGTGTTTTCTGCGGCGTTGCCGCATGCGCACGCCCGCAATCGCGGCGCCTCGCGCCGGCGCTGTCTCATGCATTGAACTGAAGTCGGGCGGCAACCGCCCTTCAATGCTTAAGCGCGCACGGACCGACGGCCCTTTCTTCCCCCAAGTCTTTTTTCCTTTCACAACGGGCGCCAGACGCGCCCAACGCCGCGAACGCGCGGCATCAGGAGTTCACACATGGCAATCACTATTGTCGAGAAGACCATCGGAGGCCGCGTCCTCCGCTTTGAGACGGGTCGCGTCGCGAAGCTTGCGAACGGCGCCGTCATGGCCACGTACGGCGAGACCACCGTGCTCGCGACCTGCGTCCGCGCAAATCCCCGCGCTGGCATCGATTTCTTCCCGCTCACCTGCGACTACCGCGAGAAGACGGGTGCAGGCGGCAAGTTCCCCGGCGGGTTCCGCAAGCGCGAGGGCCAGCCGAACGAGAAGGAAATCCTCACGATGCGCATGATGGATCGCCCGATCCGTCCGCTCTTCCCCGAAGGTTTCTGCGACGAAATCCAGCTGCAAGCGTGGGTCATGAGCCACGACGCGCAAAACGACTCCGATGTTCTCGCGTGCACCGCGGCGTCGGTTGCGCTCTACATCACCGACGCGCCCTACCAAGGCCCGGTTGCGACCATCCGTGTCGCCCGCGTCATCACCGAACAAGGCGAGCGCTTCGTCATCAACCCGACGCAGGCGCAGATGGAATTCAGCGATCTCGACCTCGTGCTTTCGGGCCACAAGGACGGCATCAACATGATCGAAGTCGGCGCGGCCGAAGTCGATGAAGCCACGATGATCCGCGCGATCCGCTTCGGCTACGACGAAGGCATCAAGCCGACGCTCGAACTCATGGAAGAACTCCGCGCGAAGTGCGGCGCTCCAGCCGTTCGCATGGGCGAACTCTCGACGCCAAGCGACGAAGTCATGAAGAAGGTCAAGGAAGCGGCGTACGACCGCCTCCTCGAGGCACGCAAGATCAAGAGCAAGAAGGAGCGCAACGACGCGGTCGATGCGATCAAGGGCGAAGTCATCAAGGCCCACTTCTCGATTCCTGAGGGCGTCGCCTACTCCGAGCACATGACGGCGGAGAAGAAGCAGAAGCAAGCCAAGGAAGCACTGCGTCTTCTCGAGAAGAAGATCACGCACTACTTGGTAGCGCAGCACTCAATCCGCGCCGACGGCCGCAAGTTGAACGAGATCCGTCAACTCGACATGTCGGTCGCGGTCTTCCCGCGCACGCACGGCTCGGCGTTCTTCCAGCGCGGCGAAACCCAGTCGCTCGTCACCTGCACGCTCGGCACCGTCAAGGATGAGCAGATCATCGACGGCCTTCTCGCCGAGTACGCGAAGAAGTTCTACCTCCACTACAACTTCCCGCCGTTCTGCACGGGCGAAGCTGGTCGCATCATGGGCCCAGGTCGTCGCGAAGTCGGTCACGGCGCGCTTGCGGAGCGTTCGCTCCTCGGCATCCTGCCAACCGCGGAAGATTTCCCGTACACGATCCGCCTTGTCAGCGACATCACGGAGTCGAACGGCTCCTCGTCGATGGCGAGCGTTTGCGGCGGCTGCCTCGCGCTCATGGACGCAGGCGTTCCGATTCGCAACACCTGCGCTGGTATCTCGGTCGGTCGCTTCACCGACACCGATGGCAAGGTGACCCACGTCACCGACATCATCGGTGAGGAAGACTTCTTCGGCGAGATGGACTTCAAGGTCTCCGGCACCCGCGAGGGCATCACCGGCATCCAACTCGACCTCAAGGCCCGCGGCCTGTCGGTTGAGGAGATCGAGAAGATCTTCGTGCAGGCGAAGGAAGGCCGTCTCCACATCATCGCTGAGATGGAGAAGGTGATTGCTGCGCCGCGTGGCGACATTTCGCCGCTCGCGCCGCGGATCACGATCGTCAAAATCGATCCAGAGAAGATCGGCAAGCTCATCGGACCAGGCGGCAAGACGATCCGCGGCATCCAAGAGTCGACCGGCGCCACGATCAACGTCGAAGAAGATGGCACCGTCTTCATCGCTTGCTCGAACGCCGAAAAGGCTCTGCAAGCGAAGGCTGCGGTCGAAGCGCTCGGCGCCGAAATCAAGGTCGGCGCGGTCTACGCGGGCAAGGTTGTCGCGATCAAGGAGTTCGGCTGCTTCGTCGAACTCGCGCCTGGAACCGACGGCATGTGTCACGTCAGCGAACTCTCGCACGGCTACGTGAAGAAGGTCGACGAAGTGGTCAAGGTTGGCGATTCGGTGACCGTGAAGGTCATCAACATCGACGACAACGGCCGCATCAAGCTTTCCCGCAAGGCCATGCTGCCCGCGCCAGAAGCTGCGAAGGCGTAAGCTTAGTCCAAAGTCAGTTTGACCTCAGGTTCCGATTCTGCCGGGACTTACGATCAAAAACTCAAACACGCGGGAGCGGCACAAATCGCCGCTCCCGCGTGTGTTTTTTTGAGATTCGTGCCTGCTCTTTGCGTTGCGCTTGCATGAGGCACAATCCGGCATCACAATGTCCCACCGGGTTTCGTCGCCCGCGTCTTGAGAGCCACTTCCGGCAACGACCGGATCATTGATGGAGCCGCAACGATGGCGGATGCGCAAACACTGACTGACATGGAAGGGGTCGTCAAGTGGTTCGACGCCCGCAAGGGTTTCGGGTTCATTGTTGGCCCAGAGGGACAGGACATCTTTGTGCACTTCTCGGTGATCGAGCAGTCCGAAGGTTTCCGCGCACTTCGCGACGGCGAGCGAGTTCTCTACTCAGCGAACGATGGTGACAAGGGTTGGTCGGCGACGAAGGCAAAGTCGCTCGGCTCGCGCGTCCCACCTGCCGAGCGACCGAACAATCGCTCGCGCACCGCGCACTGAACGCAACACGGCATTGATCGACACCGACGCACCACAAGTTGCGTCGGTGTTTCTTTTGGTCTGTAGCCAACATCCGCACCTGCACGGTGTTTGAGACTGCGGCGAAGCGGGCCGTGCTACGCTCCCATTTCATGGATTGGGGTTCGTTCCTTTTCGGCGCAGTGACGGGCGGCGTCCTTGCCGTTGCTGTTGTTGCCGGCGTGCTCACGCGTCGGGTGGTGCGCCTTCGCGCCGCCGAAGAGCGCGCACGCCGTCAGGAGCGACTCGCGGAGCTCGGCGCCCTCACCGGGGGCCTCGCACACGAGATCAAGAATCCGCTTTCGACGATCGGTCTCAACGTCCAACTCGCAAGTGAGTCGATCTCCGACTCCGCACTCCCTGAAGACGAGAAAGCCACGCTCGTCCGCCGCGTCGAGACGGTGAGTCGCGAAGCCACACGCCTCGCCAACATCTTGAATGACTTCCTTCGGTTCGCAGGTCGCATCAAGCTTGCACCCGTGGACGCCGATGTTCGTGAGACCGTCGAGGAACTCGCCGACTTCTATCGCCCGCAGTGCGACATACATCGCACACTCTTGCGAACCGATCTTCCATCCACGCCCGTCGAAGCGCGATTCGATCCAGCGCTGCTCAAGCAGGCGCTCCTGAATCTTCTCATCAACGCAACGCAAGCGATGGCCGCGACCGACGCTCCGACGCGGGAAATCCTGGTGCGCGTACGCGTCGAGACGCCCGATCCCACGCGAGCGAGCCGCGCACCCCAAACTCCTGAAGTTGTGCTGCACGTCATTGACACGGGGCCCGGCATTCCGAGCGCGAAGCACGCGGAGATCTTCCGCCCTTACGTGACTGGGCGAAAGGGTGGCTCCGGCCTTGGACTCGCGGTCACCCGCCGCATCATCGAAGAACACGGCGGTCGGATCGAACTCTTCAGCGAAGAGGGCAAAGGAAGCGACTTCGTCGTCAGACTTCCAGTCGCAGGGCCATTGACGCCGACAGACTCCAGCGAGAACGATGACGCACGCAAGACGCTGCTCGACCGCCTGTTCAAGCGCGCGTCGACGTCGTGACTTTTGCGGTCGCCGCTGCGGCGGCTCCCTCTGGTTGTGCCCTTCGGAGTGAATCCTCAGGGCACTGGGTCGTCGTCGTTGTTGCGGTCGCCGCTGCGGCGGCGACCTTTCGCGTGATTCACGCCAGAGCGAGGGCTTGAATACGAGCGCGGAGCGAAGCGAAGCGCGAGATGATGATGTCGGCTGAAGCGCAACGTCTCGTGTGGCATCACCTCTGGTGATGGCGACGCGAAGTTCACGCGTCAGATGCAACGATGGTTGTTTGGCGCGTGGAGCGCGCTCGCAGGCTGAACCACTACCCTCCTGCTTCGCAGGAGGGATAGTGCCACACGATACGACTGTCGACGACGGTATCACCTGCTCAGGCTTCGCTACGCTTCGCCTTCGGCAATATCCAACGTCATCTACGCCGCGCTCATTCAAGCCAGTCTTTGGCCTTCAATCGCTCGGGAACGTAGGTCTCGCTGACGTACGAAATGTCCTTCGTAATCAACGACTCGACTTCCATCTTGAATCCGTTGGAGAGGAGCGCGTTGATCTCCTTCTGCCATCCCTTGTGCGCCTCGAACCACGGATACGCCGCGATCTCACGCGCGCGCTTGATGTCGTTGTCGGTGAGATCGATCTTCACCGCGTCATCGAGTCCGCATTCACGGAAATCCTTCGCGCGGATCCCAAGGAACTTCGCATCGGGAATCGCAAGACGCGTGCTTTCAAATGCGAGCGAAATCGATCCCTGCTTGATGACGCTGTAGATGTAATGGCCCCACGGATCGTTGTCGAGCACGCAGATGATCGGCAACTTCAACTCTTGGTTGAGTCGTTGCAGCAAGCGCCGGCATCCACGCGGCGGCTGCCCTGCGCCGTGCGTAAGAATGCAGTTGTGTTTCTCCCAGAATCGATCTTCGTTGAAGCGATTCCAAACGGTGCCTTTTTCGACGTGCAGCACGAACTTCGCTTCGCACTTCTTGAACTGAATGATGTCGGGCTCGACGATCGACGGCAGCGCGTAGCCGCCCGAACCCATGCGACGACAGTCGATCTCGTCACCCTTATCAACGATCGTGATGTTGCCCACCATCGAGCCGCGGTTTTCCGCGAAGACGTGTAGTTCTTCGCGCAACGCGCCAAGCGCCACTTCGAGATCTTCCAGAATCGGGTCCGACTCATCCTGCGTGTCGAAGGTGTTCTCCTTCGTACCCGCGACCGTGTGCTTTGCCTTGTAGAACACACCACGAAGGCTGCTTGTCTTTTGCGCCTCAATGAGATCCTTGATGGTGCTCGCGTGCAGCATCGTTTGCATGAACTGCTTCGCGGTCTTCAAGTCAAAGAGTGGGCGCTCCGCAGTCGCGCCGCCCATCTCAAGAATGCCCTTCTTCTTGTTCCAAATCGTGTTCGACTTCGTGCGTGTCGGAATCTGCACGATTGGTTCGCGGCCGCCGAGCGAACGTCGAACGATTTCCTCCGCGAGTGTGAGGATCTTCCGCTGCGTTGCAATGTCGCGTTCCTTCACCTTGCCGCTTGCAGGCTTCGGGGAACTTGACGCGGGTGTGTTGGACTTCTTCGCCATGTGTTCATTCCGATAGAACGTGCGCACGAGGCGCGATCTCTGAGAAACAGACGCTCACAAAGGATTGAGAAAGGTGCGACTCAGAACAGACGCGGATCGTCATCTTCAAACGGCTTGTTGGCAGTCGATCCCGCGGACTTCGATGAAGTTGCGGGCTTGGAAGTGCCGGAAGACTTTTCCTCGGAGCGCGCCGAAAGATCCTTCTTCGTGACGATCGCGGGTGCCGCCTTGGCCGCTTGCTTCTCCGTCGTTTTGGGCGCGGACTTTGACGACGGCGGCTTCTTGGCGGCACTCGACTTCGATTCCACTGGTTCGAACGAAATCGGCGCGATCGGCGCGGATTGTTCGATGGGCGCGATCGCGGTCGGCACCAAAATCACACCGTCGTCGTCGAAGTCGTCTTCCTCTTCACGAACGACTTTGCCATCCTCATCGAGGTGCTGATCCGCAACCGCGGTCTTCTTGCGGGCCTGTTCGAGCAGCGCGTCGTAGAGCCGCTTCGCGTCTTCATTCGTGATCGCGTTGAGCGACTTCGCGATCTCACCGATGTATCGCTCGAAGACATCGCGACGCTCGCTCTCACGGCGCATCTTCTGACGCTTGCGGAGATACGTGCCGAGTTTGCGCCCGCACTCCATAAGCGCGAGTTTCATCTCCTTGCGAATCTCGTCGTAATCCGCGATCGCTTCCTTGGACTCGCTCGTAAACGGCACCCACACGCTTGCCATGTGGATCATCACGACGAGTGGCCCAACTGGAAGACTGCCGCGCGGCTGCTGCATCGCGTAGTTCTTCCACGGCGTTTCTTCGACGGCCTTGAAACTCGAGCAAGCGCTTTGCTGGAACAGGAGCGGAACGCGGTTTGCGAAGCGAATGACGCGCGCGGATTGATCCGCGGGCAAGTCGCCGCCGAAGGCGATCGCTGCTTCAATTTGGAAAGGACGTCCGCGATAGACCGCGGCTTCGCGCGTGGATGCCGCGTAGAACTCGGCCTTCACGCCTTTGAGAAGCCCCGCGAGCAACTGTCGAACACCAATCGGCGCGAGGCAATCGGTCGGTGGCGGTGCAAGCCGTTCATCTTCAAAGACTTTGAAAAGCTTCTCGACCTCGGGCGGCTCGATGTCCGCGGCTTTCGTCCGACTCGTGACACCGATCGCCGAGCAGAACTTCGACGCCGTCGACGATGAAACGCGGCAGAAGCGCGTCTGCAAGAAGTCGTACAGCGTGCCTTTCTCGCTCGCCTCATAGTCCTTCAACATCTGAAGAAGGATGCCGAGTTCGATGCCCTTCGGGTGCGGCTGAATCTCCTTCGTTTCAGGCGGGAGTTCCTGCACGCCACGCGGGTAGACGATGACGCCACCCGTTTCCGAAGTTTGCGCAGGAGCTTCTTTCTTGCCTTCCTGTGCAGCAGAAGCACTCGTTCCAGGAAGAAGATCATCGCCCTCTTCTTGGGTCGTGCGCGATGGCGGCACGAAGATGATGCGCGCATGAGGATTCGCGATCGCGGTAAGTTCGAGGAACTCATCGACCGAGCCGCGTCCCTTCTGATACTTCCCTTCGAGTTCAATCGAAACGCTCGTGCCGGTCGCGAAGACATCCGGCGACAAGAAGGTGCCTTCGGCGGAAAGCTGCTTTGTTCCCGCGGAAATCGTGCGGAAGCGCTCGGGTGGGAAGTCTTTCGTTTCTTTGTCGAGCGTCACCTCGGCGCGATTCGTCTTCGTGTTCATCGCGAGTTCGAGGTGGTGCGCCGCTTGCTTCGCATTCGGCTTCGTGTGGATCACCATCGGACGACCCGTGGTGATCAAGCCGTTCATGCCGGCGGCGGAGATACCGATTCCCTGCTGCCCGCGCGACATCTTCAAGCGATGGAACTTCGAGCCGTACAGCAAGCGGCCGAAGATGTTCTCCACCTGCTTGCGCACGATGCCTGGTCCGTTGTCGATGATCGTGACGCGGTAGCGCGAACTCTTCGATGTCGCGGGACGCCTCGGATCGAGATCCTCGATGACGACTGCGATATCTGGAAGGATGCCGCCCTCCTCGCACGCATCGAGCGAGTTGTCGACGGCTTCCTTGACCGTCGTCAGGAGTGCCTTGCGGGGATTGTCGAAGCCGAGCAGGTGGCGGTTCTTGACAAAGAACTCGCTCACGGAGACTTCCTTCTGCCGAGCGGACATCTCCTCGGCAGTCGCTCCCCTGCGTGGCTTGGTCGAATGAGCAGCGCGTTCCGTCACGGCCTTCACGGCTCCCTCCATCAATGGACCAAGGCGTTCCGTCGCCTCAGCGCGGCGCAATGCCGCGGGACCGAAGTTAGCGGATTCCCGCGGCTCGCGCGGCGCACAGACGCGCTCCCGCACCAATTCTCGGGAGAGAGTCTTCGCACCGAGCACCTCACCCGCGGAGCGCTTCCGCTACACTCTTCCCCCTTCCGCTGACCCCTTTTCGAGATACACACCATGGAAACGACTCTCATCATCCTGAAGCCAGACGCCGTTCAACGCGGTCTCATGGGCCGCATCATCACCCGCTTCGAAGACAAGGGCCTCCAGATCGTGGGCGCGAAGCTCATGCAGATCTCGCCTGAGCTCGCGGCGACCCACTACAAGGATCACAACGGCAAGCCGTTCTACAACGGCCTCGTCGGATTCATGACGAGCTCTCCGGTGCTTGTCATGGCGGTCCGCGGCATCGGCGCGATCACCATCTGCCGCGGCATGATGGGCGCGACGTTCGGCTCGAAGGCTGCAGCGGGCACGATCCGCGGCGACTTCGGCGTCTCGAACTCCTTCAACCTCATCCACGGCTCCGACAGCCCTGAGGCTGCGGCGCGCGAGCTTTCGCTCTTCTTCAAGGCTGGCGAAGTACTCGACTTTGCGCGCGCTGGCGAGCGCTGGATCTACGACAGCTCGTCTGGCAAGGCAGAGTGATCCATCCCGCTTGATCCGATCGGGTGCTCTCGCGCCTGTCGATCGACCAAACGACCCACCGACCGAAGGGCCACGCCTTTCGGTCGGTGTCTTTTTGATCGCGCGACGGAATAGAAACCTCCCATGCGGCGTCTTTCCACCTCGCGAAGCAGTCGTCCCTTCGGCGTCCTCCCCAGTTTGATCGTTTCCGCCTCCGTGAGGACGCCCACGCTTCAACCGACGCCATTCTCAAACGTATAGTGGGAATCTGCGGCTGTTCCGCAGCTCATGACATTTGGTTCTGTTGGGTGGACATGATTCGGCTTCGCGACGACTCGCGTTGTACCCACGCCTTTCGGGTGGGTCGAGCACCATCGAGGCAGAGGCACGGCTTGGTGCGTCGGCACACAAGCCTTCGGGATGAAGTGGGTCGGAATTGCGTGCGGAATTGCGTGAGGAACTGAATCGCTTCTGAGCGCGTTTCGAAGCGATATGCCTCGATCTTGTCGGGAAAGGCGAACAAAGTGCGTCTTCGCGGCGTTTCAAGAAGTGAACTCGCGAATGCGCACGGTGGAAAGTTCCCCTTCGACGGGGAGTTGTCACTGACCGAGTTACACAAGCCCTGGGAAGGCTTGGAGAAGACGAGAGATTGAATTTCGCGAGACTTCGATCATGTATCGAGCAAGATCGCGAATTTTGAGAAGCGAAACTCGCGGAGCGTTTCGATGAATGACCGTCGGAACTCGCCCGGGAATGCAGAGATGCGCGGCCTTGCCCAGCCGTCGCGAAGGCCCAGAAACCTCCACGCGCGCCACGTCGCCTGTACGTCGCAAAGGAAGCTTCCAACATGCCATCGCTTGTCCAAAAAGTCGCGACCAACCCCGCGGGCAATCTTGCACCACTGGATTCTGCCTCCGAGAGCCCAGAGATCCTTGCGTTTTCGGGCGCAGCGCCAACGTCAGCGGGAGGCGATTCTCCCCTGCTGCGTACGCAACGAAGGAGCAACGCGGCGATTCGCGCTCGGACCGTCTCAAGCCAAACACTGACGACTGCACTTCAAACGGCTGGCGGTTCGCGCCGCGCCAACGGGGCGATCCGGGCCGCCGCCTCGTCGGAACTCGAGCTAGGTCGCCGCGTCAGCGAAGTTGCAAACGCGCGCCGACAGGCTGAGCTTCGCCCCCTTTCAAGCGGCGAAGAGGCGCGCCTGAACGAGATTCTGTCGGAGCCGATGGATTACATCGATCACGCCGAATACCACGTTCAAGGCGCAGAAGAGCGCATTTACGGGTTCGACGAAATCGAGCGCCCCGACGTCACGTGGTATCGCCCGCTGATGGACGACTTCATCTCAGCGCGCAACCGGGGAACCCGCTCGCCAAAGTCGCAGTCATCGATTCTGCTCACAGGCGCTCAAGAGCGGATTCTCTTCATGAAGTACAACTTCGCGCGCTTTCAGGTCTCTGAGATCCAACAGAAAGCGGCTGGCCGAGCGCTCACCCTTGGCGAGGCTCGAACCGTTCTGCGTTGGTACGCCGTCGCGATGCAGTACCGCGAGCAACTCGCGGAGACCAATCTCGCACTGGTCTTGGCAATGGCCAAGCGCGTCCGGCTCGCAGAAGTCGACTTTGCCGATCTCATCGGCGAAGGCAACATGGCGCTGATGCGCTCCGTGGACAAGTTCGACTGCGGTCGAGGCTTCAAGTTCTCGACGTACGCATGCCGGGCGATTTTGAAGGCTTTCAGCCGACATGGCATCAAGGTCACGACGCAACGGAAGCGTTTCGGTGCGGAGTACGACCCCATTCTGGAGAAGTCGAATCACCTCGAGACGGTGCGCGCAACCCACGAGCGCGAGTGCGCGGACGAGGTCAAGCACATCTTGTTCTCGAACAAGGCTGATTTGACGCAGATTGAGCGCGCAGTCATCGGGTTCCGATTCGGGTTCAAGGTCGACGGATCTCCGCTTGCCGTCGAGGGCGCACCACAGAGTGCCACATATGTTCCCGCTCAGACTTCGACGGAAGGCACCTTGGCTCGTTCGGCCGCGCCCTCGAGCGCTTCACCGGTTGGCGACGTTGTTTCGGGGACCGTGGCTAGCCCATCCGCTGGCAACCCACCGCTCACGCTTGAACAAGTTGGACAGGTCGTTGGCCTGACGAAGGAGCGCGTCCGGCAGATTCAGAACAAGGCCCTCGAGAAGATTCGGCTCGCGCTTCATACTTCGAGTCCGGACGCCGCGAGCGATATGGCTGTGGACATCGCTACCCGAGAAGGTCGCCTTCCCCAAAAGTTCGCGCAGAGCGAAAACTGACCCGTCGGGCCCTGAGCAAGCCTCAGGACCTCATGACGAGTCATCGTGCCGAGTCATCCGCACGTGCTCCTTGATCTCATCGCACGCCGGGCGCCTTCGCGGGTGCCCGGCGTTCTTTTTTGGTCACAGGAGATCCCCGCTGATTGGACAACGCGCGGTCACCCATCAAGGCAAACCATGACGGCAACCCATGACGGCAACTCATGAAGGCAACCCATGAAGGCAACTCATGGCCGTAACCCATGGCCGTAACCCGTGACAGTAACTCTCCGTCGCTACACTCCGCACCCCGTCGATTCGCTCTCCCGCGCGAAACGAGAAAGAACCCGCGATGACCACGACGTCCACTTCAGCTCATGCCTCTCGAACCAAGGTTTTCTCGACCCCCGCCGCTGCGCTGCAGGGCCTCGTCCGGGACGGCATGACCGTCGCAGTTGGAGGCTTCGGGTTGTGTGGGATTCCGGAACAATTGATCATCGCGCTGCGCGACTCAGGTGCACGCCAGTTGACCGCCGTGAGCAACAACGCCGGCGTGGATGACTGGGGACTTGGACTCCTGCTCCAAACCCGTCAAATCCGCAAGATGATCTCCTCGTATGTTGGCGAGAACGCCGAGTTCGAGCGCCAGTACATGTCCGGCGAACTCGAACTGGAGTTCAACCCTCAGGGAACACTCGCTGAGCGCATGCGCGCCGGGGGTGCCGGAATCGCTGGCTTCTTCACCAAGACGGGTGTCGGAACGGTCGTGGCCGAGGGGAAGGAGACGAAGGAGTTCGACGGCGAGACATACGTCCTCGAGCGTGGACTTCGGGCGGATCTCTCGCTTGTCAAGGCTTGGAAGGCGGACGAATCGGGCAACTTGGTCTTCCGCAAGACTGCCCGCAACTTCAATCCGGTCGTCGCCATGTGCGGCCATGCCTGCGTTGTCGAGGTTGAAGAGATCGTTCCAACCGGCTCCCTGGATCCTGATCACATCCACACGCCGGGAATCTACGTGGACCGCATCGTGCAAACGGTCCCCGTGAAGCGAATCGAGCAGCGCACAGTGCGCGCGTGAGAACTTTTTATTGGACACGCGCGCATCCCTTGCTCGCGGGCTCGAACCGTGATCTTCTCGCACCTTCCGTGCAGAGAATCCCGAAAACGGCCGATCTTCCCCGCGACTCTCGCGGTAGGTCGACTGCGTCACCGCCGCGCGAGTTCAAGGGTGTCGACGGTCGGCCCCTTGAGTCGAGAGCGCTGGCGCGTCCCCGAGCCCGATCGCGATACACCGCCCGAATGATCCTGCACAATGCGGGAGTTCGAACGTTGTCTGGCGGATTGGGCAACGGAGGCCGCAGGATATGGAACAATCGGACCCGCCCGCGCGCGATGTTTCGCGCACGGAACACCGAGACGTTGACTGATTGAGGACTCACACTGGAATAACTGGCTGGCAGATTGAGCGTTGCCCATCAGCTTCGACCTCAATCTCACCCAACCCAAGGTTCCGTGTGAAACCAACTTGGCAAACCGAACGAGAGCCTGAACGAGCTTTGAAGGAGCCCCTGTGATGAATCTCCCGAACCTGCATCAGACCTTTGCCTTCCTTCGCGCACCGATCGCAGCCGCCGTGCTTGTTGCCGGTGCCGCGCTTTCGGCTACCCCCACCGCGGAAGCTCAATTCGGAGGCCGCGGCGGCGTCGCGCAACTCTTCGTCCCTGAATACCTCGGTCGTGACCTTCCGATCTTCGTTGACACGCTGCAACTTGAAGAATGGCAACGCCCCATTCTCGAAGCGCTGATCGATGACTACAACACGAATTTCCAAACCGCCGCAGATGGTGTTCGTCAAGCTTTCACTGGATTGAAGGATGCAGCTGCAGGTACGAGCCCCGACAAGGTGATCGAACTCGTGCAAGGCCCGATCATTCGATGGTCGACGGAGAAGGTCAAACTGCGCGA
The DNA here is from genome assembly GCA_027483065.1 of Planctomycetaceae bacterium. GTDB lineage: Bacteria > Planctomycetota > Phycisphaerae > Phycisphaerales > SM1A02 > QWPT01. Next base: position 33,228 of record JAIXVI010000022.1, read on the forward strand.
CGACTTCCTCGCGAACGTGAAGTCGCAGCTCAGCGACTCGCAGGCGGAACTTTGGCCCGCGCTCGAGCGAGCACTTCGTCGTGAGAAGAGCCTGCCGAACGGTGAGCTTTCCGGCGAAACCCTCAATCTGCTCTTTATTCTGCGCGAACTCGAGGCATCGCCTGCGGCAGCCGATGCCGCCCGAAACGCGGTGGCGGAGTATGAAACGAACCTCGACGCTGCACTCGCCGCGCGAGAGAACTTGATGCAAGGCCTCATCTCGACGCAGCTCAACGCGATGTCGAACCCGGACCCATCGGCCGGGGTGCAACTCGCCGAGCAGATCATGGCGAAGCGCGTCGCAGTCCGCGACGTTCAAGACGCCGCCATCAAGGCGATTTCGAGTGCGCTCGGGGAAGAGTACGGCCCGCAATTCGAACGACGTGCATTGCAGCGAGCGTTCCCGCAGGTCTACCGCCCCGACCCGATCACTCCGCTCTTTGAGGCTGCGGCCGCACTGCCGGATCTCACTGATGCACAAAAGACAAGCCTGAAGGCTCTGCGCGATCGCTTCAACGCCGACTATCCCGCGTTCCAAGCGCGCTTTGCCGACGGCTATCGCGCGACCGAGCCGCTCGAGCCGCGACGCCGTACTGAGATGGCGCAGAATCGTGGTGCGGGTACCTCGAAGTACTCCGAGGCTCCGCAGATCGAAGCGCTGAAGAAAGAGCGCGACGAGATGTTTGCCAAGTACCGCGAAGAAATCGCTGCCATCCTCAACGAGGCGCAGCAGGAGTCGATTCCCGGCATGAGCAAGAAGGGTGTCGACAACGGAGAGTCCGCTCCCGTCGGCGCAGACCAGAACGTGCGCGGACCTGGAGCAGTGCAGGACGCCTCCACCCCGACGAAGCCCGGCCAACAACTGGCGCCTGACCTCGACGCAAAGCCGGTCTTGGAACGCGGAACACCAGCCGCTGGCCAGGGATTCAGCAGCGATTCCAAGGGAACATCGGGCTCAAGCCCGAAGGGAAGCAAGAAGAGCGGCTGAGCGGCGTTCTGCTGCTTTGGCAAGAAGAGACGTCATGCAACCGGCGCGGAGCGCGACGGAGCGAGGAACACAGTGCAGAGCTCGACGAACGGAACCAATGGAAGCGCAACCATCCTCAGTGAGAGCGCTTCAACGAAGGGTGCCTCGATAGGTATGCCCGAAATGGCCGCTCGCGAGCGCTGCGAGCTGCTCGGGATCCCGTGGCTTGAGAAGGCGCCTCCATCGGATCCAGCTGCTGCTGAACTCCTCGCTCCCGAAGTCGCCGTGCGCCTCGGCGCCGTGCCGCTGAGTATCGACGGCCAACGCTTGCTCGTCGCGATGATCGACCCGCTCGACACCGCGGCGGTCGATGAAATCGCCACTGTGACCGGCCGCGCGGTGCGCCGCATCGGTCTTGACGGTCCCGCGTTCCGCGACCTGATGCGCGATCGGTACGGAACGACCGCCGCGCGCATGGCTGAGTCGCTCGCGTCGGATGGCGGACTCGCGGCCGTACCTGACAGCGAGCACAACCTCGACGCGATCGAGGCTGATGACGTTCACCGGATGGCTGAGCAGCCGACGCTCATCAATCTCGTGAACCTCATCCTCCTTGAAGCCGTGCAAGGCCGCGCAAGCGACGTGCACATCGAGCCGTTCGAATCAGAACTGCGCGTGAAGTACCGCATCGACGGTGTTCTTGTTTCGCAGCCGCAGCCGCCGAAGCACTTGCAAGCCGCACTCATCGGCCGCGTCAAAATCATGGCAGGCATGAACATCGCTGAGCGTTACGTGCCGCAAGACGGGCACATCACGCTCCGATTCGAAGGCCGCAAAGTCGACATCCGCGTTTCGACGGTTCCGACGCTCTACGGCGAATCGGTCGTCATGCGTATTCTCGACAAGAGTTCGCTGCCGCTCGATCTCGTCAGCCTTGGCATGAGCGAGTCGCACCGCGCGCTTGTCGATCGCATGATCGAGAAGCCGCACGGTCTTGTCCTCGTCACGGGTCCGACGGGTTCGGGAAAGACGACGACGTTGTATGCGTCGCTCTCGAAGTTGTACGACCCACGCAAGAAGATCATCACGATCGAAGATCCCGTCGAATACGAACTCAACGGCATCAATCAGATTCCCGTCAACGCAAAGCGCGGCTTGAGCTTCGCGACGGGACTGCGCGCGATTCTGCGCCAAGACCCTGACATCGTCTTCGTCGGCGAAATCCGCGATGCCGAGACTGTGGACATCGCTATCCGCTCGGCACTCACTGGCCACCTTATCTTCTCGACGCTGCACACCAACGACGCGATTTCGTCCGTCGGTCGTCTCGTCGACATGGGTGCGGAGCCCTATCTCGCCGCGAGCGTGCTCGAAGGCCTGATCGCCCAGCGACTCGGACGCCGCGTGTGCGCGGTCTGCCGTGAAGAACGCGCGATCACCGAAGAGGTCGATGCGCGATTGACGCCAGACGAACGGGTGCGCTTTAAGGGCCGCCAAACCGTGGGTCGTGGATGTGAAAAATGCAACGGAAGCGGCTTCCGCGGTCGTCTCGGCTTCTACGAAATCGTGCGTGTTTCCACGCCACTCCGCGCCGCAATCGCGCAGAACCGCCCTGTCCATGAACTGAAGTCTTTGCTCGATGCTGACTTCATCAACATGCGTGAAGACGGCATGCGCAAAGCAGTCGCTGGCATGACGACGATTGAAGAAGTCCTCCGCGCAACGCAGGATGTCGACGACTTCACGGAAGACCTGAAGAACCGGGAAGGCAAGCGCTGATCGCCGCGAGGTCTTATGCCGACGTTTACCTACCAAGCACTCGCTGCGGACGGCTCGACGAGCAACGGCTCGATCATGGCTGTCGATCGTGCGTCGGCCATGCGCATGATTGCGCAGAAGGGCGAGACGGCGCTCGATGTGCAGTTGAGTGCGGAAGACGCGGCGCTTGCGGCCGGTCAGAAGGTCACTCGACCCACGATCTCCCGCGCGGAACTCGCCGATCTCGTGCGCGAACTCGCGACAGCGCTTGAAGCGGGTCTGCCGCTCATGCAAGCGTTGAAAACCGTGCGTCGACAAGCGGCGAGCAAGAACCTCCAAGCGATTCTCGATCACTTGATCGATCGCGTCGAGGCAGGCGTCACCCTGCATCAAGCGGCAAAGGAATATGGCCCCCCGTTCGATGACATGACGACGGGCATGCTGCGCGCCGCTGATGCATCCGGCCGCAACGCTGAGATCATGCACCAACTCGCGGATCTCTTGGAGCGCTCGGTTGAGTTGCGTCGCGAAGTCGTTGGTGCGGTCATCTATCCACTGATGATCGCCGGCCTCATCGCGGCAAGCGTGGTCATTCTCATCGCATTCGTCTTGCCGCGCGTGATGAAGCCCATCATGAACGCGCCCAATGTTGAGATGCCACTCCCAACCATGATCCTGATGGATGTCTCGGACTTCATCAAGGCATGGTGGCTTGTGTTGATCGGCGCAGGCGTGCTCGCGTGGATCGCGTGGCGAAACTGGCTCGCGAAGCCCGCCAATCGACTCCGCTTCGACACGTTTGTGCTGCGTCTGCCGGTCGCCGGGCAACTCGTCCGCGACATCGCTGTCGCGCGGTTTACCCGTACGCTCGGAACGCTTGTTTCTGCAGGCATCCCGATTCTCGCGGCACTTAAGATCGTGCGCGACACGCTTGGGAACACCGCACTGACCAACGCGATCGACCAAGTCTCCGATAAGGTCACCACAGGCCAGTCGCTCGCGGATCCATTGGAGCGCAGCGGACACTTCCCACCGCTTCTCGTGCAAATCGTCAACATCGGTGAGCGCTCCGGCCGCCTCGAGCAGATGCTCTTGCATGCCGCGGGAAGCTTCGATCGTCAGGTGAACAACTCACTCAAGCTCTTCACGCGCGTGCTCCCGACGGTGCTCATCGTCGTCATGGCACTGCTCGCGAGTTTCGTCTTGGCCGCAATCTTGCTGCCGATTGTCCAATTGCAAAACTCCGTCGGATGACGGGCGTAAGAAGGAAACCATGCAAACGAACAACCGCACCCACCGCCGTCTCCGCCGTAGCGTTCGTCGCGGCTTCAGCCTCATCGAAGTCATCGTTGCGGTGACGATCGTGGCGATCTTCGCGGCGATCATCGCGCCGAACCTCCTTGGTCGTATCTCGAGCGCGAATCAAGACAAAGCGCTGATCGAAGCGACCAAGATCGCGGATCAAGTGACGATTTACCTCAGCGAGAACCGTGGTTCGTCGCTCGGCGGGGACTTCGATCTTGAAGTGCTCGTCCCAAAGTACATCGACAGCGTCGATTCATTGACGGATCCGTGGGGAACGCGCTACCAAATCGCAGTGCCCGGCATCGGTCGCGAATTCGACGTGTACAGTTTCGGCCCGGACAAGGCTCCGGGCGGCGAAGGCGACAACGCTGACATCTATCACGGCCGCGATCCGAAGAAGAGCCGCGGCGGCTGAGAACGGGCGTCATTTCTGTGCAACGCACACGCATCCATCGACTTCCTTCGAGCGCGCGCCTCTTCCGGCGCGCGTTCTCGATCGTTGAGATCGTGGTTGTGTGCGCGATTCTCGCACTCGTTGCCTCGGCGATCGTGCCGAAGATGCTCGCCGTTCGAAGTCAACGCGAAGAGAAAGCGGTCATCGCCGTTGCGGATCTCCTCCGCATGTACGCGTTCCGCAATGCCGCGGGTGTGCAGCAGATTGGCTTGTACTACGACCCATCTCTTCGTGAGGTCTCGCTCTGGATCTACGACCTCAATCCAGAGAATCCGGAAGGGCCGCGCATTTGGCAGCCCGACCGACTCAGCAACGTCGTCGAACTCCCGGAAGGCATGTTCATTGATCGTGCCGCGGCTGATGAAGCCGAGATGCCGTCGAGCGATGCCTGGAACATCCCAACGCACCCCGACGGCGGACGACCACGCATTGAGCTCGATCTTGTGGGACAGGAAAAGCAACTGACCATCGTGCTCGAAAACTACTCATCCACTCCGCTGCGATCAGATGACCCGATGAATGCGGCACGGACGCCGATTGATCTCGATGCGCAAGGTTCGTCACTGGAGGCATGGTGACGATGGATCGAGCACTCAACACCAGCGCGTGCCCTCCACAACGCCGGGCGCAGTTTCATCGCCGATCACGCCGTGGCTTCGCGCTCATGGACGCGATCGTGGCTGGCATTCTGCTCGCGATCGGCATGATCGCCGTGCTTGGCGTGAGCGGACACGCGCTCACGATGCAGCGTCGCGGTGAGATTGATATTCGCGCCGCTGCTGCCCTCGATGAATTGCTCTCGCTGGTGCTGACCGAGGGGCCCGTGGATTTCGAGGATTTGCACCCGACGCGCGGTAAGTTCGATGCGGGAAGCCCCTACGAAGACTTTGAGTACGAAATCGATATCGCTCCGGGCGGCGCGGGTGTACCTGCGCACATTGTTGTCTCGCTCGTCCACGACTCAGGGCGTGCGTACTCCATTGAAACCCGAATCGCTGAGAAGCGAGGCGAAGAACCTGATCCTGTGCGAGAACCCTACGAACCGCTTGATCGAGCTGCTCGTTGGGAAGAACGTCGCGCCGCGCGCGAAGGAGCCACCGAAGATGCGCCGTAATCCATCACACGCTCAACATGCCGCCCGCGGGTTCACCATCATGGAACTCGTTGTCGCGATCTCGGTCAGCGCGATCGTTGTGGTGACGATCAGCACCGTGCTCTCGCGCATCGGCCGTGCGCGCGACGTGACGCGCACCAGGCTTGATGCGGTGACGCGCGCAACTGCTGCGATGGACTCGCTGCGCCGCGACCTCTCTTCGATTGTCCGCAGCGCCGATCTCTTCGATACGCGGCTTGTTCTCCTCGACGGACAGAACTACTCAGACTACGGGCCGATGGATCGCGATGAGGTGCTGATCTACAACACGCGCCTTCGACCGATGCAGCGCGATGAGTACCAAGGCGAAGGTGGCGAGTACGAATCGCAGTACCGTGTGATGGACGACGCGGACGGCAGCGTTCTTTGGATGCGCCGTGACGCCGTGCCTGACGAAAACGGCGAGGGTGGCGGCATCGCCATGCCGTCGGTCGACGGCATCGTTGGTGTTTCCATCGAGGCGTACGACGGTGAGTCTTGGTACCCCGACTGGGATTCCGATGAACTTGGACTTCCTTGGGCACTCCGCATCACGGTGACCGCGACTGGTGACATGCCCGGTGGCGAGGTCAGCGAGCCGGGCAAAGCGCTTGCAGTCCTTCGCACGCAGGTGCCAATTGATCGCATCGTGCCTCCACCACCGCCACCGGAAGAAGACGAGAGCGGCCTTGATGATGGAACTGGTGCCAACGGTGAAGAAGGCGACGCGCAAGGTGGCGCCAACGGAACCGACGGTGGTACGGGCGGTGGCACGGACGGCGGGACCGGCGGCGGTGTCAACGGCGGCGGAGGTCGCGGCGATGATTTGGGCGTCGACGGTGGAGGTCGCCCTGGCGGTGGACGTCCTGGTGGCGGGCGCCCCGGGAACGGACGTCCCGGTGGAGGTCGCCCAGGAGGCGGCCGTCCAAACGCTGAGGTCGGCGGCGACAACTCGGGCTCCTCGCGCCCCTTTGGAAACTCCGGAAACCGACCTGGTGGCGGATTCTCGATGAGCCGGGGGAACCGTCGGTGAGTGAGATGACCGCGCGTGCCTCCACGCTTCCTGAGGAGGCGCAACACGGACGACGATGGCTACCGCGTGGCCATATTGGTGGTCGCACGCGTGATCTCGCCGGTCGCGAAATCTATCGCTCCGCGCGTGGCAATCGACGCGGATCCGTGATCGTCTTGGTGATCTGGGCTGTCGCCATTGCGGCAGTGATCGTCGGCGCTGCGCAGGTGCTTGGCTTCCGCGCTGCCACGATGGGACGCGAAGCGATTGCGAAAGTCGAAGCTCGGTGGGCCGCCCGCGCCGGCATCGAGGAGACCCTCGCAGTTCTTGAGTACCACACCGAGGAACCTGATCCATCCGACGCGCGGCAACTCTTCAAGGATCTTGAACTCGTCGCCGATGGCGAACTCGCTTCTGGGAGTTGGGAGATTCGTCACGTTGAAGACGGCGTCGAAATCCGCGGCCCGCAAGATGAACACGCGAAGATCAACGTGAACAACGCAACGAAGGCAACGCTGCTCGAACTGAGCGGCATGAGCCTCGACGTTGCGGACGCGATTGTGGATTGGCGTGACGCCGACGACAACGCAGGCATGATGGGCGCGGAGTACGACTATTACGTCAATCGCGACCTCGGCTACGAGCCGCGCAACGGCTCCTTCCGTTCGATCGCAGAGCTCGAACTCGTTGCAGGTGCGTTTCCGTCGTCCGTCCGCGGTGAGGATGCAAATCTCAACGGCCGGCTCGACCCAAACGAAAACGACGGTGCGCTCGGCGAACCAAAGGATGATGCCGACGGGCTTCTTGATGCAGGTTGGAGCGGCGCGCTCACGGCTCGCACGACAGGGAGTTTGCTCTCGTCCTCCGGGACCGAGCGGCTCAACCTGAAGAGCGCCAGTGCCGAAGAGATGCAAGAACGCCTCGGTGTGACCGCGCAGCAAGCGGCATCGCTGACCACCTTCGCGAAGCGATCCGACGCGAAGCTCGAGATGTTGCTGACGCAGGACCTCAATACGCTGGCGACTTCCGGTCCACAGAATGGCCGCAACGCCGCCGGGGGCGCTTCCGGACAATCCGGAGGTCAATCCGGAGGTCAATCCGGAGGTCAGGCGGGAGGCCGCCAGAGCGGACGCAGTTCGTCTGGCCTGCGCGGCAATCAAGGCGCGGCGGGACAGAATCGCATCCAGTCGCTCGATCAGCAACAACTGCGCAAGATCTTCCAAGAGTCGACGCTCGACGACGGAACGACTCCGATCATCGGCAAGGTGAATCTCAACACGGTTTCTCCAGCCATTCTTCGAGCGATGCTGCCCGATGATCCGATCAGCGCCGACGCCATCATCGCCCAACGCAGCGCCTCAAGTTCTGGACTCCTCTCCATCGCGGACCTTCGAGATTCAAGTAGGATCACGCCTCAAGCGATCGCAGCCTTGGCGCCGATGGCCGATACGCAGAGTTACGTCTTCACCGTGACAAGTCGAGGTCGTTCTGCGACAACCGGACTTGAGGTTGAAATCACGGCCGTACTTGATCGTTCGACACTTCCCGCGCGCATCCTGGAGTACCGAGAGCAGTGAAGCCCACCACGCCGACAACCTACGACGACCAGCTTCTGGCGGTCGCCGAACGACGTGCCGATCGGGTGCGTGCCCTGCTCGTTCGAAAAGGTGAGCGGCCCACGGTGCTCGACGCGCGCGAGTTTGATGCCGCCGACCCGATGACTGCGTTGCTCTCGTGGACCGAGTCGAGCCGCTGCGGCGACGTCCGCGTCCTCCTTCCGGCGTCGTCGACCATCGTCCGACAGACCACGCTTCCGAACGCCATTCCTTCGCAAATGCTTGCCGCCATGAGACTTCAGGCGGAAGGCATGTTTTTGGGCGCGATCCCGGCGAGCCGGATGGGACTCGGGATCATGCCCGACACCGGCGAAGCCGACCGCCAAGGCATCATCGTCGCGTGGCCAACCCCGGCGAGGGGCGATGCCGACTCTGGGCTTTCGGCGCGTCAGGAAAAAGTTGTTCGCTACGTTCCCGAGGTTGCGGCGCTGATTCCGCTCGCCTCCGGAGACACCCCCGCGGTCTTCGCCGATCGGGAGAGCGGCTCCATCGCGATTGCGATGGAGGGGCGCAAGGGCCTGGTCCTGCGCGCAGCTCGCGAGACGGGAAGCGCCGACGATGCCGCGGACTGGGCAAACGGCATGCGCCAAGCGATTGCCGAGACGATCTTGAATGCGGGCATGGAGCCCTCGCGGATCGCCGCCATGGTCGCTGCGACAGAATTGACTTCGACGCAGAGCGGAAGCCGCACGACCATGATCGGCCGCGATGCCATCGCGCAGTTGCGATCACGATTGGCTGTCCAGGTGGTTGCCGCAGACTCCAACGGCGCTTGGTGGAACGACTGGGCGATCTTGCTTGGCGCGACGATCATTGCGACGGGCCCGCTCGCTGAACTCGCGCGCTTGAAGCGTGTTGAGGAGGGCGTGAAGACCTCGCGGATCGAGCTCCTCGTCAAGCGCTATTCCGATCCTTCCCGTGCGCTTCGCGCGTGCCTCGCTGGATTCCTCATCATCGGATTCGCACCCGTCGCATTCGCATGGGTGCGCTCCGCGGTTGTGCAATGGAAGATGCCGGAAGAACCCGCGGTCTTCGAGCGAAATCAGAAGGCGATTGACCAACGGATTTCGCATTACCGCGAACTTGGCAAGCGCACGCTTCCGGTCACCAAACTCTTGGGAGATCTCGCCTGCTGCACACCCGACGGAATCGAGATTGAATCGATTCAACTTTCGGGCACGCAGGGCATTTCTATTCGCGGCGTTTCGAAGGCGAAGAGCGACATCTTCGCTGAGAATCTCGTGACGGAGATGGCATCCAACATGGACGCCTCGGGGGTCTTTGAGAAGTCCCGCCCCCGCTTCGATGCAGGCGATGGACGCGGCATTCTGAAGTTTGACATCGAGGCGCCAATTGTGCGCCCCACACTTGCCAGCCAATACCCCGAAGCGCGCGACTGGGCGAAGACGACCCTTGTACAGCGGAAGTATGGGAAGCCGGGCGATGACGAGGATGCCGGCGGTGCCTCCACGGCGACCGGGTCATCCACGACGTCGCGCAACCAGACTCCAACGGGCGGCGCAGCTTCGGGTGAAACGGCTGCGGCAGATCCAGAATCGAATGGGACCGGCGAGACCCAGGTTGCCTCGGCCGATGCTGAAGGTGCCTCCGCGAACGCTTCAAAACCCGGCGGCACGGCGTCTGTCGGTGGACCGGCGCGCGGAATCACGCGCCGACCCACCACGCCAGCCGCAGATGGTGCTGCAGCATCAGGCGCAGGTGCAGGCGCGAATTCTGGCGCTGGCGCCAACGCAGGTGCTGGTGCAGCTCCCGCCACAATGCCGAGCGGTGCTGGCGCGGGTGGCGGCCCTGCTGCCGCGGCGCTCGCAAACGCGCAGATTCCCTCGACGTTTACCGATGAAGAGCTCCGCGCGATGACGCGCGACCAAGCTCGCGGCCTGCTCTCTGACTTTGCGAAAGCAAAGGGCCGAGCGGACCTCGACGAGGCAACGCGCAAGCGTCTGCAGACCGATTTCACTCGCATCCTTGATTACTTGAAGAGCCTCACGTGAGCCAAGCGAAGTCCAACTCCACCACAGCTGCGCGCGACCCATTCGTGCGCGTCATCTCGTGGTTCGGCACGCTTCCGCGTGCAGCCAAATGGGGCGTGATCGCGGGCGCATTGTTCGGTGGCTTCCTCGTGCTCGACGAAGCTATTTGGCCGATCGCAGATCGCATGAACGAGCGTTCCGACCGATGGGTTGCGATGCTTGATCGCGCGGCAGAACGCGCCGACGGCTTGCCACCGGAGGTTGCCGCCAACGCCATCGCGTACGGACCAAACGCGGTTCCCGAAGACGAAGCGAAAGGCATGCGCAAACTTGCCGCCACTGTCGACGGTGTTCTTCGCAAGAAGGGCGTGTCGAAGTACTCGCAAGATCTTCGCCGAGGTCAGCAGCTCGGGACCGATGTCCTTGGCGATATCGCCGGGCCACTCGGCGGCACGATGGGCCGCACCATCGCGGACATCTCCTTCGAAGCGGCGCCCGATGATGTCACTGCGATCATCGCCGACCTCGATGGAAGTGCGGACATTGACGCCATCACCGATCTCAAACTCACGTACGCCCCTGCGACCAAGCGCGTGGCGGTTCAGATGAGCGTTGAGAAGTGGGGTGTTCTGAAGCGAACGCCGAAGCGAGGTGGGGCATGAAAGAACTTCTTGATCGCTTGCCCCCTGGCTTGCGCGTGTCGAAGCCCGTTGTGATTTCAGCGGTGGCTGTTGGCATCTCTGCGTTGGTCGTTTGGCAAGGCGTCGCGAGCGTATTGAGCGCCGTGACCTCTCCGTCGATCAGCGCGGAAGAAGCAGACCCGATCGCACTTCTCCAGAAGGATGGCGGCGATCTCCTCGAAACAAGCCGCGCGCGATTTGTCGGCCGCTCGATGTATCAGTTGCCGCCAGCACCGGTGCGCAAGCCCAAGGTGGTCGAGCAACCGAAGCCTGTTGCGCCGCCGCCGGATCCAGGACCGCCGCCGCCACCTGCAACCTACGCGGGACCAGCACCGACGAGCGTGTTCGGCGACTATGTGCTGTTCTCGACGTTGAGCGATGCGGATAAGCGCATCAAGCTCGGCGAAACGAAATCGGGCATCAAGGTCCTCGAGATCAACGCGCCGTACAGCGTGAAGCTTGGGTACCAGCGTGGCGAGTACACCGTGACGCTTTGGCCGCGCATCAACGAGTCATTCCTCCGCGGCGGAATGCCTGCAGGAACGATGAGCGGCATCGTTGAAGGAAGCGCGGCAGCGACTCCGGGTACGGCTGGCGGTGCGAGCTCTGCTGCCGGGGCCGGTTCGGCGCAGGGCGGAGCGAATGCAAATGCCGCAACATCGGGCGCAGCAACTGCAGGCGTAGGCGCTGGTCGTGGCACGAACGGTGCAGGCGCTGGTGCACCTTCCGCGAGCGGCGGTGCAGCGAATCCAGCAGGAGCGCCGGCGACCTCGCCGACAGCACTTCCTCCTGCGCGTCCGCAAGGCACGGGCCCTGGTGACGAGCCTGGCGCCGATCAACCAAGTGGCCCTGGCCCCGAGGGTGAACTTCCGTCGAGCGCGATGGCTCCGCAGCGGCTCCCCTCGCCAAACGCCGATGAGCCCGAGGGCGATGGCGGACAACCAGGCATTGAGTATGTCGATCGCGCGCTGCTTCCTCCACGACTTGAGGACGCGCAGATTTCAGCGATGACACTCGAACAAGCGCGGAATGCGCTTGCGGCGATTGATGCGACACGCAGCTGGTCGGTCGACGACCAAAATCGTGCGCGACTGAATCATGAGCGGGGACAGTTGGTCGCGCGCGTCAATCGCGGCAACTGATCGACCTCATGATGGGTAGTGGTGGCTCTCGCGCAATCTGTCCAGCGCGGTGCTGAGGTACAAACCGATCCGTGATGGATCACTCCTTCAAACCGAAGGATGGCAGGCGAATCGTCTTCGCGATTTTTTCGCGGAGCAGAATCCGGAGCTTCGACGTGCGTCAGAATCGATCATTCATCCAAAGCATCGCCCGAGATTTCACGCAGAACTTGGCGTCGGGCGTGATGACCGGCACGTCGACAAGCGACATTGTTCGCGCAACTGCAGCGCTCACGTTGACAGGCGCGCTTGTGACGCCTTTCGTGGCGCCATTCGTGATGCCGCTCGCGGCACACGCGACGACCGAAACTCCGCGACCTGCTCCTGCCGTGCAACCAAGCGCCACGCCGCAGCCGAGCGCTACACCGCGACCAACCACCGCTCCGCAAAACGAAACTCCTCCGAGTGGTGGTTCCGGCAGTGCGCCTGCGCCAGCCGCCCCCGCTGCTGAACCTGCTCCAGCCCCGACCACGACGGAAGTTCCGCCCGCTGCGCCGACTTCTTCCGGTCAAGCACAGCAACCTGCGCCGCAGCCAGGTACCGCAGGCGACGATCCACGCACGGTTGCGCGCTTCCAGCCGACGCCGCCGGCCGATGTTCCGCCGTCGCAACTCCGCGGCGTGCGCGAAGGCCGTCGCACACTCGATGACAAGCC
>JAIXVI010000148.1 GCA_027483065.1 Planctomycetaceae bacterium
CCGTCGCTGCCGCTGCCCAGATCGAGGAAGTCGCGCCGTCGGAGAAGGAGTAGTTGCCGACGAGCGGCGACGTGTCGGCTTGTGCCGTTCCCGCCATGCCGATCCGCGAGAAGATCGGTGCCGTGGCGGCGCTCGGCGCCTTCACCAAGGCGACCAGGTCACCGCAGCTTGCGTGGTTGAAGCCGATGAACTCGACCTCCACGGCACTGATAGGGCCAGTGAAAGTGGAGAAGGGCACGAAAAACTCGAAGGCCCGCGTACCAGGCGAGGCGATGGTTCCACCGAGGGCCTCGAAGCTTGCGGTCCAGTCGCCACCGCCGACACAGTCGGGCGTCCCGTCGTTGTTTGCATCGTCCTCGGCCAGCCCGCAGCCGCAGACTCCTGGTGAAGACTTCAGTGGATTGCTGGGACAGCCATCGATGCAGTTTGGAGTGCCATCGCTGTCCGAATCGGTGTCCGCGACGCCGCATCCGCAGGCTCCCGGCGAGGTTTTCGCTGCATCGTTTGGGCATCCGTCGCAGGCATTGCCGAGCGCATCCCCGTCGCTGTTCGCCTGATCAGCGTTAGCGACCGACGGACAGTTGTCGCAGACGTTGCCGAGTGCGTCGCCGTCGCTGTTCGCCTGATCGGCGTTGGTGACCGACGGACAGTTGTCGCAGACGTTGCCGAGTGCATCCCCGTCGCTGTTCGCCTGGTCCGCATTCGTGACCGACGGACAGTTGTCGCAGGCGTCGCCGCGTGTGTCGCCATCACCGTTGGCCTGATTTGCATTCGAAGCCGATGGGCAGTTGTCGCAGACGTCGCCGAACGGGTCGCCGTCGGCGTTCGCCTGGTTGGTGTTTGTGACTGTGGGGCAGTTATCGCAAGCATTGCCGAGCGAGTCCCCGTCGGCGTTGACCTGATCGGGATTCACGACGTTCGGACAGTTGTCGCATGCGTTGCCGAGTCCATCGACATCGGAGTCCGTCTGCGCGTTGTTTGCGATCTGCGGACAGTTGTCACATGCGTCGCCTCGTGCATCTCCGTCCGCATTCGCTTGGTTCGGATTTACGATGGTCGCGCAGTTGTCGCATGCGTTGCCTACGCCATCTGAATCCGAGTCGCTCTGGGTGTTGTTCGCGACGGCCGGGCAGTTGTCGCAAGCGTCGCCGCGGGCGTCTCCGTCGGCGTTCGCCTGGGTCGGATTGCTCACCGTCGGGCAGTTGTCTGAGCTGTCTTCAATACCGTCGCCATCGGCATCGGCAGGCAGCGGAAGCGCGTGTACGCAGCCAAGGATAGCCCGGGCACTGGCCGGGCCGAAGCAGGCGGCCTGCGCCCTTTCCGCAGCGAGGATGATCGCGATGCACGCGAGTCCTGCGACGAAGAACTTCCGACATGCCGTTCTCCGGTCGGACTTGGCGATGGGACTCGGTGCGGCGGTCAAAGGCGGTAGAGAGTTATTGCAAGCGTGCATGGGCATCCTCGAGAGTTGAAGGGCACTTCCTCGATGATGGTCATGCGACAACCGACGACGTGGCAGCATGCTTTTCCCGAGTTGACGCAGATGGAACCACGCATGCTTCGCGGCTCTAGGCTTTGGGGGCGCCGCGAAAGACGGGTCGGCCAGAGCGTGCTGGCGTCGTAAGCCTCGTTCTGCTCACGCCTTCCGCATGATGAAGCAGTAGTTGAAACCACGCAGGAAGAAGTTGCCTTCTTCCGCGGCCTTTCGCCAGTTTCCGTAGGTGAGCTTCTTGTTGTGGCGAACGACGCAGATGATGTCGACTGCAGCGAAGTACTTCCGCATGATTGCGAAGAGTTCAAACCCGATCGGCATGAACTCGCTGCCCTTGACGGCCTTTCCATCGCGATCGCGCTTCTTACGCCACGAGTCGCTGACGTAGAGCCCCATGTAGCGGCCAGGCTTGAGTACGCGGTGAATCTCGCGAATCACCTCGTCCATCGCGCGGTAGTACGCGCGGCCTTCATCGTCGCCGCCAGAATCAAGCTTCCCGATGCAGCGCGCGTCGTCGGAGTAGTCGACGTGTGTCGAATAGGGCGGATCAATGAAGACGAAATCGACCGACTCTTTCGCGAGTGGCAACTTGCGCGAGTCGTTCTTCTGAATCTCTTCGCGCTGCGGATTGAGATCGAATCCAACGCCTTTGCGCTTGAGATCGCGACACACGTCGAGCGTGGTGCCTGAGCCGCACATCGGGTCGACGACAACGTCGCCTTCGCGCGTGTATCGCGAGAGCAACTGCCAAATCACCCACGACGGCGTTGCGCCGATGTAGTCCTTGTCGCCCTGCATCGAGCCCGAGCCGATGACTTCATCGCCTTGGATGACAATCTCGCGCGGCTCTTCACCTCGCTGCAATCGCTGCTTTTTCTGCGCTTCGCGCATCGCGGGGCTGTCGTAGTGTTGGCTTGGGTACTCCCACAGCGTGGTGGGGAAAATGCGCAGCGGCGGCCGCTCTTCGCGGCGACGCGGTGCAGCGTCGCGCGCATCGCCACCTCCGCGAGAAGTCTGCGGCGGGCGATTCGGACGATCAGATTGCTCACGGAACGGCTTGGGCACGCGCAGAGTGTACGGCTCTCAAGCGAGATTGATGCTGTGCCCGACTGTGCCCATCCGTGCGCCTCGTCAGCGAAGAAGTCCAGCGATCGCACCCGCCGCGCCTGCACCGATCACGAGGATGGGTGTACCGAGCGGATGCTTCACGCGGAAGA
>JAIXVI010000024.1 GCA_027483065.1 Planctomycetaceae bacterium
AGCACGCTGGCGCCGTCAAAGGGCGGCACCGGCAGCATGTTGAAGAGTGCCATCAGGCCGTTGAGCGATCCGCCGATGAACGCGAATTGCACGAGTCGATCGAGGAAATGGGTGTTGGTTCCGCTCATTTCGCCGCCGAGACCGAAGGCGATACCAAACGCGGTCCAGCAGAGAATCGCGAGTGCGACGTTCATCGCAGGTCCGGCGCCTGAGACCACAATGCGTCCGCGTCGGCCCCAGCGATACTTGCTTGGGTCGGTGGGCATCATGCCCCAGAAGATTCCAACGAGCAGCAGCATGAAGATCGACATCAAGCCCATGTGCACGAGCGGGTTCCACGTCATGCGCTGATAGACGCGCGGCGTGTCATCGCCTTGCCAAATCGCAGCCCAACCGTGCGCGAGTTCGTGCAGCGTGACCGACGCGATACCCCAGAAGACAAACGCAGCAGCGCCAGCGATGCCGAGCTCTTTGTAAAAACCGTAGACGCCGATGTCCATCGAGTGCGTTCCTTCTGTGTCTCGGTCTGCTTCTCGTCGCGCTATGCGTTACGCGACGCGGGGGCGAGGATAGCGTTCTCAACGAACATCGCGCGGCCATCGACGAATGTCGCAAGCACCTTCGGCAACTCGCGCGTCCAATCGATTTCGAAGGGTGATTGATCAAGTACGACGAAATCGGCCGCGCGGCCCGCGCGCAGCATTCCGCCAGGGAAACCCAACATTTCGGCGGGAACGCGCGTGTACGCCGCGAGCGCCGCTTCGACGGAAATCGAGTGTTCGGTCGCGAACGGCCTTCCGTCGAGATCGAGTCCAGTGACGGCCGCCTTGATCCCAAGCAACGGATCGGGCGACACAATCGGCCAGTCGCTTCCGAAGGCAAGTCGTGCGCCGTGCGCGAGTAGTGCGCGGAACGGGAAGAAGCGCTCGATGCGCGCAGCACCGAGTCGCGCGAGTGCTTGTCGCGCGTCGTCGGCTTTGTGTAACGGCTGCATGCTCGCGAATCGACCCGCGAGTCGTGGCACGTCTTCGCGAGCGAGCGTTTGCATGTGCTCGAGTCGCGGTGCTGGATGATCGGCGCACGCGTCGCACGCGTCGAGGAGTTCGCGCGCGGCGCGATCGCCAATCGCGTGAATACTCGGCGAAAGACCGAGTTTTTGAACAGCCCGCATCCACGCCGCGAGTTCGCCGCGCAAGGTGTGTTCCATCGCGAGGCCGTCCGTGTGTGGAGCGTCCGCGTAGGGTTCGAGCATCCACGCCGTGCGCGAGCCGAGCGTGCCGTCGGCGAAAGTCTTCAGGCCGACGATGTGAAGGTAGGGGTGCCCCGCGCATGCCGCGGCGGGAAATGTCGGCGGCACATCGAGCGGCCAATCGCGATCAAGCACCGTCGCACGAATCCGGAAGGTGAGCGCCTCGAGCGTCGGGAGATAGACGTCGTGGATATCAGAGAGATACTCCATCGATCCGCCGCCTGCGAGGCCGAGCGAGTGGAGGTACGCGCACGCTTTCGTGAGATTGGCGCGCTTGGCCGCGACCGAAGGCGCGGGAATCGCTGGGATCACGCGCTTCCACGCGGCTTGCTCGCGGAAGATCCCGCGCGCGGGCTCGATTTCACCGCCCGCAATCGGCGTGGTGTCGAGCAGTGCGAGCGCAGCACTGTTCACGACGCACGCGTGTTGATCCATGCGCCACGCGACGGCGGGTCGATCGCCCGCGGCCGCGAGCCACGAGAGATCGGGTGCATCGCCGCGCCAATCAGACTCGTTCCAACCGAAACCAACGAGCCACGCGCTGTCTTTGCCGGCCGAGCTTGCATGCGCGTGGTTGCCCGCGTGGACCGCGTGGACCGCTTGACCTTGCGCATCGAGAAGAGCCGCGTGTCGCGCGATCCGCGCTTCGAACTCCGCGCGCGTGCTGCAACCTGAAAGATCACATTGCGCGAGCGTTGCAGCGCCAAGCGTGACATGGAGATGCGCGTCGAGAAACGCCGGGCACAAGAACCGCGTGCCGAGTTCGACGACTCTCCCAGTCGGAGGTGCGTCGACCGCAACGATGACGCCGCCGCGCATCGTGACCGACTGTGCCCGCGGATATGTGGGATCGGCCGTCCAAATGCGTGTGCCAACGAACGTGATGTCCTCATCCACGGACGCGCGAGATGCTGATGCTTCGAAGTGTGCGCCGTTTTGCGCAACTCGGTGTGCGAAGTCGGTTGCGGACTGCTGTGCGAACGCATCGAAAGGTTGCGGCGAGTTGGACATGGTCTCGTGCGTGCGGCTCGTGCTTGCGGCTCGTGCGTGCGGCTCGTTCGTGAGAAGGGCGTATGCTACGAGCCCGCGCCGCGCGTCGCACGGACTCTTCGCGCCGGGTTTGCGCACACGGAAAATGACACTCGGAACGACACTCCGATTTTGGTGAACACCATGCAATCTTCTCTCTCGAACTCGCGCGCTCCGCGCATGCTTTCGTCGCTCATCGCACCTCTCGCATTGGTCGCACTCGCTGGATGTGGCCAGTCGCCCAAGCCGCGCCCGCCGGCGCCTGTCGAGTCAACCGCCACGTCAACCGCCACGTCGACAGCACCAAGCGCGCCTGCAACCACCGACGCTTCCACGACGGCAACCGCGTCTTCCGATCCGAAGACCGGCCCAACTTCCTCGCAGGCGTTCGCGCCGCGTCCGAAGACAGACGGCCCCAAAGTCGATCAATCGAAGTGGCGCACTTCGACGAGCGCGGATGATCCGGCGACGCTCGAAGTTGCGGGGTTGCGCGCTCCGAAGCCAGCGACATGGGTCTGGACGAAACCATCGATGCAGTTCCGAACACTGCAGTACTCGGTACCCGGTGCGGGCGATTCGACGAAGCAAGCGGAGTTGATCGTGAGTGTGTTCGTCGACGGCGACGGCGGACCACTCGATGCAAACATCGAACGGTGGCGCAATCAATTCCGCGCGGGCGACCGTCCGCCGGAGGCGAAGCGCTCTGCGAAAACCGTCGGGCCTCTCAAGGTCGAACTGATCGAACTCGCGGGCGACTATCTCGCGATGGGCGCGCCTGCGCCGAAGCGCGACTTCCTGCAACTCGCGGCGATTGTGCAAGCGGAAGGTCGCAACGTCTTCTTCCGACTCGTGGGTCCAACCGAAACCGTCGAGGCGAACCGCGCCGATTTCGACAAGCTCGTCGACGGCATCATGCCCGCCGACTGAGCGCGGTTCGGGCGGATTGCGCATGAAGGGTGTTCACGCCTGCGGCACCGCCGGAAAATCGACTTCGGTCTGGTGAATGTGGTTGTAGAGCGCAGTGAAGGTCATCGCCGTGATCGCGGCGACCACCTCAATCGCGGCGCGGTCATCGAACCCGGCCGCGCGAAACGCTGCCAGTTCCGCGTCCGACACGTTGCCGTTTTTCTCGATCACCGCGTTCGTGAAATCGAGCAGTGCTTGCGCGCGCGGGTTCGAGCCAACTCCGCGGCGGGCGGCCAGCGCGTCGTCTGCTCCCACGCCGACTCCTGCCGCGACGCGCGTGTGCGCCGCGACGCAATAGCCACAGTGGCGCGATTCTGCGGCGCGAAGCATCACCAGTTCTTTCTCCGCTTTCGTGACCGCGCCGCTCGCGCCGACTGCGCGCATGAACGCGATGAATGGCGCAAAAACCTCAGGATTCGCCGCGATTCCTTTGTAGATGTTGATCGGTGCGCTTGCGAGGACGCGCGCGACATCTCCAGTGGCGTCCTTCGGTTCAACGATTGAGAGTCGGGGCATCGTGCAATCTCCGGATTGAGACTTTGGTGCTGGTTCGCCGCAGCGATGGGCAGTATCACCAACGGGGCGCGTCCGAGTCCGCGTCATGTTGCCTTGGTTCATCGTTTGAGCATGGTTTGAACATGCGAACGAAAAACACACCCACCCCGCGGGTGGCGGGGCGGGTGCGTGCAGTCAAGACGGGACGGGGTGCTCCTCAGTCACCCCGCCCCGATTGGAGTCGTTGGGAGCCCCGATCGGGGAGGCGATCCGATGCGGGGCCGATCCAAGGTCGATTCCGAAGGGCGTTTGCCCTGTGGAGCCGATGCCGTCGGCGCCGCGGAGTCCCTTACGCGGCGGTCGACATGTGAAAGGTCGAATACCGCGCGCCAGAAGCAAGTGCGTTGCGCACTTCCTGCGTGGCAGGTGATCGCTCTGTGCGGGTTGCGACGGTCTCGCGGGAGAGCGTGTGCCGTGCGCGTTCGTTTGTGATGATTCTGAGGGCATCGCGCACGCTCGCGACGCCCGAGATGCGTGGGGACGAACGCGGCGAAGCATGCGCGAACACCATTGGTTCGGTCGGTAGGATGCGCGGGTGGCCCGACATCTCGCCATCTACACCGGAAGTTTCGACCCGATCTCCTACGGGCATCTCGACATTTTGCGTCGGAGCCGCGGGATGTTCGACGAGGTCGTGCTCGCGATCGGCCGCAATCCGAACAAGGAAGCGTTGTTCACCTTCGAAGAGCGCTTGTCGCTCGCGCGAACGCTTGTTGCGGAGATGACCGCGAAGGAGTCGGCAGGGGCGCACGTGCGCGTCGACCACTACACGGGCCTCACGGTCGATTACGCAAAGTCGGTGAATGCCTGCGCGATTGTGCGCGGTATTCGCAACATCACGGATCTCGCGAGCGAGTGCCAACTGGCGATTACAAACCGCCAGGTCGCGGGCATCGAGACGGTTTTCATTGTGACCGGCGAGAACTTCGCGTACACGAGTTCGAGCTTGATCAAGCAGATCGCGGCACTCGGTGGCTCGCTCGACGCGCTGTCCTCGCTCGTGCCGCCCGTTGTGGTCGAAGCACTGCGTGCGAAGCGCGGCGATCCTTCGAACCCGATCGGACGACTCGCCCGCGATGGACTCGTGGAGTAGGGTCGAGTGATCGTGTGAAAACGGGCGGCGGAATGTGCGAGAGTTTCGCGCGGAAGCTCCACCCGCAACTCACCCCGTAGTTCACACGGCGGTTCACACCGCGGTTCATACTGCGGTTCGTGCGAGATGGTCTGTTGCGCCGCAGCGACGCGCGTCCGCCTTGTTACCCTTCCGCGCCCATGACCTCCTCGTCGTCTTCCACCTTTCGCGTGATCTCGATCGGAACGCTCGCCGCAAACCCACACTGGGGCGAACGCGGCGCGGTGCGTCCACCACACGCGACGACGACACTCATCATCTCGGGAAAGTCAAAAATCCTCGTCGATCCGTCGCTCCCTGCACAGGCGCTGGTTCCGCGGCTGGTCGAACGCGCTGGTATCGGTCCCGACGACATCACGCACGTCTTCCTGACCTCACTGAGCCCAGTGCATCGCCGAGGAATCCTCGCGTTTGAGCGCGCGGAGTGGCTCGTCGCCGAACGCGAGCGCGAGGCGATCGGCGTTCAACTCATCGAGAAGATTCGCGAGGCACACGAGGCGCGCGACGAGGATCTCGTGAAGACCATCGCCCAAGAAGTCGCGATCGTCGAACGCTGCCGCGCGGCGCCGGACAAACTCGCACCGGGGGTTGATCTCTTCCCGATGCACGGTGTGACGCCCGGACTCACCGGGCTTCTGCTGCCGGGGCGCGGCATGACGACGCTCATCGCGGGCGACGCGGTTGCGACCGTCGAACACCTCGGCGCCGGCCAGGTTCTCACGCCCTGTTTCGACCTCGAGGCGGCGCGCGAGAGTTTCGCAGAGGCCATTGAGATCGCAGATTGGATCGTCTGCGGCCGCGATAATCTCGTTCCCGCCCGCGGGTGACCGAGGAACCCAACTGTCTTCGGAACGTGGCTCTCCGACCGGCGAAATGCGCGCGGCGTGGCCCTATGATCGCGGCCCATGCAGCCAGTTTCTCGGCCGACTGTGAAGACTGAAACGAAACCATCCGGTGACGCGCCCGCGGCGACGTGGGCTGGCCCCGATCCGACTGTGGCGCCCGTCACGGTGCGCTCGCTTCAACGCGCGATGCGCGAGGGGAAGAAGTTCGCCTCGCTGACCTGTTACGACGCGACGACGGCGCGCTGGCTCGAACGCGCGGGTGTCCCCGTCCTCCTCGTTGGCGACACGGCTGCTGAGATGGTGCTTGGTTACCCAAACACGCTTCATGCGCCGCTCGACTTCCTCATCATGCTCACGGCCGCGGTGAAGCGCGGCGCTCCGCGCACGTTGGTCATGGCCGACATGCCGTTCATGAGTTACCACGCCGATGACGCGGAAGCGGTGCGCAACGCCGGTCGATTCATGACCGAGGGCACCGCCGACGTCGTCAAACTGGAAGTGGACGCGTCGTTCGCGCCGGTTGTCGCCAAGATGAGTCGCGCGGGGATTCCGGTCGTCGCGCACATCGGTTCGCGACCGCAGCACGCGAAGCAAGTCGGCGGCTACGTCGCCGCGGGGAAGACGGCCGACGACGCGGTCAAGATCTTGGCCGACGCAGACGCGATGATCGCGGCGGGGGCAACCATGCTCCTCATCGAAGCGACGCCTGTCGAAGTGACCGAAGAAGTGGTTCGACGCTCGCCCGTTCCTGTCATTGGCTGTGGCGCGGGCCCCGCGTGCCATGGGCAGGTCGTCGTTCTGCACGATTTGCTCGGCCTCACCGATCGACAGCCACCGTTTGCGCTTCCGATCGTGCCGCTCGCGCGCGGGCTCGCGGAAATGGCGAGTTCGTGGAAAGACCGCGTCAAGACAGGTGCTCTCGGCGAGCACCCGTACGCGCTCTCGGACGCGGAGAAGGATGAATTCTTCCGACGGATCGGACGAGTTTGAGCATCCAACAGAGTCCTTTCACGGAATCCCACAGCCATGCGCCAATTCCCCTACGTCGGACCTGGATTTGTCGTTGTCGCCGCCGCTGGGATCGCGATTCTCGCGGCACCGCTTGCGATCCGTCGCGCGAACGATGCAGCCGCGGATGCGAGCATCGAACGTGCCGCGCGCGTGCTTGAAGCGCCCGCACTTCCATTGCCTGGAGTGGTGACGACGTCGCTCTCCGCGCCGATCTCGCCATCAAACTCTTCCTCGAACACGGCGACGCTCGCGGATGCGGGCGCGAGCGACGATGAAGCCGTGCGCGAAGTCGAGAAAGTTCTTCCGCTGCTTGAGCAAATCAATCGCGCCAATCGTGCGATCGCACGACTCGTCGAGCCGAGCGTGGTGCACGTGAGCACCATGATGGCGATGCAGCGACGCGCGTTCACCGCGCCGTACGCCTCGAGCGGGTCGGGTTGGATTTGGGATGAAGAAGGTCACATTGTGACCAACGCGCACGTCGTCGAAGGAAGCGATCGGCTGCAGGTGCAGCTCTTTGATGGCGAACTCCGCGAGGCGGAACTCGTCGGCCTTGATCTCCGTTCGGATATCGCGGTCATCAAGGTCGCGCCTGGCGGTTTGCACCCATCGTTGCGCGGCGATTCGTCGCAACTTGAGCAAGGCGACATGGTGTACGCGTTTGGCTCGCCGTTTGATTTCCGCTTCTCGATGTCATCAGGCATCGTGTCGGGGCTCGGACGCACCGCAGGCCTCGCGGATATCGATTACGAGAACTTCATCCAGACCGATGCCGCGATCAATCCGGGGAACTCCGGTGGTCCGCTGACCGACGTGCGCGGCCGCGTGATTGGCATGAACACCGCGATCGCGACCGGTCGTGGAAACGGCACGGGACAAGGGCAATTCGCAGGCATTGGCCTTGCGATTCCGATGTCGATGATCGAGTCGACGGTGACGCAGATCATTGAAACGGGCGAAGTGCGCAAGGGTTACCTCGGCGTTCGCATGGTGGCGCTCGACGAACTGCGTGTGCGCGGCGGTGACGGCGTGTTCGGTCAAGTGGCCGACGGATTCAAAGGCGACGGCGTGGTGATTTCGGATGTCACGCCGAGTTCGCCCGCCGAGCGCGCGGGCTTCCGCGCAGGCGACGTGATCGTTGCGGCCGATGGGCAGAAAGTCGCGACGAACGAAGGGGTTTCAGCAATCATTTCGTCGCGGAAGCCTGGAAGCGACGTGAAATTCGAAGTGTGGCGCGCCGCGGAATCGGGCGATGGCGGCGAGCGTATCGAAGTGATCGCGACGCTGGCAGAACTCGACTCGAGCGTGAATCTCGCACCGTATCTCCCCGCCGCGCTTGAGCGTGCGGGCATTGCAAAGTTCGCGACGGCGACGTCGGAACGTGCGAAGAAACTTGGTGTGCCGTTCCGACGTGGCGTCTTGATTGAAGATGCTGCCGACGGATCGGAAATCGCAGAACTCGTACCGGACGGCAGCACGATCACGGCCGTTTTCGAGCAGCCCGTGGGTTCGCTCGATGAGTTCTACACGCGTGTCGCACGCGCGGTGTCTTCGATGGCCGGGCAGCGGCGTGGCATGATTCGGCGCGTCGAAGTGCCGCTTTCGATCACGTGCCCCGACGGTCGCGTCGTGAACATCGCGATTTCTGCGCCGTAAATGCGCCGCGTGAGTTTCTTCGTATGGGCTTGGTCGAGTCTCTGTGTCCGTGTACGATCTCGGCCCTCTCGCACATCCTTCGCGCGAGTGCTTCGGTCGAAGCCTCCGATATCGTCGCTCTCAGCAGGCCCTCCCCAGGCCCTCCCCAGGCCCTCCCCAGGCCCTCCCCAGGCCCTCACCGGGCCCTCACCGGGCCCTCACCACGAATCATGAGCAACACGTGAGCAATAAGGACGCACAACCGATCCTTCTCGAGGTCAAAGGCCTCAAGACGTGGTTCCCGATTCGTCGCGGCATTCTGCAGCGCACTGTTGGTCACGTGAAAGCCGTCGACGATGTGAGTTTCTTCGTCCGCCGCGGCGAGACGCTCGGTCTCGTGGGCGAATCCGGCTGCGGTAAAACAACCGTGGGCCGCACGCTCCTTCGATTGATTCCGAATTCTGGCGGCGATGTGCGATTCGACGGCAAGGATGTGTTCGGCGCCAACGCGGTCGACATGCGCCGGCTGCGTCGCGAGATGCAGATCATCTTCCAAGATCCAGGCGGCAGCCTCAATCCGCGCATGCGCGTCGGCAGCATCATCGGCGAACCACTCGAAGTGCACGGACTCACGCAGTCTGCAGACGAAACGCGTGCCAAGGTCGAGGAGTTGCTCGTGAAATGCGGCCTGTGGAAGCAGGCGGCGGATCGCTACCCGCACGAATTCAGCGGCGGACAGCGGCAACGCATCGGTATCGCGCGTGCGCTCAGTCTTAACCCGCGGCTGATCGTGTGCGACGAGCCGACAAGCGCGCTCGACGTGTCGATTCAATCGCAGATTCTCAATCTCCTCGGCGATTTGCAGGACGAGATGGGGCTCTCGTATCTCTTCATTTCCCACGATATGGCCGTGATTCACCACATTTGCGATCGCATCGCGGTGATGTACAACGGCAAGATCGTCGAAGAGGGCTCGCGCGATGAAATCATCAATCGCCCGAAGCACGAGTACACGCAGGCACTGTTGTCGGCGGTGCCCGAGGCCGATCCGCGACGCAAGCGCGCGCGCATCAAGCTTGCGAATGCACGCATGTAAGAGCGTCGATCGATTTGAACTTCCTGCGCTCACTTGTGGATGCGCGGACACGCGGTGAGCGGCTACGCTTCGGGAATGCGCGGAAAGCCCCTGTTTTGGACAATCGTTGCGGTCTTCGTCTTCTTCGCGGTGACGATGAGCGTGATCTCGTGGAATGTCTTCGCGAATGTGCGAACGACCGCGCACATCACCGACGCACGCCTGCGTGAACTTGCGTGGTGTGTGCTCGCCTACGCCGATCGCAACGACGCGTTTCCGACAAGTGAAGCGGACCTCCGAGCATTCGTCGCGGCGCCGGAAGGCATACCCACCGGGTTGAAGACCTCGGCGCCCGCGGGTGCTGAGCGCACCTATCCGACGACCCGTGAAGCGATTGGCGCGCCTGTGCCCGCGCCCACGCTCGACGAGTGCTTTGACAGCCTCGAAGTTGAATGGGGCCTCGCGGGCGACGTGCAGCCGATCCTTCGCTCGAAGGGAAAGCCGACGCTGCAGGGGACGACGACATCCGTCGGCCAGTGGCTCTTTGCGATGAGCGAGCGGATCCGCCGCGGGTGAGTGGAAGGGGTGCTGCTTCCACGGTGCTTCCGCGGCGCTACCGCGGTGTCATCGCGGGCCGTGCTACATTCCGACCCCATGTCGTTCCCGCCTGACGCTGCCGCGACCCCAAACGCTGTCGAATCTGCCGCACCCGCTCCGATCGAGCGCGTGATGCCGGAGACGCCCCTTCACGACGTCATGGGCGGATCAAGTCGCTGGTCGATCCCGATCCACCAGCATGGCTTCATCGCGCTCGTCGATGCGATGCCGCGGCTTGTTCCCGAAGGGCAAACCGCCGACAGCGCAATCGTGCAGTCGGCCCGCGTGTCGTACGGGCAGGGGACGAAGATGGTGAGCGAGGATCGCGGACTCGTTCGCTACCTCATGCGGCACCGTCACTCGACGCCGTTTGAGATGGTTGAGTTCAAGTTCCATATCGCGATGCCGATTTTCATCGCGCGTCAGTGGATCCGCCATCGCACGGCGAATGTGAACGAGTACAGCGCGCGCTACTCGATCATGCCGGATCGTTTCTATCGCCCCGATATCGAGAACGTGCGGAAGCAGTCGAAGTCGAATCGTCAGGGTGGCGAAGGCCCGATCGACGCGGGGACGGCGGAAGAGTTTCTGCAGCTTCTCGAGAGTGCGGAAGCGAACTACGCCAAGTACCTCGAATTGACGGAGAAGGGTGTCGCACGCGAACTCGCGCGGGCCGTCCTGCCAGTCTCGGTATACACCGAGTGGTATTGGAAGTGCGATTTGCACAACATCTTCCACTTCCTCTCGCTGCGCATGGATCCACACGCGCAGATCGAAATCCAAGACTACGCGAAGGCGATGTACGCACTCATCAAGCCGATCGTGCCGGTCGCGTGCGAGGCGTTCGAAGATTACCGCCTCAACGCGATGCACTTGACTGGCCTCGAAATCGACGCGATCCGCACAGGGAAGCCGCTTGCGACGGAAAACAAGCGCGAAACCGCCGAGTGGGAAGCGAAGAAGGCGCG
>JAIXVI010000222.1 GCA_027483065.1 Planctomycetaceae bacterium
CGAAGTCGAGCGCGTGCGCTCGTTCGGCGGGTGAGCGCGGGGTACGTGCGCAATTGGCTGATGAAGCGAGTGCGTCGTTGAATGCGCGCGTGGATGAGCCGTCAATGAAAAATTGTGAGGTTTACTATCGAAAGACCGGCCTTGGCGGTCCGCCCTTGTGGTTGAATGGTTCGAAAACCAAGGGTGCCACTTCATGAATCAGGGAAGTTACTCGTCCTCACGGGATTACTCGCTTGATCGCTCACTCGATCACGACGTGCGCAAAGACATTCACTCTGAAGAGTTCGAACGCGTTCGTGTGCGACAACTTGACGAGGCGAAAGTTCGGAACGTTCGTGAATGGGTGCGCTTCGATAGTGCGGCAGGAGTTTGGACAGCAGCGCTCTTTGCAGCCTTTTTCGCCCCATCCATCGTCGCTTGGATTTGGAGCGGATTCGGTTCGCCGACACTACAGGGCAGAAGTGTCTTCGATTGGATTCTCGGCGGCATCGGTTTTGTTGGAGTACTCGTCGTCGCATCGACGTTGTTCATACTCTCGAGAGCATGTCGTCTCGACACCGAAAGCCGCCGACGACGACTGCGAGGCGTTGCGCTTCTGACTTCAATGACTGTCGTTCTTGTCGTCGTGTGGGAAGTCTTTGGACAAAGTGCGCCCTTGATCGGTGCGATTTCCGATTGGTTGCCGCGCGTTTCGAACGTTCCGCTCGCCGCACTTGGTGCGCTCGGACTCGCGATCGCCAACATCGGGCGAAATCGAAATGGCACGAAGTTCGCGGCTTGGGGCGGCTGGGCTGCGTTCTTGTTGTTCCTTGTCTTACTGATCGCGCCGGGAGTTCGAGATCACACGTGGGGCGTTGTTCCCGCAGTGATCCTTTGTGAAGTGGGAATTTGCTACGGCGGCTTCAAGATTTGGGATCACTACGAGTATCGACTGGTCCGCGGCGTTGATCGTGGCTGATCGGCTGTAAGACTCGCAAGTTGATGCGGGCTTGGAACTTCGTCGTCGGTTGTGTCAACGGGCGGCTCGCCAGTCCCGCGCGGAACAATCATTCCGTGTTCGCCGTTACGCTGCGTCCATGGCGGCTTCGTCCACGATTCATGTCATTGGCTCGATGATGATCGACCGCGTGGTGCGTGTGCGTGCGATTCCGCGCGCGGGTGAAACTGTTGCCGCACTTTCGGCGCAGACGTTCGCTGGAGGCAAAGGTGCGAATCAAGCGGCGGCTGCCGCGAAGTTTGGCGCGCGCGTGCGCATGTTGGGCCGCACTGGTCGCGATGGCGCGTTCATTCGCGAAGCTCTGCGCGAAGCCGGCGTGCGCGTTCGTGATATCGCGACGAACGATGCGACTTCCGGTGCGGCGACCGTGATGGTCGCAGAGTCTGGCGAGAACGCGATCGTGATTGCGCCGGAATCAAACTTGCGCATCACGAAGGAGGGAATCGAGAAGTTCCTCGCAACCGCGAAGCAAGGCGACATCGTGCTCTTTCAAAACGAGTGCGCGCTCTTGCACGAAGGAATCGCGATGGCCGCTGCACGCGCGCTGCGTGTCTGGTTGAACGCAGCGCCTGCGAATGCAGGGCTTTCTGGCCTTCGCTTCGAGAAACTCGCCGGCCTGATCGTCAACGAAACCGAAGCGGAAGCGCTCACCGGTGAAGTCGATCCGCGTCGTGCACTTGAAGCACTCGCGAAGCGCATGCCTGGTGGCACGGTCATCGTGACGCTCGGTGCGGACGGCGCGATTGCGGCACTTGGCAGCGCGCGTTACCTCCATCGCGGATTCGCGGTCGATGCTGTCGATACGGTCGGTTGTGGTGATGCGTTTGTCGGCGTCTTTCTCGCAGCGATTGCGGAAGGTCGTGACATCGCGCAAGCAATGTCGCGAGGAAACGCAGCGGGGGCGCTCGCTGCGATGCGCGCGGGCGCGTTGCGTTCGTTGCCTTCACGCAGTCAAGTTGAGATCGCGGCGGATTTACCTGAGAAGACCAAGTTGAAGCCGCGACCGCCGGCGGAGGATGAAGGCGCGATTCCCGCGAATTGCCTTGGATGCGGCTACGCGCTGGTCGGTCGCGGCGAAGGCGAAGCGTGCCCCGAATGCGGGCGCGTGATCCGCCGAGTGATGTTTACAGGTCGATGGAAGCATGCTGCGGTGCGGCGCCGCTTTGGGCCCGCGCGTTGGTGGAGCATGGCCGTGACTGCGCTGTGGATTGTGGGATTCATAGGGTTGTTCATCGCGATCGAGGGCCGCGGGTTTGGACTGCCGCGATCACTCATCGACTGGTCGGGCGGGCTGGGCCTTGCGTTGACGCTCGCCTGTTTCATCGCTGGCTGGATCGCACAATTTGGAATCGCGCGTGGTTTACCAACGAGCACCCAGCATCGCGTGGGTGTCGCACTTGCTTCGGCACGACTCTTCCCAGTGATCGCATTTTCCTTGATTGCTGCACGCCTCTTGCCTCTGCCGTGGAGCATCGAAAAGGCAGTCGTCGTGTGGGGTGTGATTGGGTTCTTTATTGTCGATGCGTGGTTTTTAGCCATGCTTGAGCGATCATGGCGTGTGGCGGATTTCCCAACGCGACGACCAACGGCGGCGGTTGTTGGTCTGTTGGCGCTTGTGGTCGCAGGCGTGATCTGGTTGACCATCGAGTTCAATCGAGGGCCATTTCCAGAAACGCGAATGACCATTCTGGCCGTTGCCTTCGCGACCGCGTGGATCGCGCAAACGATGCTTTGTCGCGAAATCGCGCGAGAGATTCGTGCGCGCGAGTGAGTGGTGTTTGTCTGACGCGGTGTTTGAGTGACGTCGTGAAGTAGTGACGTAGTGACGTAGTGATCCCTGCCAACGCAA
>JAIXVI010000302.1 GCA_027483065.1 Planctomycetaceae bacterium
TCTGCGGCATGATCGCGGTGGCAGAAGCACTGAAAGACGATGCACTGGACGTTGGAGTTGTGTTCGTCGGATTCACCGGCGAAGAAGCAGGACTCATTGGGAGCCGCGCGTTCGTCGAAGAAGAAACCGTGCCAACAGCGCGAATCCGTGGCGTATTCAACATGGACATGATCTCGCGCCAACCAGATGGCGCGATCCGTCTCGATGGCGGACCCAAAGGCAAGCCGCTCGTTGATCTGCTTGTGCGACTCGCGCCGGAAGTCCCGCTTGAAATGAAAGTCGACACGCATCCGGATTGGCTCGATCGCAGCGATCAAGGCGCATTCTTGCGTGTCGGCATTCCTGCTGTTCTCTTCAGCTGCGAAGACCACGAGGACTATCACCAAGTTTCGGATCACGCGGACAAAGTCGATGCGGTGCTCGCGGCGAAGGTCGCGTCGCTCGTCGCGGGTGCGGTGCGTGTTTATGCGCGTGAAATGGCGCCGCGATTCGATCGATCACCCGTGCTCGCAGACGATGGCTCGCAGCGGCGCACGCTTCGTGTTGGACGCACGATGCCAAATGCACCGTATTGGAAGCCCGCCACGCGCCGCGCGCCTGATCGTGGGCTTGACGCTGCGATTCTTGAAGCGATCACGAAAGCCACGGCGCTTCGTGTGGAGGAAAAATCCGTGCCGATAGGCGGTGAACTCGCTGCACTCCGCGCGGGCGAAGTCGATGTCGTGCTCAACGGCGTCGGGATCAGCGCAGACGCCGACACGATGATGACGGCGAGTGGAACGACCGGCGACGCGAAGGGTGCTCAGGATGGTGGCGAAAGCAATGGCACGAGGGACGAACTCCTCGCCATTCCCTACCTTGGAGCGAGTGGCGTCGCGCTACTCGTACGAAAGGACGACGCAATCACGGCGATGGATCTTGCGAAGAAGCGCGTGGCCGTTCGTGCTGGCACTGCCGCCGATGCCTGGGCAACACGGCAACAACTTTCAAACGTCGAGCGTAGTACCGAGCCCGATGGCAGCATCACATCGAAGCTCGAGAAGGGTGAACTCGATGCGTTCATCGGTGATCTCTTGGCGCTTCGCGCACGACAGCTTCGGAATCCAACGTTGCGTGTCATACCTATCGCGCGGGAAGCATCGGGCATCTGGCTGCGCGCAAGCGACGAGACGCTTTACGGTCGACTGATCGAAGCACTCGAAACTCTCGCGCGCGACGACACCATCCGTGACATCGAAGCGAAGAATGGCGCCATGACGCACGCGCTCATCGCACAAGATCGAGGACAACTTGTTGCGTTTGATCGTTTTGGCACGGTGCTTTGGAAGCGACCATCGCCGCACAACGCGCATGACTTCGCGGTTTTGTCGAACGGGAACCTTCTTGTACACGCCGCCGCAAATCGCGTCATCGAAGTCAGTGCAACCGATCCAACTGCACCGATTGCTTGGGAGTGGATAGCGAAGCCTGTTGCGCCCTACACCGGCGCCGTTGAAATCCATGCTTTTGAGCGGCTTCCCGATGGCAACACGCTTGTTGCTGAAACGGGCAACCTTCGCATTCTTGAAATCAATCCGAAGGGCGAGATCGTCAAGAGTGTTCCGATCCAAACGGATCGACCGGATTCACACCACGACACGCGTCGTGTTCGAAAGACGTCCGCGGGGACCTATCTCGTTTGCCATGAGCCGCTCGGACTCGTGCGCGAGTACGACGCCCGCGGCGTAATCGTGTGGGAGTATGCGATTCCGCTTTCGAAGGATCGCGAGCCTTCATCAGGGCAGCAAGGTCACGGAACCGCTGTCTTCCACGCAATGCGCTTGCCGAGCGGCAACACGCTCATCGCTGGCGGGAACAACAATCGCGTGCTCGAGGTGAACCCTGCAAAGGAGATCGTGTGGTCGGTTGATCGCGACGAACTCAAAGATCTCGATGGCAATCCGATTCGACTCGCGTGGGTGACCAGTTTGCAAGTCTTGCCAAACGGCAACGTCATCATTGGGAACACGCACGCCGGACCCGATCAACCTCAGTTGATTGAAGTGACGCGAGACAAGAAAGTCGTGTGGACGTTCCGCGACTTCACCAGCCTTGGGAACGATGTCTGTGCGCCGTGGTGCACGGATCTTCCAGAGGCGACGTTGCGATGAACGAGATGGTCAACGCTCGATCCGACGATCGATCCAAGGCGTGCGATGCAGGCCGCGAGGATTCGCACAGCGCGGAGCTCCACCTGTCACCCAATGCACAACTCGGGACGCATGCCACGGCCATGGCCGCGGAGCATCCGCCGATCAATGCAGCGACATCGGATCTCTCGCGATGTCCGTTCTTTCGTGCGTTGACCGCGGCCACATCAGCCTTTGCAGCGCGGCAGGCGAGCCTGATGAGGGCCGATATCGCACCGGTCGAAACCGATTCGACGGCACCGCGCGCGAGCGAGCCGGCTTCACGTGCCATGTCAGAACGCGCTTGATTTGTTTGCACGCATGCCACTCGGTCGCTCGCGCAACGAATCAACCGTGCGTGGTCGCCGCGAACTTTTTTGACTTTTTTTCTTCGCAGAAACTTTGCGGGAATTTCGTGCCATGAACGGCAGAGTGATGCAGATCTGCCCGTAGGTTCCGGCTTGTGAAGTTCCCGCGGGCTTTCCGCAGGCTATCCAGAGGAGAAGTTACGTCATGCGCTCGTCATCAATTCGTCTTTCGTTCATGCATCTCTCGCTTTCTCGCGCGACCGGCGGACTCGTCGCGTCCATCGCGCTTTGCACCGCGCCCGCTGTTGCCGCACCGCTTCCACACGATGACGGCATCGGCCCCGATGCGGTTCGCAAGGAGAAGCCGCGTTTTGCCATTCTCGAAGGAGCCAATGACTACGTGCGCAGCGTTGCCCGACGCAACGCCGTTGGGACTTCCGCGTTCAGCGTGATCGGCCTTCCCGACACGCAGAACTATTCGAGTTCGTACCCCCAGATCTTCACCGCGCAGACCGATTGGATCGTCGCAAATCGCTCTGCTCTCGACGTCCGCTACGTGTCGCACTACGGCGACATCGTGAACAACGCGGACCAACCCGCGCAGTGGATCAACGCGAACAACTCGATGTCGGTCCTCGACAACGCGAACATCCCGTACGGCGTGTGCCCAGGCAATCACGACCTCACGTCGTCCGGCGGCTCAGGCCAGCCGTTCATCCCGCAGAACTACCTCGCGAACTTCGGTCCGCAGCGCTTCGCTGGCGAGCCATGGTTCGGCGGCGCTTCGCCATCGGGCCTCTCGAATTTCACGTATTTCAGCGCGGGCGGAATCGATTTCCTGCAAGTTCACCTCGACGTGGACACACCCATTGGTGAACTCGCGTGGGCGCAGGCTGTGCTCGACGCGCACAAGGATCGCCCCGCAATGCTGACGACCCACCGCTACTTGCAGGACGCAGAGGACTACACAAGTGGCGTGCCTGTCGTGCCATCCGGCCGCTATCCAGCCATTTGGTACACCGTCGAAGGGCTCTACAACCCGAACGGCATTCAGGCGGAGAACTTCTTCCAGTGGTTCGTCAAGCGAAACACGAATGTCTTCCTTGTCACGTGCGGTCACTTCCATGAGGAGTTCCGACAGACTTCGACGAACGTCGTCGGAAAGCCAGTACACGAAGTTCTTGCGGACTACCAAGATGACCCGAACGGCGGCGACGGCTGGATGCGCATCATGCGGTTCGACACGTTCGCGAACGTGATCGATGTCGACACCTACTCGCCGACGCTTCAGGCGATTCGAACCGCGCCAGAAAGCGATTTCAATCTTCCGGTTGCGTTCGACGACTACCGGCTCCCAGAAGGAACGCAATTCAAGGCGTTCCAGCAAGGAATCGCCGGGTACGCCGGAACACAGGACACGTGGGTCAGCCAAGACAATCCGAACACGAGTTACGGCAACAACAACACGCGTTGGGTTGATGACGACACCGCCAATTCGCTCTTCACTGACTATCGCGGACAAGGTCTGATTCGCTTCGACGATGCGATCGGCGCGAGCGGCGTGCCCGCTGGCTCGACGATCGTCAAGGCGACGCTCGTTCTCGATATCGCGGACGACATCGACACCCCGCTTTTCAACCCAGTCTTCTATGTCCATCCGGTGATTCGCCCGTGGGACGAGAGTTCGACGTGGAACTCGCTTTCCGGCGGCCTCACCGTCGGTGCAGATCTTCAACCCGCGGTGGCCCAATTCCTCGGCGACAATGTGCCGAACGCTGAGACGATGCGCCGCTTGGATCTCACGTCGACGGTCGCCGCATGGGCTGCGGGAGCGCCCAACTACGGCGTCGCGATTCTGCCGCAGATCATCAGCGGCAACGATGACGGCATCGAGATTTGGACGAGCGAGTCAGGCAACGCGCTCCTTCGTCCACGCCTTGAAATCACGTTCATCCCGCCCACACCGACCAACATCGCCGATCTCGATCGCGATGGCGTCGTGGCAGGCGCGGACCTCGCGATTCTTCTCAGTGCGTGGATGACGCCGAGCCCGATCGCCGATCTCGACAACGATGGCACGGTCGACGCGCAGGATCTCGCGATCTTGCTCTCGAACTGGGGATGACGTGACACGGACGAGAACGCGTTTGTCGAAGGCGTGCTTGCGTACTTGGCGCCAAGCGCCGATCGCTTGATCGCGCAATCACTCAGGCGATCAGCCCCTCGACCACCGTGCCGTGCACATCGGTCAGTCGGTACTGCCTGCCCTGATGCCGATAGGTCAGGCGTTCGTGATCGATGCCACAGAGTCGCAAGATCGTTGCCTGCATGTCGTGCACATGGACAGGGTCGCGCGCGATGTTCCAACCGAAGTCGTCGGTCGCGCCGTGAACATGACCCGCGCGCACGCCGCCACCGGCCATCCACATCGAGTAAGCACGGCCGAAGTGATCACGTCCTGTCGGATTCGCGGCATCTCCTTGCCCGAAGGGTGTACGCCCGAATTCGCCGCACCAAAGCACGAGCGTGTCCTCGAGGAGACCGCGCTGCTTCAAATCACGCACAAGTGCCGCACTCGCCTGATCGGTATCACGGCACTGCACCGCAAGATGCGAATGGAGGTTTCCATGTTGATCCCAACCTGAATGCATCAATTGCACGAAACGCACGCCGCGTTCGGCAAGGCGCCGCGCGATGAGGCAGTTGTTCGCATAGGTGCCTGGAAGCAACGCGTCGGGACCATACATCTCGATGACCGACTTCGGCTCGTTCGAAAAATCAAGGAGGTCTGGAACGCTCGCCTGCATGCGAAATGCCATCTCGTACTGCGACACGCGCGTATCGATCGCATCGTGGTGGCCCGTCGTCGCTGCGCGCAGCCGGTTCAAGTCCGCGATCCCCGCGAGGAGCGCGCGCCGTGACTCGCGCGACACACCATCAGGGTTCGAGAGGTACGGCACCGGATCGGCCCCCGGACGAAATCGAACCCCTTGATGTCGACCCGGCAGGAACCCGTTCGACCAGTAGTGCTCGTAGAAGAGCTGTCCGCAACTCTTCTCACGATCAGACGAGGTCAGCACCACGAAACTCGGCAACTCATCGCACGCGGTGCCAAGTCCGTACGCAAGCCACGAGCCCATCGCTGGTCGCCCCGGTTGCTGCGATCCGGTCATGAAGAATGTCACGCCCGGAGAGTGATTCACGGCCTCCGTGTGCATCGAACGAACGAGGCAAAGCTCATCGGCGATCCCACCGATATGTGGAAGGAGTTCACTGATCTCGGTTCCCGAGGCACCACACTTCTGAAATGGCTTGATCGCGGGAAGCGCCGGCCACTTTGCGTATCCGGACGACATCGTGGAGAGGCGCGTTGCGCCTCGGACTGATTCCGGAATGTCGGTACCGGCGTGACGCGCGAGCGCGGGTTTCGGATCAAAGAGGTCAACGTGCGACGGACCACCGCCCTGCCAGAGACAGATGATGCGCTTTGCCCGTGCGGCGAAATGCGGAAGATCTGCGAGGCCATTCGCGTCGGCGCTTGCAATTCGCGCGCTCGATACACCACCCGCCGCTTCTCGCGAAATCAGCGATGCGAGCGCGATGCCGCCGATCCCATGGAAAGACGAGCGCAAGAAGTGGCGTCGCGTGGCGTCGATGGGCGACGCCCCCTCGCCTTCCGAGCGCGGCGCGTTCAAGAGGAGATCGCGGTGCGCAGCGTCATTCACGGGTCATCGCCTCATCAAGATTCAAGATCGCAAGACACACCGCTGCGAGACCAGCGTCGGTAGCCTGCGAAGTTGCGTCTGCTTGATCAACCGCGCGCCAAAGCTGATCGCGCTGCGCTTCGAGCAGCATCACCAACGTCTCAACCTCGCCGTCGCTCGGTACGCGGCCCGTCACGAGTTGGAACGCGCGCGCGACTCGCCTTACATCGCTCGACGACTCCGCCGACACCCGTACCGCGAGCGCCCGTGCTGCCTCTGTCCACGTCGGGTCGTTCAGCATCGTGAGCGCATGCAGCGGCGAAGTCGTCACCGCAACGCGCACCGTACAACGCTGTCGTTGCGAGGCATCAAACATGTTCGCGGGTGCGATCGTCCGGCGCCAGAAGGTGTAGAGACTCCGACGATGCGCGTCATTTCCCGATGACGTCGGATACGTGAAATCACGTTCTTTGGTGATCGCCAATGGCTCCCACACGTTCGTCGGCTGCACCGGATAGACCGGCGCGCCGCCGACTTTCTCGACAAGGAGGCCGCTCGTTGCGAGCGCGACGTCGCGTAAAACCATCGCGGGCAGACGAAATCGCGGCGCGCGCGCGAGCAAGCGATTCTCCGGATCGCGCTCAAGCAGCGCCTCTTCTACTGCACTCGACTGTCGATACGCGCGACTGGTGACGATCAGTCGATGCAATCGCTTCATGCTCCAGCCGTCTTGGCGAAGTCGCACTGCAAGCGTATCGAGAACATCCTGATGGATCGGCCGGTCGCCTTGGACGCCAAAATCTTCCGGTGTTCGAACGAGCCCATCACCGAAGAATGTCTGCCACGCGCGATTCACCGCGACGCGGGCGGTAAGCGGATTCGCCTCATCGAAGAGCCAGCGCGCCAGTCCAAGTCGATTCTGCGGCGCATTTTCAGGAAGCGCGGGGAGGAACGCCGGCGTCGCGAACGTCACGCGCTCGAGCGGCGACAAGTACTCACCGCGCGAAAGAATGCGCGTCTCGCGCGGCGCGTCATCCGACATCGTCATCACACGCGGCCACTCCTCGCGCATGAATCGATCGAGTTCGGCTTTCGCGCGATCGCGTTCAGGTGCAGTCTGTGCAGTTTGATCTGCGGCCCCCGCCGCGGCCTCCACTGCAGACTCGAACTCACCGCGTCGGAGTCGTTGCGCCTCATTCGCAGGCTCAATCCAAGGTCGCGCGAGACGAAACCGCCCATCAGAGTGATCGACAATGCCCGATTCCGGCACGCGATTGAACGCGTCGAGCAACGCGTAGTAATCGCGCTGCGTTACAGGGTCATACTTGTGATCGTGGCACTGGGCACACGAAACCGTCAAACCCAGCCACGTCGTCGCCGTCGCGTCGACACGATCGAACAACGCGATCCAACGATTTTCTTCAGGGATCGCGCCACCCTCGCCATTCAAGAGGTGATTGCGAAGAAATGCGGTCGCCAGACGCGACTGATCATTCGCGTTCGGAAGCAGATCGCCCGCCAGCATCTCCGTCGAGAGCTGGTCGAACGGAACATCTTGATTCAATCTCTCGACGAGCCAGTCGCGCCACATCCATTGAAACGTGTCGCCATCCTGCTGAAATCCGTTCGAGTCGGCGTATCGCGCAGCATCCAACCACGGCAGCACTTGCTTCTCGCCATATCGCGGACTCGCGAGCAGTCGATCCACCACGCGCTCGTATGCGTCACTTCGCTGATCAGCAATGAACGCTGCGACCTCCGCCTCCGATGGCGGAAGGCCCGTCAAATCGAGCGTCACGCGGCGCAAAAGTGTCACACGATCGGCCTCCGGCGAGAATCGAAGACCTTCATTCTTCAATCGCGCCTCGATCAGGTCGTCAATCGGGTGACGACCATCAGACACCTGCGCGGCGCGGGGCGGAACAAATGCCCAGTGCGGCTCGTAGCGCGCACCTTGTGCGATCCAGCGCTCGAGAAGCGCGCGCTCACGCTCGTCAAGCGACCGATGCGATGACGGCGGCGGCATCACGCTGCTCGCGTCCGTCGATCGAATCCGCTCGACCAACGTACTTCGCTGCGGTTGCCACGGGACGATTGCGCCAGTCGACACCGCTGCGGTGCGCTCATCGAGACGAAGGCCGCCCTTCCGCTGCGCGCTGTCGACGCCGTGACAGTGGTAGCACTTCTCCGACAAAATGGGCCGAATCTCGCGGTCGAACGAGATGGGCTCCACGCGTGCGCTTTCGAACGTCGTGCCGCCATGCGAGCGACGATCCCGATCGAGTGCGCCCCACAAAGCGATCGAGAGCCCGACGGCAAGCACGGGGGTGAAAAGAAGAGCACTGGTCACGCGCGGTGACATCCTCGAAGTGTGGCACATTTCCGCGCCCGCGCAACCATCGATCGCGAAGACACGCGCGGCAGCGACCACATCGAACCAACGGCGTACCTCTGAACGCGCCGTGTGCGCAAGGGTCACGGCGATTCCACCGCCAAAGTCGCGTCTCATGACCTCTCCCGACGCGCACGCAAGAAATTTTGTGCGCTGTGCATCCAAAAGGGGTGACCACAACGAAACCTGCGCGCACGTGATGAGTCTCATCACGTCGACTCTCAAGACTTTTACTTTCTGAGTTGATCCGGTGGATCTTGCAAACGCCCGCGTGGGCGAGGCGATGTCATTCACGCTCAGGAATTCCAAGGGAACCACATGCTCTCGACCATCTTCGCTGCCGCTCTTCTCGCCTCTGCTCCCGCCCCGTACGTCGCGACCGTGCCTGTCGCTGATGGCACGATCGTTGAAACCGCGGTTGCCGCTGGCAACTTCAAGACGCTCGTCGCTGCAGTGCAAGCGGCCGAACTCGTTGACACCCTCAACGGCAAGGGCCCGTTCACCGTCTTCGCTCCAACCGACGAAGCGTTTGCGAAGCTCCCGAAGGGCACGCTTGAGATGCTCTTGAAGCCAGAAAACAAGGCGAAGCTCGCCGCGATCCTGACCTACCACGTTGTTCCAGGCTCGGTGAAGGCTGCGGACGTCGTCAAGCTGAAGAACGCCGCGACCGTGCAGGGTCAGCGCGTTGATATCAAGGTGAACGCAGGCAAGGTCATGGTCGATGGCGCGAACGTCGTCGCAACCGATGTTGCGTGCTCGAACGGCGTCATCCACGTCATTGACACCGTGATTCTGCCGGTCGACGGCACCATCGTTGATGTTGCTGCGAAGAACGGTTCGTTCAACACGCTCGTTGCCGCCGTCAAGGCCGCTGGTCTCGTCGAGACGCTCTCCGGCAAGGGCCCGTTCACCGTGCTCGCGCCGACCGACGCAGCTTTCGCGAAGCTCCCCGCTGGCACGCTTGAAATGCTCCTGAAGCCAGAGAACAAGAAGCAACTCGTCGACATCCTGACCTACCACGTTGTCCCCGGCGTCGCCGCGTACAGCGATCAGGTCGTCAAGATGAGCCAAGTCCCAACCGTCCTTGGCACGCCGATCACCGTCACCGTGACCGACGGCAAGGTTCGCCTCAACGAT
Organism: Planctomycetaceae bacterium; assembly: GCA_027483065.1. GTDB lineage: Bacteria > Planctomycetota > Phycisphaerae > Phycisphaerales > SM1A02 > QWPT01. The sequence goes on from JAIXVI010000302.1 coordinate 9,710, forward strand.
TCGAACGTCGTCGCAACCGACGTCGAAGCTTCGAACGGCGTGATCCACGTCGTGGACACCGTCATTCTCCCGACGGTGAAGAAGACCGCGGACGCACCGACCAAGAACTGAATTTGACGGGATTGACCTCCTCTGAGCCGAGGAACGACCCGCATCACACACGCCCCTCTTCGGAGGGGCGTGTTGTTTTTGTCGCATCTGAGCACCGAGTGTTACGCCCCTACTCTCGGACGACGGGCCGCGACGCTGCAACGACCACCGCGCCCCATCCCGTACCATCGCCGCATGCTTCCGATGGATTTCGGGTCACGTGTCGAACTCTTGCGCTCTCTGGCCGATCGCGCGGATCGGATCGCGTTGACACACTTTCAGCGCGCAGAACTCGTCACGAAGACGAAAGCGGATGCGTCACCAGTCACCGAAGCGGACATCGCGATCGAAACTGCGCTGCGTGAGATGATTCGTCGCGCGTTTCCCGCCGACAGTTTGCTCGGTGAAGAACATGGTGAGGAGCACGGGGAAGAGCACGGGGAAGAGCACGGGGAAGAGCACGGGATAACGCACAGCGAACAACACCGCGAACTCCGCGCGAGTGAGCGATCCGACCACGTCGGCCTAGGCACCTTTCGCTGGATTCTCGATCCGATCGACGGCACCGTGAGTTTCGCAAACGGCGTCCCGCTGTTCGGCACGCTGATCGGGCTCGAGCACGAAGTTCGCGGCGTGCGCGAGATCGTCGCGGGTATGTGCTCGATGCCGGCGCTCGGTGAGCGCCTTTGGGCCGCGCACGGACGCGGCGCGACGTGGGAGCGCGCGGGCCACGCACCAACCCCCGCACGCGTTCGGCCGTGCACGCGACTCGCCGAAGCGCTCGTCTGTACGACAGGACTTGAGTACTTCGAACGGAACGGCACCACCGACGCGCTCGTTCGCGTGGCGCGCGCCGCGGGGCGCGTGCGCGGCTTCAGCGATTGCTACGGCGGCATGCTCGTCGCCACGGGTCGCGCCGATGCGTGGTTCGACCCTGTCATGAATCCGTGGGATTCAGGCCCGTTCCCCGTGATTTTCGCCGAAGCTGGCGGAGTCTTCACCGACTGGCGCGGTCGTGAAGATGTCCGCGGCGGCAGCGCCGTCGCCGCGGGTGCGGCGGTGCACGCAGAAATGCTCACGCTCCTCCGTGAAGTTTGATTCAACGAAGCTTGATTCAACGAAGCTTGATTCAACGAAGCTTGATTCAACTCGTCGCGAGCGCATCCCACTCAGGGCCAAACGCAAACGCGTAGTTCTTCCATCGCCCGATCGACGAGCGATTGATCTTGCGACGCACCTGCTCGAAACTCAGCGTGAGCACGGTGCGGCGATTCTCCTCAGGCGCGAGCACCGCGGGATCAAACGGCAGGCCCATCACGTCGAGCGCGCGACGAATCTCGCGTTCAGGGTGATCGACGAGATCCTCGTACGAAATCGAAACCGCGCGCAATCCAAGCACTTCGATCGCGCGACGCACGATGCGGCGCTCAAACTCAATGATGCGACGAATCTGCGCAAGATCTGCGGTGAAACCCCACGACTTCGGATGGAAGTTTGAAACGTGCATGCTGATCGCGCAGTCGCGCGGATCGCGCTCGATGTGGAGATAGACCGCGCCTGGCAACACCGTCGCGAGCGCCGGAAGTGCACGCCATTGGAGGAGCGCTTTGTCGAACGTCCACGTCGCGCCCGCGCGGCGACGCGCATGCGCGCCTTCGAGGTAGCCGCCCGCGAGGCGCGCGGCATCGCTTGGCGTCAACGAGCGAAGATTGCGCGGCCAAAGACTAAGTCCGATGAGCGACTCACGCAGCGTAAACGTCCCCTCGTATTCACCGATCCCTGAAATCGCCGGATGACGATCGAGCATTTGCTCAAGCAGCGTTGTGCCGCTGCGAGGAAGCCCAACGACGAACGCAGTCCCCTCAACAGCTGGCCCCTTCGGTGGACACCACGCGGGCCCCTTCTCGAGGAGCCGCTCCTGTTCTAGAAGATCCGCCTCGACTTCACCCAAATCAAAGGGCGGCGTTGTTTCGCGGTGAATCCACTGCGCCAAATCGAACGCCTCGCGGTAGCGCCCCTCCGCGTCGAGGTGGCGCACGGCTTCGAAACCGGCAATGCGTTTGAGAAGCGGCGACCGCGCGCCGCGTGCAGCCAGCGTCAACTCTTCGATGGCGCGCGCGCGATCGACGCGCGCCGTCGCCCGCGCGGTGAAAACCGCCGCGCGCTCGTCGGCCGTCCACGCGCCGCCCGCGGCGACGAATGCATCCAACTCCTCGCGCTGCCCCGCGCGATGCATCGCCTCGGCGAGGGCGAACGAAACTTCGACCGCGTTCGACGGGCGCGCGTCGAGCAACTTCCGCAGCCGCTCGATCGCCTGCGCGCTCTGACCAAGTCGATGCTCAAGAATGCCTTTGAGGAGATTCAGGTTCGGGTCGGATGGCGCGATGCGCAGCCCGCGATCGGCCGCGTCGGCCGCCCTCGCGAGCCGACCCGTCGGAAGAAGCGCGCGTGCCACCGCGCTATAGCCCGCGGGCAACTTCGGAAAGCGCGCGATGAGCCGATTGCCAACCTCGACAGCCTCGGCGAAGCGCTGCTGCCCGAGCAAACGATCAACTTCGGCAATCTCGGGCGGTTCGTTGGAGCGCGTCGGCTTCATGCGTGAGTTCTGTGGCGCGTTTCAAACTGCGCGCGGCGAGTCGAGTGCGTCCCACGACGCGTCGAAGGCCGAAGCGTACTTCTTCCAGCGACCAATCGCCGACGTGTTGATCGGGCGACGCACCTGTTCGAAACTGAGCGTGAGCACGGTGCGCCGATTTTCCTCAGGCGCGAGAACGCACGGATCGAATGGCAGGCCGAGAAACGCGAGCACGCGCCGGAGGACCGCTTCAGGTTCCGCGACGAGATCTTCGTAGCGAACCTTGATCACCCGCAACCCGAGGACCGCGATCGCACGCGGGACAAGTGCGCGCTCAAGTTCGATGACGCGGCGGATCGACGTAAGATCCGCCGTAAAGCCCCACGATTTTGGATGGAAGTTCGAGAGGTGCATGCTGATCGCACAATCGCGCGCGTCTCGCTCGATCTGAATGAACGCCGCGCCAGGCAGCACGAGTCCAAGCGCGGGAAGCAGCCGCCACTGGTAGAGCGACTTGTCGAACGTCCACGAAGCGGCTGGGCGCCCATCCAACTTCGTGCCCGGGCTCCGGCGACGCGCGTCGGCGCCTTCGAGATAGACGCGCGCAAGCTGGGACGCGGCATCCGCTGGGGTTTCCGACAATCGGTCGGGCCACGTGCCAAGCGCCGCGAGCCCCTGCCTGATCTCCCACGTTCCCTCGTACTCGCCGATCCCCGAAATCTCGGGGTGTCGATCGAGCATCTGTTCCAACAACGTTGTGCCGCTGCGCGGAAGCCCGACAACGAGCGCCGTTTTCTCAACGCTCGGTACGCCCGCGATCTGCCCGGGCAGCGCACGCGGTTCCACATGATCCTGTTCCACATCATTGAGGAACCGATGCATCGCCTCGAACTCGCGCTCCATCGACGCCATATCAAAGCGCGGCGTCGTCTCGCGATGCACGTTGGACGCGACGGCGAGCGACTCGGTGTATCGCCCGTCCGCGTCGAGGAGCCGCACCGCTTCAAAGCCCGCGATCCGCTTCAACGCCGGATGCGAAGCGCCTCGGAACGTCTTGAGAAGCGCATCAATCGCCGCACGGCGATCCGCTCGCGCGTCTAGCCGCGCTCGAAAAAGCGCCGCCCGCGGATCGGAGAGCCACCCCTCGCCCTTCGCGAGAAACTCCTCCAATTCGTCCGCGCGACCTGCGCGGTGCAAAGCCTCCGCGAGCGCGACAGAAGCCTCCACGACATTGGGCGGCCGACGGTCAATCAACTTTCGAAGTCGTGTGATCGCTTCCTCAGAGCGCCCGAGCCGATGGTCACAAACCGCCCGCAGCAACTGCAACGGCGGGTTCTGGTGCTGCAGCGCGAGCGCCCGGTCGATCGCCTCGATCGACTGCCGAAGCCGACCGACCGCGAAGTGGATCCGTGCAAGGACGTCGTAGGGACGCCAGTCGCGCGGCGCAGCGGCCGCCCACGCTTCCGCGCACGCAAGTGCCTCTGGAAAGCGCTGTTGCATCATGAGGCGTTCGGCCTCGGCACCCGGATTGTGCGTTGGTGGGGGCATGGAGCGGGTTGTGATCGGACGTACACCCCAGCTTTGGGCAAAAATCAGAATTTCTGTGCGCGGCGACTTGCTTCCTCTTCGAGTGGTGACAGTTTCTTGTTCGGAGCGGATGAAAAGGGCCTTCGGCGAGCCATGTCCAAGTTCTAGTTCACGGCTTGCAGTGGGAATTCTGAGTCTCTAGATCTGTCGATCGAATGTCCTCGACCGACGGAAAACTTTCTGTCCTGTGTCCCCCGTTTCCCTTTTGTCCTCGGAGAGAATCATGAAGACTGTCCTCGCGTCCACGGTCGCTGCTGCGGCCCTCGTTTCGGCTGCTTCGGCCGACGTCACCGTCACCTTCACCAACCAGACTTGGACTGGTTTCAACTTCAGCGACCTGACCGCTACCTTCGGTGGCTTCTCGGGCACCCTCACCGGCGTCTCGGTCAACGCGACCCTCACCGCCTCCACGAACTTCACCTACGCCGACGACCTCTGCGTCTACGTGGATGCCGCCCCGCTCTCAACCGGCGGCCTCCTCCAGGTTGGTGGCTTCAGCAGCCTGAGCGCCACGCAGCGCCTCTTTTGGGCCAACGGCGGCTCCAGCACCCCCGGCACCACGGTGATCGACTCGAAGTCGGTCAACCCGATCGTGTTCAGCGGCTCGGCTGCTGACCCGATCATCTGGCTCGGCAACGGCTACGGCGCCGCGGGTACGTCGGGCACCTTTACCGGCACGATCACCCTCATCGGCGTCAACGCGGTTCCGGCTCCAGGCGCGATTGCGCTCCTCGGCCTCGCTGGCCTCGCTGGCCGTCGTCGTCGCTGAACGACCGACTGAACTCAGCACCCGCTGGGTAATCTAAAACTCTCAACCGGGCGACCTGCAAAGGTCGCCCGGTTGTCGTTTTGTCTGCGACAGACAAGCAAAAGATCTCCCGCCGCCGCAGGAGGTCAGAGTATGCGTCGTCAGAGCAGGATCTTTGCCATCACCACGATGACGACGATCGCAATGAGATCGAGGACGAGACCCGCGCGCATCATGTCGCGCACTTGGACGCGTCCCGACGCAAAGACAAGCGCGTTTGGCGGCGTTCCAACAGGCATCGCGAAGGCCCAACTCGCCGCAAAGACGGCGGGAATGACGAGTTCTTCCGGCGCGACCCCGAGGCCCGGCGCGATCGCGCCGACGATCGGAACCGCCATCGCGGCCAGCGCCGTGTTCGAGGCGACTTCGCTCGCGAAGACGAGTATCGCGACAATCACTGCCAGGACACCGAGCGACGGCAACGCCCCCGCTGCCTCGAAAACGGCCCCGAGCGACGCCGAGAGCCCGGTGCGCTGCATCGCGTCGGCGAGGCAGAGTCCACCACCAAAGAGAACAAGCACGCGCCACGGAACCTGCGCAAAATCGCGCGGCGCGAGCACTCCTTCGCCTGCACGCGCTTTGCTTGGCACAAGAAAAAGGAGCCCCGCAGCGGCAACTCCGATGGTGCCGTCCGAGACGTTCGGGGCCGAGGATTTCCAGAACTCCCGAGTGACCCACGCGGTGACGGCCGCCAAGAACACTGCGAGCGCGATCCATCCATCGCGCTCGAGCGGCGCGCGTTCGCCCGCGCGACGCGGCACGGTGACACCCTTCGCGGGGAAGAGCCACACGCCGAGCACGACGATCGCGAGCGGGAGCATCACAAGCGTGGTTGGCACGCTGAATCGAAGCCAGCGGAAGAAATCCATCTCGACGCCATTCTTCGAAAGCCACTCGATGGCGATCGGGTTTGGCGGACTTCCGATCGGTGTGAGCGCGCCGCCGATACTCGAGGCAAAGGCAATGCCGAGGAGGAGCGAAACCGACCAGCGTGCGGCGCCCGCGGCGGATTGCTTGCCGTGTGCCGAGTTCGCCGCGTCACGCGCTTGCGTCCCGAGCGCGATCGCGAGCGGCAACATCGTGGCAGCCGTCGCGAGATTTGAAACAAACGCGCTCAAGAGCGCCGTCGCGAGCATGACCGCCGCGAGCACCGCGATCGGCCGCGTGCCTGCGATCGCGATGAGTCCTTCCGCGAATCGGCGCGAGATGCCTCCGCGATCAAGCGCCAGCGCGAGCAGCGCCCCGCCGCCGAAGAGAAACATGACGTCGTTCGCGTACGGCGTGGCGATCTCGGCGGGTTTGCCAATTCCAAGCGCGGCAAGCGCGACAAACGGCAGCAGACCCGTCACCGCAGGATCGACCGCGAGGGTCACCCACCATGTCGCCATCCAAACGAGAAGCCCGAGGACCCACGACGCGTCGGCCGAAAAGGTACCGAACGCCCCCGCTGCCGGATGTGTCGCAAGCACGGCCGCAATGGCGAGCAGCGGACCGAGGAACAAGCCGGTGCGAGCGGCAAAACCGTTGCCGTCGCTTTCATCGTCGAGCTTCACCTCATCCGCTCGGTGGTCATTTTCGCCGCGCTCCTTCGACATGGGCGCAGACGATAGCGTTGGACCGATCTTCCCGTCGATCGCCAATCCATGCGGCCACTCGACGCGCGCGATTTTCTCAAACAACTCGAACGCGGTTTTCAGTTGTCGCGGGTTTCTGCGATAGTCCCGCCGATGCCTCGCACGCAACGAACGGACCAGAGCGCCTGCGATTCCACGCGCACGATGTTTGTCGCGGCGCTGCTTTTCACGGCGACGCCACTCTTCGCTCAGGACGAGCCTCCGCGCATCGAGCGCTTTGCCGCCGCGCGTTTCGATGGAGGTGATATGGGAGGTGATAAGGGAGGTGATGGTTTCGTGCGCGCCGTCGTCGTCGTCGATCGACCGTGGGCGTACGCCGAGGCCGAAGCGCTCGCGCACGCACTCGGCGGACGACTTGCAAGCATCGACTCGACTGCGCTCCTGAGTTTCGTCGGAGCGCTCGCGAACCTCGAGGGTGCATTTGAGTGTGACGGACCGTGGATCGGTGGCAGTCGATCGACGAACGGCGCTTGGGCTTGGACGAGCGGCGCGTCGTTCGATGGATTTGCCTGGGCCCCCGGTCGACCTGCGCAAACAACGCGGGCAGCTGCGGCGCTTGTGCTCGGGGGCGCAGAAGACGCCACTGGCGCGGGGATCGCGGATGGCACCTGGCTTGACGCGCTCCAAAGCCCCGATCTCGGGACACGCTCGCGCGGCGCGGTGATCGAGTGGACATCGCTCGTCGATTGCGACGCCGACAACGCTCCCGATCCACTCGAGATCGCGGCCGATCCCGACCTCGATCTCGACGGTAACGGCGTGCTCGACGCCTGCACGGCTCATCCCGCGGATCTTGATCGCGACGGTGTCGTCGGCGCGAGCGACCTCTCGCTTCTGCTCGACGCCTGGGGAAATGTCGGGCGCCCAACGGCGGGCCTCGGCGACCTCAATGCGGACGGCGTCGTCGATGCAAGCGACCTCACCATGTTTTTGGTGTCGTGGGCAGGATGATCGGACTTTCGGGGAGCAAGGCGCGACGCGTCACGCCCAGTCGGGCAGTTGAAGTTGGTTTGTCGAAGCTCGAGATTCGATGCGGGCATCCCGAGTTTCAAACTTCGCGAGATTGAGAACTTTGCGTGTCCCCGTTTGGGAGTCATCTTCCAACGATGGCCATGCCTCGAGCCCCACGCACGCTTCGTCTCGCTTCCCCGTCATCCGCCCTCGCGGGCTTGGCTCTCAGCCTGCTCTCCGCATCGGTCGCCCTCGCGCAGACGGGGAACTTCACGAACTTCGAGTCGCCGCAGACGCACCCGATTGAGGTGACGCCCGACGGCTCCGCGCTCCTCGCCGTCAACACCGCGGATGGTCAACTTGAAGTGTTCGACTTGGTCGGCGGCCTCCCCGTGCGACGCGGCTCGGTCGCGGTCGGCGTTGATCCCGTCTCGGTGCGCGCGCGCTCGAACGGCGAAGCATGGGTCGTCAACCAAATCTCTGACTCGGTCAGCGTCGTGGACCTCGCCACGATGCGCGTCACCCGCACGATTCTCGTCAGCGACGAACCTGCGGACATCGTCTTCACGTCGAAACCCGCGCGCGCCTTCGTGTCGCTCGCGATGTCTTCGCGCGTCGTCTCGTTTGATCCTGCCGCCGCCGCGCCGACGCTGACGACAACTACGATCGCCGGCGCTTCGCCGCGCGCACTCGCAACGAGCCCCGATGGCCGCACGGTCTACCTCGCGATCTTCGAGTCGGGAAATCGATCGACGGTCGTGCCGCGCACCCTCGTGAACAGCACCGCAAGCCCCTACAACGGCGTCAATCCGCCGCCGAACTCTGGCAACGCGTTCGATCCGCCGCGCACGCCGGGTCAAGCCGTCGCACCACGCGTGGCGCACATCGTGCGAAAGAACGCGCTCGGCCAATGGATCGACGACAACAACCGCAACTGGTCGAGCCTCGTGACGTGGGACGTGGTCGACAATGACATCGCAGTCATCGACGCCGCGAGCCTTGCAACGAGCTATGTGCCGAGCCTGATGAGTTGCGTTGCTGGTATCGGCGTTGCGCCGAACGGCACCGTGCTTGCCGTTGGCATCGAAGCGCGCAACGAGATTCGCTTCGAGCCGAAACTCGATGGCGTCTTCGCCAAGATGGTCGGCGCGTTCACTGGTCCCGGTGGCACCGCGCCCGTTGTGCGCGATCTCAACCCGCACCTCACCTACGCGTCGAGTTCGATTCCCGAACTCGAACGCTTCCAATCAATCGGTGATCCGCGCGGCGTCGCGTGGATGCCCGACTCAAGCGCCGCGTACGTCGCATCGCTTGGAACCAACTGCATCATCGCAATGTCGCCCTCGGGCGCGCGCCTCGCGAAGATCGGCGTCGGCGAAGGTCCGAGCGGCATCGTGATGTCGCCAAACGGCCAATTCGTCTACACGCTCAATCGTTTCGAAGGCTCGGTGAGCGCTGTTTCGACCGCAGGCGCAAGCGAAGTTGCGCGTTCGACCTTCCACGATGCAACTCCCGCCACCGTGCGCGCGGGACGCAAGTTCCTCTTCGATACGAATCTCACGTCGGGCCTCGGTCACGTTTCGTGCGCGACGTGTCACATCGATGGTCGCAGCGATCGACTCGCGTGGGATCTTGGCGACCCAACAGGTGTCGTCGAAGCATTCGACGAGGTTTGCCAAGTCGCCGCGCCGGGCGCGTGCATTTCGTGGCACCCGATGAAGGGCCCAATGACGACGCAAACGTTGCAAGGCATCATCGGCAACGAGCCGTTCCACTGGCGCGGCGAGAAGGACGATCTCAGCGAGTTCAACGTCGCGTTCACACACTTGCAAGGTCGCGGCAGTGAGATTTCTCCGACCGAAATGGCATCGCTCGAGAACTACCTCGCATCGCTCGTCTTCCCGCCAAATCCAAACCGCAACATCGACAACACGCTGCGCACCTCGGTTGCGATCTTCGGTGGCACGCAGACCGGTTTCAACGTGACGGGGAACGCGGTGACTGGGCAGAATCTCTTCAACACGGGCCAGTTCTTCGCGGGTCCTCCGGGCGCCCCGGGCCTCACGTGCGTCTCGTGCCACGCGGGCGCGATCGGGTCGAACAACCGCGTTGATATTCCGGCGCCTGGCGGCGAAAACCAGAATCGCAAGAACTCGCACCTGCGTGAACTCTGGCGCAAAGTCGGCGCGAGCAACACGTCGACGACGGCGTTGCGCGGCTTCGGCTTCGAACACAACGGTGAGAAGTTCACCTTCCAAGACGCGATCACGACGGGTTTCAACTTCGCGAACACTCCGACGGGCCAACAACAGCGCCGCGATATGGAAGCGTTCTGCATGTCGTTCAATTCAGGGACGCACGCAGGTGTCGGGCAGCAGACGACGGCCACGGGCGTTGCGAATGACACTGCGCGCATCAATCAGTTCGTCACGATCGCAAACGCGCCGGGCGGCCTCGGGCTCATCGTGAAGGGCCGCGTCAATGGCGAAGCGCGTGGCTGGATGCTTGTTGCTGGTTCGTTCCGCTCGGACCGCGCGGATGCGCCGACGCTTTCGCCGGCAGCGTTGCTTGCGCTCGCCGCCGCGGGCAGCGAACTCACCTACACGCTCGTGCCGCCAGGCTCGCAAACGCGCCTCGGTATCGACCGCGATCTCGATGGCTTCTTCGATCGCGATGAACTCGACGCAGGCAGCGATCCCGCCGATGCGTCGAGCGTTCCCGGCGCGTGCGTCGGCGACATCTCGCCGGCGACGCCGGATGGTCTCGTGAACGGTGGCGATCTCGGCGCACTTCTCTCGGGTTGGGGCACCGCAGGTGTCACCGACATTGATGGCAGCGGCACGACCGACGCCGCTGACCTCGCGATCCTGCTCGGAGCGTGGGGCGCGTGCCCGTAACTTGAGTTCGCTTCGGTCCTGAGTTTGCACCACTTTCGTGTGCTCCGCCGCCCACCCTTCCGAGGTGGGCGGTTTTTTGACACGAACGCGCAATCAACTGCCGATGCGACGCGTTCAACTCTGCCGCGCTCCTTCAGGATTACCTGAACGCGGCGAACAACCAATCCGGACGGTTGGACGTGTCACACGACACACCACGGATTGGCCCTTCCTCTCGGCCGCGCTCGCGGCTCAATCACGGAGTCGGCCAACGGCCGCGCACCATGCAGCACACTCGTATCCTCACCGGACTTCTCGCGCTCTCGCTCTCATCGCTCGCACTCGCCCAGCAGGACGGCACGTTCCCGCCGAGCGGGAATCAGGGTGGCAGGAATCAGGGCGCGCCGGGCGGTGCACCTAGCCAACCAGGCCAGCCAGGCCAAGATGGTCAGCGCCCAGGCATGCGCGGCGGCCAAGTCGACCCAGCGCAAATGGTTGAGCGCCTCATGAACATGGATCAGAACGGCGACGGCAAGCTCTCGCGCGATGAGATGCCGCCGATGCTCGTCGAGCGGATTTTCGAACGCGCCGACACCAACAAGGACGGCTTTGTCGAGCGCACTGAGCTCGAAGTCATCGCGAAGGAAGGCGGAGCACTCCGCGGCATGGGCGGACAGGGAGGTCAGGGCGGGCAAGGTGGCGCAGGCCGCGGCGGTGCCGCTGGCGGCGCCCCCAACATGGAAGCTTCGATGAAGCAAGCGAACGGCGCTTTCCGTGCACTGCGCGCATCGGCGCTTGATGCGTCGACACAGAAGGCCGACCTCGAAGCGGTGCAACGCCTTCAAATGGGCCTCGTTGCGTCGAAGGGCGCTGCCTCGGCAGTTCCGATGTCAGACGCAGCGAAGGCGAAGTTCGGCGACGACAAAGCTGCCTATGAGCGCGAGTTCCGCAAGGCGATGATCACTTCGATCATGACCGCGTTTGAAATCGAGAACGCGATCCTCTCGGGCAACACCGCTGCTGCGAAGGCTGCGCTTGAGAAACTCCACGAGTCGGAAGAGTCGGGTCACCAGCTCTTCCAAAAGGATGAGGGTGGCGAATCGGCGGCTCCCGCCGGTGGCACTGCTGGTGGTGCTGCTGCCGAGGGTGATGCCGCAGGCGAACGTCCACGTGGTCGTGGTGGCCGCGCGAACCGTCCGCCGGCAGCCGAGTGAACCCTCGCTCTCACCAAGCGCGAGCATTCCTCAATTTCACAACGCGACCCGCGGGCGACGGCCACCACCGTCGCCCGCGGTCTTTTTCGCGCAGCACTCATCCCTGAGATGGCGCAAACCGGGGGGCGAATGCCCTAAAGAACCCCGATCTCGCCCAAAAGCATCAATCACAGATAAACATATCCGCGATCGTGCTATTGTCGCTCGCAGCTCGGCCGCCAGCGAAGTTCGCGCGGCGCCGACCGCAGAGATTTGAGGAGTTTTCCATGTCGAACCATCAACGCACGCTTGAGCAACTCTTCGCCCACCCCACCACGCACAACATCCACTGGCGCGACATCGTCCAGATGTTTGAGTCACTCGGCGGCACGACGGAAGAAACCAGGCACGACCACCTGAAGGTCAAGTTTGGCCCTCACGAGATGACATTCAAAATCCCACACGGCGGCGGTCACACGTTGCAGTCGGACCACGAGATCTCCGCGATCCGTCGGTTCCTGCGCGATTGCGGGCATGCGCCTGCGGCACACAGCGCGTGACTGTTGAGGTCGCGCGCCACACTCGATCCAATTTCAGTTGAGTCTCGTACCTCCAAAGTCTCTTGCATCGAAAGACTCGTCTTTGAGTCTTGAAGAGGCTGGCTCTTGAAGATGTACGAGGCGGTACGCCGATCGCGGCCGGATTCCACCAGATCCGGCCGCTGTACTTTTTGCGATCTCGCAGCGTGAAAGCCCGTGCGCACGAGACCTCGCAGCGCCGCATCGCCTTCGGAAACTCACGCACCGAAGAGACGTGCAATCCACGCGTCGCTGCGCCCAAGCCCCGAGCGCTCCCACTGCGCTGCACTTGGTCGCGGCACCAGAATGAGCACCGCAACCGAGATCAGCGTCGCACCTTGGATCGAGCGCGCGAAGACAAATTCAAAATGCGCCGCTGCGCAGAGCCCAACGAATGCCGCGATCGGGATGACGGCGATCGGCTCGTCGCGCAGTCGCTTCAACGCACCCCAGAGTCCGAGACAAACCAGCGTGAAGAGAAGACTCGCGCCGACGAAACCTGACTCAAAGAGCACATCGAGCGGCGTGTTGTGCGAGTAACCAATCTCCCGCGCCCAACGCACGATTGTGGCGCCGCGTTCCGCACGCACTTCCGCAGGGGCCTCGTCGATCAGTCGATCGACTTCCGTGCGCCACGCTTTGCGACCGTGTCCGATGAAGGGTTCTTCGCTGATTCCGTGCGCGGTCCAACGCCATAGCTCCAGTCGCTGCGATGAGTACTCGTTCAGCGTTTGGTAGTCGACGATGGGCGCCGCGCGCGATCGCGGCCCGATCTCTTCGACGACGATGGTTCCGCCGTCGCCGCTCGCAAAAATCAACTCGAAGCGCTTCGCCGCCACGCCGCCGCCGAGCGTGCTGACCGCGAGCGCGCAGCCCATCAGAAGCGGTACCGCGACCACGATCGACACGCGGGTTCCGCGCGCGAAGAAGCGCCAACCGACGACGATGGTCGCAACGAGCGCAACCAACGCGCCGACAAACGGCGCACGCTGCGACAACACGCCTTGAAGGGACAACGTCAGAAGTCCAAGGGCGCCCCATGCGAAGCGGGTCGCTCCGCGCGTACCGAGCGCTGCGAACAACGTCGCCGCAACAAGGACCACAAGCGTCCACTCGGTTCCGTCGACGAGGTCAATCTTGAGTTCAGGCCACACTGTTGAACGCATAGCCGCACGACACAGCATCACCGCGACTTCGATCGCACCTCCCGCAACAAGTCCGAGGAGGAGCAATCGCCAACGATGCAGCACCGGAACGAGTAAGAACGGAATGAGAAACTTGCGCTCGGGCATCACGAGCGACCACATGTTCTCCCGCCCGTAGGCGAGTGTCGCCGCCGCGGTCACGAGGAGATAGCCGACAAGTAGCAGGAACGGCGGAGTCCAGATTGCTGCACGAAGAACGCGCATCGATGCGCGGAATCGAAACAGCACGACGAAGATCATCCACGCGAAGAGCGCTGCTTCGAGCGCGCGTAGCAGCGACAACGACGCAAGCCACGTGGCCACCGACCATGCAAGGACATCCGTCCGCGTGGGGTCGTCGCGCTCGTACTCCTCGAGCTCTGCTTCGAGCGATCGAGGGGGAAGCAACACGCGCATGAGCGCGTTCACCGGACTGCCCTCGCAGGCTCTTGGTCACAACTCATATCGCTGCGCCTGTCGCGGCGTGTGTAGCCAGACGTGTCACGGCACGCGTCGAAGCACGCGTCATTGCTCCGAACGCACCAATCGACGGCGATCGTGCACCCAACCATCTGCGAACCCGCACTTCGCGTGCGCGAATTCAGCGCCGGCCCCCGCCGCCACCGCCACGAGACGCCGCCGCGGGCGCGCGGTAGCTCGACGCGGCTGGGCGATAGTTGTAGTTGTACGACGGATGGAAACCGCTGTAACCCGTGCGCGGGTATGCGTTCCAGTTGTGGTTGTTGTATTGCGTGTTGGTGTTGCGCGCTGGTTGAGAGTTCCAACCCGTGCGGCCGTAGCCGCCTGCGTTGTTGGATGAGTCGTTCGACTGCGCGCGATTCTGATTCCAGTTGTAGTTCTGGTTGCGGTTGAATGCCGCGCGACCTTCGTTCTCCGCGCGCTGCGTGTTCTGACCGTAGAGGTTGTTGTTCGCGTTCCACTTCTGCCAATCCGCAGACTCTTTGTTCTGCGGCTCATTACCCGCAGCACTCGCAGCGTTCCACTTCTGCCAATCCGCAGGCTCGTGGTTCTGCGGCTCGTTGCCCGCAGCATTCGCCGCGTTCCACTTCTGCCAATCCGCGCTCTCACCCCATGGGTTCGACGCGGAGTACGCCGCATTCGCGTTGGTCGCACGCGCGTTTGAGTAGACGCGTTGATTGTTCTGCCACTGGTTGTGCCAATCTTGATTCCAGTAGGGATGCCAGTTGTTCCAGTAGCCCGACCAGTGATTCCACGCGTGCCAGTTGTTGTAGCCCCAGCCCCAACCACTCGTCCAACCTGGGCACCAACCCCAACCGCCCCAACCCGAGTCGAGGTAGTACGGCTGCACGAGCGGCGACGCGTAGTCGTAGTCGGACGAGTAACCGCCCGGCGCGTAGGTGCCAGTCTGGTTGTCGTAGAGCGCGTTCGAGCCGTACGTCTGCGGATACGCCTGATAGGTGTCGGCCGCGGCGGCCGTGTCAGACTCAGGCGAGTAGTCGTAGCCCGTGCCATAGACCGGCGTGCCTTGATTGAGATAGGTACCGAGGTAGCCCGACGTGAAACCGAAGGTGACGCTTGTGAGCGCGCCCGTCGACGCGTCCTTCGTGCTGCCGTAGACCTCGACGTAGGTCACGGGGTACACAGGGCAAGCTGGCGGAATGCCGTAGATCGCGCTCGGAACCGTGTCAGTCACCTTCCACGGGCCGTTTGCCGAGGTTGAGATGAACCACGCGCCAGCGTTGCAGCAGTAGAAGCTGCTGCCGACGCCGAGCACTGGTTGTGAGGAGTTGGTTGCGTATCCAACGCTCGCTGCGTCACCCGAAGCGGCCGCTGGCTTGAAGGCAGGCTCGCCCGCGTAGGTGACAGCGCATGCGGCGTCGGCCTTCACCGTCACGGTGCGCACTTCACTCGAAGCAACGACCGCGGCGTTTGCTTCTGTCGTTCCCGGCACCGCTGCGCGCGCCGCGAGCAGTCGACCGCGGGCGGCGAGTTGCGCGAAGGACGCGGGAACCTCGTTCGGTGCCGCGTACTGCCAAGGCTTCGATGGCGCGGCGTGGAACCAGCGCCCCGCTTGGAGCGTCCACCATTCGCCAGGGTTCGAGACATAAAGCAGCACGGTATTCGCGTTGGTTGCTTCACGAACGCCAGGTGCCGCGTCGACGAGTTGCGGCGCGCCGTCGGTGGCGAGCAGCACAGTGGGCTCCGTTGCAACGATGACGCGCTTCGGTGTCGCAGAAGCCATCAACGTGGTCGGCGACTGGCCGTCGAGTTGCGAGGGCTTCTCCTTCGTCGTGCCGAGCGCGGCCACGACGTCCGCGGGCGGCGCATCGCTGAGCGCGTAGTTTCCGGTGAGCGTGTCGGCGCTCATCCACACTGGCGGCTGCGAACTGTTGGCGAGCGTCGAGGTTCCGACCGCCGTGTACCAACGGCCTTCCGGCGAGCGAAGCAGGATGAACGCCGTGTTCTTCACCGACTGCCAACCGCTCGAACCCGCAGGAACGAGAATCGGTTGACCATCAACGATGATCAAGACCGCGGGGACATTCGAGTCGACGAAGCGCGGCGGCGTGAACGAAAGTCCGGGCGTTCCCGCGGCGCGCGCGTTGGTGAGCTGCATGTCTTGAACGAGCGTGCCACGATCGACTGTGAACGCAACGCCGGTCAGGAGACGCGTCAGGCGCGCGGCCAAGTCTTGGTCGCTCGTCCCACCGAAGTCGACCGACGAGCACTTGATGCCGTTGATCTCGAGTTCGCCAGGAACGTCGCCCGCAACCGCCTGCGCAGTCAGCGTGGCAACGCCGTTCATCGACGCGGTTGCGCCATCAGAATCCTTGCGACGAAGACTGACGCCTGCAGTCATCGTGAGTTGCACGCCGTCGAGCGTTTCGAATTGCGGCTGATAGACGGTGATGGTGTCGCCCGCGTCAACGACCGTTTGCGGCCATTCCGCGGTCGTTGCACCGGCTGGAGCACTCGCGGCCGCGGGCGCGTCTTGCGGCGAACGTGCGAGGGCACTCGAAGAGATGACGCCAAGCGTCGACAACGAAAGAACAAGGGCCGAAAATGGACGAAGGTGCGAAGCGATGTGCATCGGGGTGTTGTACCGCGCCAACGTTCAACGCGGGTGCGTCGATGGCAGGATTTGTTGCGGTACGCTGCGCGAGTGACCTCGCCCGCGCCTGATGACATTTCCGTGAGCACTCCCGCGGCGCCTCCCGCGAACTCTCTCACGCCTCGTCGCGGACTCGTCCTCTTGGCATTGACGGGCAGTCTGTCGATGATTTTCGTCGACCTCACGGTCACGGCGGTCGCGGGCCCGCGCATCGGCGCGGAACTCGGCCTCGGCCCGACGGGTATCGCGTGGATCGCCAACGCGTACATGGTTGCGCTTGCGGCCGCGATGGCGGTCGGCGGGCGGCTCGGCGACATCTTCGGAAAGCGCTCGACGTTCCTCGCGGGCGTGGTCGGATTCGCCTCCGCGAGTGTCCTTTGCGGACTCGCGTCATCGGCTGAGCTCCTCATCGCGGGCCGCATTCTGCAAGGACTTTCCGCCTGCTTGATGCAACCAGCGTCGAGTGCGCTCGTCATCGAGACGTTCCCCGCTGGTGAGCGCGGCCGCGCGATGGGTATCTACATCGGCGTCTCGATGTCATTCTTTGCGATCGGGCCCGTGCTCGGCGGACTTCTCGCGGAATACGCAGGCTGGCGCTGGGTTTTCTTCATCAATCTCCCGATCGCACTCGCGGCGATCGCGCTCATTCTCATCGCGAAGCCCCCAAATCGACGCGCCGAAGAGCGAACCTTCGACGTGCCTTCGGCGCTGCTGCTCGCGCTTGGCCTGCCGCTTGCGATCTACGCATTGCAAGAAGGCGCCGACCAGAATCCCGCAACGGGCACACTTCGCATCGTCGAGCCGCGATTCCTTGCAATGCTCGCCGCGGGCTGCGCACTTTCAGCACTGTTTACCTGGCGACAATTCCGCATCACGCGGCCGCTTGTGCGATTGGCATTGCTTGCCGAGCCGCGACTTCGCGCGAACGTCATCCTCATCGGAATCATGCAATTCGCAATGGCTTCGCTCGTGGTGCAAGGCGCGATTTACGCGCAAGAAGTCCTCGGCTACAACGCGGCACGCGCGGGCGCCTCGCTCATGCCGATGCTGATTCCCGTCATTCTCGTCGCGCGCCGTGCGGGCAAGCTCTACGACCGCGTCGGCGTTCGTCCGCTCGCGCGTTTCGGCACACTCGTCGCCACCGCGGGGCTTGCGACCTGGGGCGCCGGATCGATCGTCGTTTCGTACGGCATCATCGCGACGGGTATGGCACTCCTTGGTTTCGGCGTCGCGTTCATCATGTCGCCGGCGAATACCGACACGCTCTCCGGCGTTCCCGATGAAACACGCGGGCAAATCTCGGGAATCGTGCAGACATTCCGGCAAATCGGTGGCGCCGCTGGCGTTGCCTTTGCAGCGACGGTCGCGGGCCTTGCGCGCGCCGAAGGAGCCGAACTCGCCACGTCCATTGGCCTCGCGATTCTCGCGGCAGCTGCGATCGCGGGCCTCGGGATCATCGTCGCGTGGCGCATGCCAAGCGGCACGCGCGATACCTTGCGGGCATGACCGCTCGAACCGCGCTCGTCCTCGCCCCCGCGCTTCTCGTTGTTTCGAACATCTTCATGACGTACGCGTGGTACGGGCACCTCAAAGACTTCAAATCGAAGGCGCTCTGGATTGCGATTCTTGCGAGTTGGGGCGTCGCATTCTTTGAGTATTGCCTGCAGGTTCCGGCGAATCGCATCGGCTTCGAGAAAGCGGGCTTCTCGCTCGCGCAACTGAAGGTCATGCAAGAAGTCATCACCATGCTCGTGTTCGCGGGGTTCGCCGTGCTGTACATGAAGGAAAAACTCACGATGAACTTCGTGTACGCGTCGCTCTGTCTGATTGCGGCCGCGTTCTTCATGTTCCGCGACTTGAAGCCCGCGCCGTGAGTTGGCGAGTATTCTCCGCGCCATGTCGAGTCACGCGAAAGCCCCACCGCGATCATTCCTCGCCCGCTGGCTCCCAGACTTGCCAATTCTGCTCGCGCTTCTGACAGGCGGCGTGGTGCTCGCACATTGGTCTCCTGCCGGCGAAATCAACAACGGCGCCAATCTTCTTTGGAGTATTTGGCTTGTTGTGTGCATCGTTGCGGCAGCATTCCGCGCGATGGCGCACGCCGATGAACTCGCGGAGAAGTTCGGAGAACCGCTCGGAACCGTGCTGCTGACGGTTTCCGCAATCATCATCGAAGTCGCTGCGGTCTGCGCGGTCATGCTCGGTTCGAACGGCGATGCGACGGTCGCGCGCGACACGATGCTCTCGGTCTTGATGATTCTGTTGAATCTCTTGATGGGCGCTGTGCTCCTCATCGGCGGCCTCAAACGGCAAGAGCAAGAGTTCAACGCGCAATCGGCGAGCTCCTATCTCCCGATGATCATCGCACTCGGCGCGATCACGCTGATTCTGCCGCGATTCACACGCAGTGTCGAGGGCGGTTGGATGAGCGACCCGATGGAAGTCTTCGTTGGCTGCGCGTCGCTTGTGATTTATCTCGTGTTCCTCTACTTCCAGACGACGCGGCATCGCAATTTCTACGCACATCACCACATGACCGAACGCGAACACGAAGCACGCAAGGAAGCGCATGCTTCGGGCGAAGCACATGAGCCCGTGTCGACGTGGCGATCGGGCACGCTTCTCGTGCTTGCGCTCGTTGGTGTCGTGGCGATTGCCGAAGGACTCGCCGGCCGCGTACAGGGTCTCCTCGCGGTGTCCTACTTGCCCGCGGGTATCGGCGGTGTCTTCATTGCGGCACTGGTGCTCGCGCCCGAAGGCCTTGCCGCGCTCAAGGCCGCGGCGCGTGAAGAAACGCAACGCGCGATGAATGTGCTTCTTGGAAGTTCGCTTTCGACGATCGGCCTGACGGTGCCCGCAGTCTTGGCGATTCGTTGGTTTACGGGCGTTTCGCCCGAACTCGGACTCGACGCCCCGTACATCGTGCTCCTCGTGACGACGTTCCTCGTCGCGGCGATTAATCTCCGTGGCGGACGCGTGAACGCCGTGCAAGGCGTCGTACACATCCTGCTCTTCCTCGCATTCATCGTCACGATTCTCGATGAGGCGAGCGTCATCACTGTGAAGTGATGCGGGCCTTCGAGAATTGCAGGCGAGCGAGTACACTCGCGGGATGCGAATCGCCCCGACTTTCTGCGCATTTCTCTCCGTCGCCTGCCCGCTTGTGCTCGCGACTTCAACGCACGCGCGAACAGGAATCTTCGTATCGCCGCACGCGGATCGCGACGCGCTGACGTCGCCTGCGGCGATCGGCCTCTCGCGCGCACTCGAGGCGGCAGGAGCGAATCGCGCAGAACTCGAGAAGGCACTCGCGAGCGTGCCCGATGCGCAACGCGCATCGCTTGAGTGGCTCATCGCGCACATGCCCGAGGCGGACTTGCGCGAACTGAAGGCCGTCTTTCTCCTGACGCATGTGGACGGCGCGTACAACGCGTGGAAATCTGCGCCGTGGAGCGCGATGGTTGATGAAGCGACGTACTTCGACGCGATTCTTCCGTACGCAAGCGTGAGCGAGAAGCGCGAACTTTGGATGCCTTTGCTTCGCCCGAAGTGCCTGCCAATGGTGGAAGGTTTGCGTGATCCCGCACTCGCCGCCGCGCGCCTCAATCAGCGCGTTTTCCCCGAGTTCAAGGTGCAATACTCCACGAAGCGGAAGCGCGCCGATCAATCGCCAAGTGAGTCGATCGAGTCGGGTCTCGCTTCATGCTCGGGTCTTTCGATCCTCCTCATCGATGCGTGCCGATCTGTTGGAATTCCCGCACGTTTTGTGGGCGTACCGATGTGGACCGATGGCTCGGGCAACCACTCGTGGATTGAGATTTGGGACGGCACGCGCTGGCGCTACACCGGTGCTGCAGAACCGACCGGCGATGAACTCGATCAAGGTTGGTTCAGCGGTCGCGCGAGCGGACAGAATCGCTCGAAGCCTGAGCACGCGATTTACGCCGTCACGTGGCGCGAAACGGGTGTCGAGTTCCCGTTTGTCTTCGATCGATCGCGACCGCGCGCGCGGGCCGTCGATGTCACCGATCGCTATGCGGGCCAGTCCGCTGCCATTCCTGAAGGCATGCAGGTGATGCGTATCTCCGTCCGCGATCCGCAAACGAAGCTGCGTGTGTCGCGCGCGGTCGAAGCGCGCGATCAAGCGAGCGGCTCAGTTGCGAAGGGCGTTTCGAAGGATGAACGCTTCGACCTCAACGACCATCTTGAACTCATCGTGCCGAAAGAAGGCATGATCGCATTCGCGATCGACGGGGTGCTCGTCGAGAAGGCGTCGTTCGTGCTTTCAGGTGGCGAAATCCGAGAGGTCATTCTCGAGGCTCTCGCGACGACCACTGCGACGACCCCTGCGACGACCACTGCGCCAACTTCTACGCCGACTTCTGCGCCGGGCGCCGTTTCGGGCCGATTTTCCGCTGCTTTCGACGACTCCGACTTCTTCATCGACGCAGCGTTCATGCCTGCGGAAGTGATTGCACCTGCCGCGCGCGGCGATGAGAAGAGTGAGAA
>JAIXVI010000149.1 GCA_027483065.1 Planctomycetaceae bacterium
CGAACGAACACATCGCTGACGTGCACGTTCTGCACCGCGGTCATCGCCTCGGTGAGATCACGCACGTGCATGCGTTGCGAACCGTCGATCGCGTCGAACGCAGACATCGGAACAGCACCCTCGCCTTGCTTCTTGAGTCGAAGGCCGAGGCTTCGGCGGACGACTTCTGCTTCGTCTGCTGGTTTCGGATAGGAGAGCCGATGGCGCAGCATGAAGCGATCGAGTTGTGCTTCAGGCAACTCGAAAGTTCCTGCTTGTTCAACGGGGTTTTGTGTCGCGATCACAAGGAACGGCGCGGGGAGATCGTGCGTGGTATCGCCGATCGAAACGCGTCGCTCTTGCATGGCTTCGAGGAGCGCCGATTGCACCTTCGGGCTCGCGCGATTGATTTCGTCGGCGAGGAGAAGGTTCGTGAAGATCGGTCCCTTGTGAATGCGGAACTCGCCCGACTTCTGATCGAGAATCTCGCTGCCGACGATGTCGCTCGGCAGAAGATCGATGGTGAATTGCACGCGTGCGAATCGAAGGTCGATGGCCTTTGCGACGGACTGGACGAGCAGTGTCTTCGCAATGCCTGGGACGCCTTCGAGAAGAAGATGGCCGCCAGTGAGAAGCGCGATCAGCACGCGCTCTACGACCGCGTCTTGTCCAACGACCGTGCGAGCCACTTGCGTTCGAACGTGATCGATGAATGGCGAGCGCCCAGTGATATGCGCTGCGTGATTTTGTGTGGCGATCGTCATGGTTGGATCCATCTGTTCTGTCGGCTTCGTGTCGTCGTGCGGCTGCGGCGCATGCTTGCGTCGCATGAAGTCGTCGCATCAATCGGTGGGACTAATTCGTTGAAGGCTCGCTTGTATTCGCGGGTGTATTCGCGGGTGCCGCCTCAGCGAGCAACATCTCAAGCAGGGGCTTCGTGCGATCGAGTCGAACACCTGCAGCGCGCACATTTCCCGCGCGATCGATGATGATCGTTGTAGGCATGAAAGCCACGCCATACGCGGCGGCGGTCACGCCAGCGGCTTTCGGTGCAGGCTTGCCATTCGTTGTCGAAGCAGCTGTTTCAGGCGCGAGATCCACGGCAAACGGCATCGTTGCTTTTGCGCCTTCCGAAAGCGCTGTGAGCAGTTTCGCATCAGCATGCGGATCGCCGATCGCCGCGAACACCACACCCTGCGACGCGAACTCATCGTTCAAGCGCGCGAATCGTTCGAACTCCTTCGCAGCCAAGTCGCCGGACGGTTGTGTGAAGTGCAAGACGACGACGCTGTTCTTCCACGTGTCGCGCCAATTCGGCGCGGGCGCGGTGCCGATCCACGACTGTGCGCCGAGCTTTGCAGCGCGCTTCCCTTCGACTGCGCGCAGCGATGCTGGTCGCTTGGTTCCACCGAGATAGTTCTCCGAGGGAAGTCCGGTTGCTGATGCGCCCTCGGGCGCGCTTTCTTTAAGCAACATCTCCACAACTTTTTCGACGTTGTTCGGCATCAATCCCGCGGCGCGCACGATGCCTTCGCGATCGATGACGACGTACGTCGGCCAGAATTGCACGCGAAACGCCGCAGCGCTCTTGCCGCCGGAAACATCCTTCGCGACGGGGTAATTGATCTTCTTCTCTTTGACGACTTGCGCGGCCTTGTCGAAGCCTGCGTTGGTGTCGTGCACGCCGATGAACACAAGGCCATCGTTCTTGTGTTTCTCCATCAGTGCAACGTTCTCAGGAATCGCCGCCATGCACGGGCCGCACCACGTCGCCCAGAAGTCAACCACGACCACTTTGCCGCGTTGATCTGCGAGTTTGAACGAATCGCCGATCCACGAATCGACTTCGAGTTCTGGCGCGGGCTTTCCTTCAAGTTCCTTCAAGGGTGCGGGGCGATTCGCGCCATCGAAGAACCACTCGTCAGGAATGGTGCCACGCTTCGCGTTTTGCGCACATGCGGGCGTCGCGGCTTCGACAAACGACGCGAGAGCGATGACGGCGGGGAGGGCAGCGAAAAGGCAACTTCGAAGTGCGAATCGACGCATGTCGGGCATTAGAACCGCGTGCTTCACACGGTGCCGCCGAAGTCAGAGCCAGAATCTGAAAGAAAGGTTGGTGCAATGAAAAACCCGACCGAAGTCGGGTCCGGAGCGAAGCGGAAGAGCGGATTCGAGAACGCTTTCTCTGAGAACTGCCGACGCGCGCCCAAGCATGACTGCGCGATAGAACCGCGCCGTTCAAGGCTAGATCAATTCAGAAGCAGCGAACTCAACGTGCAGCGTGCAGATGTTCTTCGCCGCAGCGAATCTGGTCTTAGCCGACGCAGACTCCCCAAGATCCGAGCAGGGTGGCGAGGTCGCTCGCGTCGACTTGGCCATCTTGGTTGATGTCGGCTTGGCAACCGGAGCAAGAACCCCACGAGCCCAAAAGCGTGGCGAGATCGGAGGCATCAACGATGCCGTTGCAGTCAAAGTCGGCCGGGCAGCAGCTCGGCGAAGATCCGCCTCCACCAGCGCGGCGCATGATCGATTGATAGTCGTCGTTTTTCGGCATCTCGCGCTTGTTGTCGCTGCGTGCGGCAACACGTTCCTTCGATTCCGAAGCCGTGGGGGCCATGGAAGACTTGCCGAGTCCGAGTTTGTCGGCATTGGCGATACCAGCGACGGCGATGGCGAGGGCGGCGAGAGTGACGGGAACGTAACGATTCATGGAGATCCTCACTGCTTGGGGCTCTTCGGCGCGTGTTCCGCGGACAGAACATCGTGGAATTTCTGGAAAGTAACGCGAAACAATGCGCCGTCCAAGGGTGCGGCGCAGTTTTCCCGAAAGTCGGTGCCTTTTTCACGGGGGCGCGCCCAAGTCAACGACCAGCTTGGTTGTCGGCGAAGCCGAACTTCACGGCCTGCCGAAGCAGGGAAACCCACCTCGTCGTGAGATTCTGCCGCGCGAATGCGCTTTCGACCGCGGCTCGGGCAGTCTCGCCGAAAGCCCTTCGGCGCAGAGGGTTACGCAACGCATCGAGCGCCCGCGCGAGTCCGGCCGCATCGCCCTCTTTCACGATGAAACCGGTCTCTCCGTCGGCAACGACCTCCGGAATCCCACTGTGGGCGCTCCCGATGACCGGAAGGCCCGTCGCCATCGCTTCAAGGATGACGACTGGCATCCCCTCGATGTCGCCGTCGTCGGCGGTCACGCTTGGAACGACGAGGACGTCGGCCTCCCGCATCTCGGCGGCGACCTCGACGTTCGTGCGCCAGCCAAGGAACGCCACGCGATCGGCGACGCCGAGTTCAGCCGCGAGCCGCTCGAGCGCGACGCGCAGCGGACCGTCGCCGACGATGCGGAGGCAGACGTGCGCGCCGCTGTCGAGCAGCGCAAGCGCGCGAATCGCGTGCGCGAAACCCTTCTTGTCGACGAGCCGCCCGACGAGAAGCGCGACGAGTGGTGCGGTCACGCTCTCCGTCTCTTCTCGTGTGAAGCCATCGCGCGGATGAAACGCATTGGGATCGACCCCAAGGTGCTGCGTGATGACACGATCACGCGGCGCGCCGAGTTCGATGAGGCGCTCGCCGAGGTAGTTCGAGTTCGGGAGAAGCAGCGCCGCCTCGCGGAAGAGTCGCGCGTAGACGTCGCGCCCGCGGCGGCGCGGTTCGCGCGTCACGTCGTATCCGTAGAACGCGGTGACGAGCGGACCCGCGACGATGCCGGCGTCGCGCGCCTCGAGCGCGACGCGGCCCATCGGCCCAAACTCGGCGTGGATCGCGTCGAAACGATGCACGCCCCGCAGCGCGTCGGCGAGCGCGAGCAAGCCCCCCGCGGGTAGATCGGCGCTCCGAAAGTGGCGTATCGCGCGGAGCGCAGCGGAAGGTGGTGCGACAAAAAGGCGAAGAAAACGTGCGGGGGCGAGCATGACACGCGATGCGATCGGTGTGTCGAATCCTGCACGTCGTACCCGATTGGGGATGCCGCACACGAACTCTTCCTCGCTCCAAGACGAGTTCCCTTCGCGGAGTGCGAGGATTTCGACGTCATGTCCAGCGCGCACGAGGTCGATCGCGTGCGCGCGGATAAACGTCTCGCTCGCGAGCGGGAAACGCCCGACGACAAGCAGGATCGAGAGCGGGGGTGCGTGTGCGCCGCATGCTTCAAACTTCGGAGCGCGTGTGAAAGCGGGCGTCGAAGCGTTCGGCCCTCCGCCGGAACCACGAAGCGATGCGAGCGTGCGCCTCGCGGCCACGATGCGCGCGAGTCCGCCGGGAATCAGGGCAAGCGCACCCACGCCGACCGCAAGGAATACGACGCCCTGCATCGCGAGCATGATCGGCGCAGCAGGGGCGCTCGCGCCAAGGATGAACTCAACCGCGTAACTCGCGGTGCCCCCGACGAGTGCTGCGGTTGCTGGGCGCCATGCGCTCTCGAAGAGATCGCTTGGTCGAAGGAACGTGTCGCGGAAGCAGTAGGCGACCGCGAACGGCCGCAGCGACACGCGCGCGATGCTGACCGCGATCGCGACGCCGAGTGCGCCCCATGGAAGTCCTGCGGCGATCGCAGCGGTCGTCACCGCGGTGCCGAACAGCGACCAACGCAGTTGTCGCCCGGATCGGCCGAGCGACTGATACGCCCACGCGGTGCCGATGTTGAGCGAGACCATCAGCCCCGTCGGTGCGAGCGCCCGCAAGAGCGGCGCCGCGTCGAGCCACGTCGGACCGAGCACCGTGCCGATGATCGCGGGTGCGGCCGCCGCGGAGAAGACCGCGATCGGGAACGCGACCGAAGCCACCACTTCCGCTCCACTGCGATAGAGCTTGCGGAATGCATCGGGATTGTGCTGCAGTCTGCTCAGTGCGGGGATAACCGCGTTCGAAATCGGTTGGTTGAACTGCGTCGCCGGAAGCGACATGAGCTGGAACGCGCGGTCGTAGAGGCCGAGCGCGACCGGTCCGACGAAGCGTCCGATCAGGATGTTGTCGATGTTGCGCGCGAAGCGCGTCAGGAGCTGCGTCGCCGTCACGTGTAGCCCGAAGCGGAGAAGCGGCGCGAGTCCGTCAGCGCGCGCCGGCGCCGAGGGAATCCACCGGCAGGCTGTCCACGCGCCGATCCACGCGCCCGCGCACAGCGTCGCGGCCTGGATGAGCGATTGCGCGACGAGCGCCCATGCGCCGAGACCAGCAAGTGCAGCGACGATGCCCGCCGCAGCACCGAGCGCAAGCGACGCGCCCTGTGCGAGTGCGAGCGCGCGGAAGCGGAAGTGGCGTCGCAAGATTGCACGCGGCTGCGCGCCGAGCGCCGCGAAGAGGAACACCGGCGAGAGTGCGAGCGCGATCGGTGCGAGATCGTCGCGCGCGTAGAACTTCGCGACGAGTGGGGCCGACAGCGCGAACGCGATCGAAAGCGTCACGCCGACGGCGGTGTTCAGCCAAAAAAGCGCTGAGATCTGTGCATCGGTGACCTGAGCACGCTGCACCGTTGCGTCGCCGAGGCCGATCTCTTCGAAGGCGCGGCCGAGGGCGATCGCGGCAAGCGCCATCGCGACAAGCCCATACTCGTCGGGCGTGATGTGGCGCGCGAGGATCGCGGCCGCCCCGATCGCGACAACGGCACCGAAGCCGCGCGCGAGGAGCATCGCGATCGCGCCGCGCGTGGCGCGTCGCTCCATGTCGGCATGGGTCGCCTCCTGCGAGGTGGCGGATGCGCCCGTCATCGCGGGGCCTCCGATGGCGCGCGTACCACCGGCGGAGCCGGCAACACAGCCGCGAGCTCGGCTATGCGTACGCGATCGATTCGCGCGCGACCGAGAAGAAGCGAGAGGCGCCGCAGCGCGTATCCCGCCGCGCGGATCTCGTAATACACGAAAAGTGCGGGTGCCGCACGAACGAGTTCAACCGGTGATTTACCCTTGTTTCGAAGTTCGTTGTACGAAATGGCTGCGACAGCGAGAAACGCAGAGAGGAGTCCGGCCGCGAAAAGCGTGAGTGCGATCGCGCTGAACTCCGCTCCCGCAGCGAGCGCGCTCAGCGCGACGAGCGCATGCGCCACAAGAATTGGCCCAAGATCCTTGCGCGGACCAAGGCGGTACTTCCACACGAGTTCGGCCGCGGAGCGCCCTCCGAACCACGCCTGTCGAAAGAGCGCGCGGCGTGTGTATGGGTGATCGTGCATCGCGGTCGCGCTCGGTTCCGCGACGACGCGCCAGCCTGCTGCGCGCAGCGCGAGGTTGAGCCCTTCTTCATCGCTTCGGCCGCTCACGGTGAGATCTGGCCTTCCCGTCGCGGGATCGATGCGCGCGGGGCGCGACTCGTCGAGCGCGTGCGCGAGGAGGAGCGCGCGGCGCACGCAGAGGTTCCCGATCACGAGCCGCGAGACGTCGCCCGCCCGAGGCAGTCGGTGCGTGCCGTGGAACGCGAGTTCCCAGATGTTCGTCGCAGGCATGTCGTCGACGAGGCCGCTGACTGCGCCGACCGAGGGGTCGTCGAACGGCGCGACAAGCCGACAGAGCCAGTCCGTCGATGCGATGCAGTCGGAATCGAGGAACGCGACGAGTTCGCCGCGCGCCGCGCGCACACCGCGGTTGCGGCTGCGGTTTGCGCCGAGATTCTTCTCGTTGCGGAGCACTCGACATGGAAACGGCGCACCCGCGACGAGCGCTTCAACCGCGTCTGGCGTTTCGTCCGCCGAGCCATCATCGACGAGAATGACTTCCATCAGCCCCGCTTGCCGCGCGTAGTCCTGCGCGAGCACCGAGCGCACGCACGCGAGCGTCTTCTCGCGCCGGCCATACGCCGCGATCACGACACTCGCGCGCGGAGCTGGTGCGCTAGGCTCGCCGTACTCCATGGCGTCAGGACTCGCCGCGCGCGCGCTTGGACGCGTCTTCATCGTTGCGTACGGCCTCGCGGATCGCAATCTCTCGGACAAGGAGCGTGAGTTCGCGGCGCACGCGTCGCAACTTCAGATAGATCGCAATGAATCCGTAAAGGACGGCGAGGACGAGGATGTAGAGGAGGAGGTCGGTGCCGCGCGCGATTCCGAGCCGATGTGCGATCGCAGTTGTGAGATCGGGCTTCACCGAGAAGACGATGCCGCCGGTGAGCACCGCCACGATGACTGCCGCCGCAAAGCGCGGCATCGAACGTCGCCACGCGAGCAGAAGGACGGTTGCGGTGCCGAGCGAGAGCACCGAGAGGAGGAAGATCTGAAAGACGGTCATCCAAGCACCTTGCCGACAAGGTAGTGGAAGATGATGCGGAAGCCCGCGGTCCAACTCTGGCCCTTCGCCTTTGAATAGTCGGTGTAGTGGATCGTCACGGGCACCTGCGCGACGCGCAGCCCGCTTCGCGCGATCAGATCAATGATCTCGCTCGCGTGGGCCATGCGGTCGGCGGTGAGTTCGATGCGATCGGCGGCGCTCCGCGAGAGAACGCGCAACCCGTTGTGGACGTCGTTCAAGTCGATCCCGCTCGTGACGCGATGGAAGAGGACGGCTGTTCGAAGGAGCAGTCGTCGACCTGTGGGAATTCCAGCGGTTTCGCCCCGAAAACGGTCACCGAGTGCGATGTCGCAGGAGCCGTCGGCGACGAGCGTTGCCATGCGCGCGAGGTCTTCGACGCGATGCTGTCCATCGGCGTCGAAGTGTGCGATACGTTCGGCACCATGGCGCAACGCGTACGCGGTGCCGGTCTGGAGCGCGGCACCTTGGCCGCGATTCACAAAGTGTCGCAGTGCGTGCGGAGCCTCGGCGCGGAGGACTTCCCATGTTCCGTCGGCGCTTCCATCGTCGATGCAGACGACGTTTGGAAAGTGCTCGCGCAGGCCGCGAATCACTGCGCGCACGGCACGCGCCTCGTTGTAGACGGGGATCACGACCCACGTCCCTCGCGCGACTTCAGGCGCGATCCGGACGCCGCCCGGAAGCGGGGCGATTTCGGATCTGGAGGGCACGGAGGACATGGCCTCACACTACCATGCATTTCTGGAAATGCGACCCGAGAGCGACGAGCCGAACG
>JAIXVI010000254.1 GCA_027483065.1 Planctomycetaceae bacterium
CGGGCACCTGAAGCAAAGCTTCAGCAGCCCGCAAGTCGCGAGCGCTCAAACGACGCTCCTCGGCCCCCCGAGGATTCACTCCGAGGGGAGCCGGCGAAAGCGAGCGAAAGCGGGCACCTGAAGCAAAGCTTCAGCAGCCCGCAAGTCGCGAGCGCTCAAATTAGGCAAGCCCCGCCACTTCCCAGCCCTTGCGGTACGGGCTGCGGAGCGCGGCGCTTGCGGCGGCGCTGTTCTTGAAGACGCACTTCGCCGCGTCGTACTCGAGCACCTTGCCCGGCTCGACACAGCTCATCGCACCGATCGAAAGGCTCTCGCACATCTTGCCGCCCTTCTCGAAGCGCGACGCGCACGCGTCCTTCTTGCCTGCGAGGCAGGCGTCGACCCAGTTGTGCCAGTGGTTCGTCTGCTTGAACTGCGCTTCGAATTCCTTTGGCGTGAGCTCCTTGCGATCGAGTTCGACCGGCTTGCCGTCGACAAAGACGCGAGCCCACGCGTACTCAATCGGGAACCACATCGTGCCCTTCTCGCCGACGAGGATCACGCCGCCGTCGCCCTTGACCGCGTTCTTGCCCTGCTCGCCGCCCTCCCAGCCGTCGGGAAGTCCGAGTGCCTTGAAGTCGGGGAACTGGCCGCCGTCGAACCACTTGAGCGTGAGGCCGTCCTTCGAGGTCATCTTGTTCGGGCCGTACTTCACAACGACCGACTCGCTCTCGGGGAACTGGTCGCTCGACGCCTTGACCGGATTACAGACCGCGGAAATCGGCGCGCCAAGATCGAGTTCGTAGAACGGGACGTCGAGCATGTGGCAGCCCATGTCGCCGAACGCTCCGGTGCCCCAGTCGATCGTGCCGCGCCACGCGAACGGCGTGTAGCCGTTCTTGTAGGGGCGATCAGGCGACGTGCCGAGGAAGAGATCCCACGAGAGCCACTCTGGAATCGGGTCGGTGCCTTCAGGACGCGGATTGCCCTGCGGCCACCAACCAGCCGGACGATTGGTCCACGCGTAGACCTCCTTCACCGGGCCGATCACACCCTGTCGGAGCAGCATGCCGCCGTACTGGCGGAACTTGGTCGCGATGCGTTGCGTGCCCATCTGCGTGACGACCGACGGCATGCGTGCCGCGGCCTCGGCGAGCGCGCGGTTCTCCCACGCGCCGCGGGCGAGCGGCTTCTGGCAGTAGATGTGCTTCCCCATGTTCATCGCGGCCATCGAAATGGGCGCGTGCATGTGGTCGGCGGTCGAGCAGCACATCGCATCGAAGTTCTTGTCGAGCTTCGCATACGCCTCGCGCCAATCGCGGAAGGTTGCAACGCCGGGCAAGCGCGCCTTGCGGACTTCGCCCTTGTCGTTCGTCGAGTCCATCGTCCAACCGTCGAGTTGGCGCTGGTCGACATCGCAAAGGCCGACGACTTCGATCATCTTGTGATCGACGAGTTGGCTGAGATCGCTCTGACCCATGCCGCCGCAGCCGACCTTGAGGAGGCGCAACTTCGAATTCTGATTGAGCCCGCGCGTGAGGAACGCCGGCGCGGTCGCCGAAGCGATCTGCTGCGCGAGTCCGACAGCGACAGGAGTGGCGAGCGTGGTGAAAACGAACTGGCGTCGGGTAAGGCTCATGTCCCGCATTCAACCAAAAACCCCCGCGGGTTTCGCGGGGGTTTGAGGTGTGGTCAGAAAAACAACTGAATCGGGAAAGGCACCCTTTCGTAAGCCATCACGGGCGCAAGGGATCGACCTCGCGAATCTCGGTCCCCTTCGGCACGATGCGGCGCGCGGTCCACGAGAGTTGCGCCGTTCCCGGCTTTCCATCATTCGCTCGGCCCGGGAGCGCGATCGTCCAACGAAGCACTCCCTCGGGGCGGTCGTACTTCAGATAGTCCGCATCGGTCGAGAGCGGCGACGACAGATCGCGCAATTCAAACTTCAACGGCTCGCTGCGCGACACCGGAATGGAATCCTCGACGACGACCGATGTCGCGTGCGCAAGGCTCGACGAGAGATCGACGCGCCAACGCGTGGTCGTGACATCCGACTTCGTGAAGAGCCCGTCATCCTTCGTCTCATCGGAAACGAGCGTGCGGCGTGCGGTGACACGCGTATCGGCGCCGAACCAGAACGTCGCCTCGGCACCTTCAGGAATCGCAGGGATCTCCGCTGTTCCAACCGAATCGTCGCCGACGAAGAGCCGTGCCTCGCCCGCGAGGATGCGGAAGCCGGAATCGTTGCGCGCCTTGCCCTTGAGATAGACGAGCGGCGTCACGACTGGCCGCGCGATATACGAGAACTCAGGCTTGAGTGTGAATGCGGCGACGCGCTGCGTCGTCTCGCGCGATTGATCGCTCGGGATCGTCACGCGCCGCTGAACGACGTATGTCGCGAACGCGCTGCCCGATTCTTCGCTCTCTTCGTATGCCGCCTCGAGTTCGACACCGAGGCGATTCACATCCTCGCCAGGGTCGCCGAGGATGCCGCCGGTCAATCCTTCAGAGCCGCCGCTCCCAAACCCGCCACCGCCGCCTCCGCCACCGGGTCGGCCCGGCATGCCAGGCTTTCCTGCTGCAGGTTCACCAGTCGATCGAGGGTCGGCGCGATTGGCGATTGCGCCGTCGTAGTCACCGGCTTCGGCGGACTTATCCCGGGTGAGATCGCGCGGCGGCACGATCTCGAACGCCTTCGTCGGAACCCTCGGCGGATACGGCAGGCTCGACGGCTCCGCAGTCGAGAGCGTGAGCGTGACGTTCTTCCAATCTTCGCCCGTCGTTTGCGTGACGCGCGCGTCGAACTCGATCGAAAGCGCGTCGGCCGCATCATCGCCGACATCGGTTGCGCGCACGGTGTAGACGGGCGTCCAGCCCGCGTCGGTCACGCGATAGGAAAGCCACGCGACACCCGCACCAGCCGCGCTCTTTCCGATGGTGACGACCGCCGTGCGTTCGGTGCGCGAGCGACCGCCAATGGATTTTGCCCGCGCCTCGAGCGCCGCCAATTGTGCCTTGTTTTCTCGTGCTTCTTGATTGAGGCGCATGCTCTCCGCGATGAGTTTCTCACGCGCTTCATCGAGGAACGCGACCTGCTTCGCAAGCGCCTCAGGATCGAGCGACTTCGAGCCAAACTCACGCGCGCTTTCGGTCGCAGTCTTCTGCGCGATTGAATTCAGAAGCACATTCTGGTCGTTCAACTTCACCAAACGAAGCGCGAGCAGTTCGCTCGTCCTTCGCGCTCCTTCGAGTTGCGCGAGTGTTTCGCGCAATTCTGGATTGGTCGAGGCATCGACCGCCGTGACGACCGATTCGTAGCGAACATCAAGAAGTCGCGCGCCTTCGACGCGCGCCGACATGTACTCCTCGAGAATGCTCGGCATGCCGCTCACGCGCAATTCGAATGTGCCGACGCCCGCAGGGAGTTCGATGCGCCGCGTGACTTGTGCCGCATCGGAGTAAAGCGTGACCGCATCGATCGGCGCATCAACCGTGAGAACGGTCGGCGCGAGCGCTGCGGCGAGTTCCGCATTTTCTGCTTGTGGCAACGCAAATGTCGGCGACGTCGCGAGAAGCGCGGTCGACGAGAGCGCGATGAAGCAGCACGCTGCGCGAGCACGATCGAAGGTCGAATGATTGGCGGCGAATGTCATGCGCGCAGCATACTTCGGCGGCGCGACAGGAAGTTCGCAATTCACTCGTCGCGCGCGGTCGCGTGCATCGGGCCAGCGGTGTAGGCGCGGGCGATTGCTTGCGCGAGGGCACGCGGGGAACTCTCCGTCATCTCGCGAAGCTTTGGAACTTCCCGCTCGCGCCAGCGCGCATGGCGTTCTTCGACGTCGTGTCGCTCTGCGGTAGGCAGCGCTTTCACGAGATCGCGGGCAAACGCCTTCGCGCCCTTGCGAATGTCATTCGGCGCGATCGACGCGCCGTTCAACGCCCAGTACGCCGCTTCCGTCGTGTCCTTCTCGACACCGCGACCTTCGCGGTAGAGCCCTGCGAGATTGAGCATCGCCTCGGGCACACCGGCGTCGGCCGCAATTTGGAAAATCCGCGCGGCTTCCTCGGCGTCTTGCGCGGTACCGCGACCTTCTGCGTGATGGACGCCAAGGCTCGTCAGAGCACCGGCATGGCCAAGCGTCGCGGCGCGCACGTACCAACCATGCGCCGTGCCATGATCAGGCTCAGCTCCGCCGCGACCGGCGAAGTGGTCGCCGAGCGCGACCATCGCGCGTGTATCGCCACACTCAGCAGCGGCACGAAGCCAACGTACGCCTTCCGTTTCATTCGCTTCGCAGCCGATCCCGTCGAAGTAGGCGACACCGAGGTTCGCCATCGCCGTCGCGTCACCCGCGTTCGCGCCACGCTCAAACCACGTGAACGCCTCGCGTTCGTTGCGTCCGACCGCGCGGCCCTTTGCGTACATCGTGCCAAGCGCAGCCATCGCCTGTGCGTTGCCCGCTTCGGCGGCGCGACGCTGCCACTCAGCGGCGCGCGCATCGTCACGTCCGACACCGCGGCCACCCTCGAGGTACGCATTTGCGACGAGGTGCATCGCACGCGTGTCGCCAGCTTCGGCCGCGCGCAGATACCAGCGGAACGATTCACCCAAATCCTTCGAAACACCCGCGCCCTGCGCGTATCGCGCGCCGAGCAACGTCATCGCGTGCGTGTCGCCAGCCTCGGCCGCGCGACGGTAGCAGTCAATCGCCTTCGCGTCGTCAGAAGTGATGCCTTCGCCATTCGCGTGATGGGCACCGAGCGCGGTGAGCGCCTGCGCGTGACCGGTTGCCGCTGCGCGGGTGAACCAATCGACGGCGACCGCGTCATTCTCTGCAACAACTCGCCCCTGCGCGTGCATCTTCCCGAGGGTGAACATCGCTTGCGCGTCGCCGGCGCTCGCGGCATCGCGAAGTGCGGCGACGTCGACCTTGCTCGGGGTGCTGGTCGAGTGTGCAGATTGCGGGAATGCCGACTGCGGCGACGCCGCCTGCGGGGGCTCGGCTAGCACCGAGGCACTGACCGCCGAGACCGCCCCAAGGGCGAGCGTAGCTGCGATTCGGCCAGGTCCGATGATGTCGGTGAAGGCGCGCATGGCAACCTTCTTCGTCGACGGTTCGAACCCTCGACTTCGGCCTCACCCAACGCCGCACATCAGGTCTCACAATCACCGAGGCGTTTGTAAAGACCGACTCGGTTGTTGCCCTACGCCCTGTGGTCAGAGCGATTGCCCCCAGTTCGAAAGCATGATCGAAAGATCTGCTCCGTCGATAATGCCGTCGTGGTTCATGTCGCCGATCGTGTAACCGCTACCGCCCCAGTAACTAAGCAGAATCGCAAGGTCTTGACCGCCGACGACGCCATCCATATTGAGGTCACCTCGATCGAGTTCGCACGGATCGGGGTAGCCGTTCTTGTTGTCGTCCTCGGCGCCGCTCGCGATGTCGCAACCGTCCAGCGTGCCATTGCCGTTGCAGTCGTGGTCGAAGCCCGAGGAGATGTCGCAGGCGTCGGGGATTCCGTTCGAGTTGCAGTCGGGGGCTGGCGAGTCGGTGCGAACGCGGACTTGCGCGAATGACCCGCTGCCGCAGTTCGTCCACGAAGGATGCGTCACCAGTACCTGCACTTGCCCATCGGCTGCGAGCGCGTTCCACGTGTTCCGATCGATGCCGAACGTCCGCGTCGACTGGTTGCAGCAACCCCAGTAGCAATCTTGAAACCCGTAGTACTCGCCCCCATCCAGATAGACACGAATGTACTGGCCGTAGTAGCCGTAGGTGAAGCCAGAGTACTGAAGCTCGATCGTCACGTCTTGCGAGACTGGCTCAAGACCACTGAGCGTGTACTGCAGCGGGCTGCCGGACTGGAACGGCTGCTGCCTCGGCGTCGAACGCCAGAGTCCCGCGATGTTGCAGGAGTCGGGGTTCCCATCTGCGTCGCAGTCCTGCGCGAATCCGCTCGCGATGTCGCACGAGTCTGGGATGCCATTTGCGTTGCAATCGGGAACAAGTACTTGCGCGACCATGCAGGAGTCGATCTTGCCATCGAGATCGCAATCAGGCGACACGCCCGCGGCGATATCACACTCGTCTGGAACACCGTTCGAGTTGCAGTCCACGCTGCCGCCGCCTGTGTACAGATCGCACTCGTCAGGCTTGCCGTTTGAGTTGCAGTCGGGCTCCTCGCCGATGAAAATCTGGAACGCGTCCGGACGATCATCGTTGTTGCAGTCGGGCTGGCATTCGTCCGGCGTACCGTCACCGTCGACGTCGACAGATGCACCACCCGCGATGTCGCACTCGTCTGGATTGCGATTGCCGTTGCAATCAATGCTCGTTCCCACGCAGATGTCCTCGAAATCGCTCACGAGGTTGTCGTTGCAGTCGCGATAGGCCTCTGTGTAGTCAAGGCGAATCGAAACCTGCGACGAACCACCGCATGCACCGACATCAACCGTCGGACTTCCCGAGACGCTGACTGTGAGCATGTCCTTGATGATCGCAGCGTTGAACTCCTCACGCGGGACCGTGATCGTCTGCTCAAGCCACGAGCAATCGGTCTCCGCGCCAGTAAACACCGCACGCGCCGTGCCATTTCCGACCGTCACCAGAAGGAACTCGTGCGTCGCCGAGAGGTCGGCGCTCGCCTGGATACGCAGCGTCACATCGCCTTGCGCCGGAAGCACTCGATCGAACTCGTACGTCACGCTCGCTGTGGAGCCGACCGGCCCCTGCGGTTCGCCCTCGAAGAACTGGCTGCCAGGAGCAAGCCCTTCGCAGAGGTCGTTCAGGCCGTTCTGATTGCAGTCCGGAGCGGTTCCCTTGGCGATTTCCGTCGCGTCCACGATGCCGTTGCCGTCGCAATCGTTCGTGGTGTAGACGGTGAAATTGATGTCGTATCCCGTATTGCTCCACGACGAATTGAACCAAGCTGATTGATTGGAGCCGTTT
Organism: Planctomycetaceae bacterium; assembly: GCA_027483065.1. Classification (GTDB taxonomy): domain Bacteria; phylum Planctomycetota; class Phycisphaerae; order Phycisphaerales; family SM1A02; genus QWPT01. Next base: position 6,930 of record JAIXVI010000254.1, read on the forward strand.
TCAAGGATGTACATGCTTCCGGTGTCGAACTCAGAGTCCGGACGAATGCCAAACTGTGCGTTGCGGCAGCCGTACTGACCGTACCACGGTGACACCGTGAAGAAGACCACGTACTTCTCTCCGTTCACAAGCGGAACGCGGCTCGCAAACTGCACAGACTTGTCGAACCAACAGCAGCCGTAGTTCGAGTAGGTCGAATCAGACTGCGCCAAAATCGGACCAATCGCGCGATTGTTCACCGAATCCCATCGGCACAACACCGCGCGGAATGGCAGATACGCGCAACACGACTCGGAGGAGAATTGGAACCGGAACCCCGAACAAGCCTCGCCATTCCCGACAAACGTTTGCCCATAGGTGGCGGTGTAGCAGTAACCCCAGTTTCCGTAGGAACTCCAGGTCGACGTGCTGGTTCCAATGTCGCCACTCGCGGTGCCGGAGACCAACGACGAAAACGCCACAAACCCGCCTACGAGCTTTCCGAAACGTGCCATGTTGAACTCCTCGCGAGGGCCCCGGGACATCGGGGCGCAGCGCGCCCCCAACATAACACCACCGTCTTGAATGCAAACACTTCTCCACAAATTCCTTGGAACAAGTCGCCACATGGATTGACTTCGGGCATGCGGGAGCCGAAGCGACCGAGGCTATCTGCAGCGAACGATGACAAAATCAGAGAGCCAGGGCGCTTTGAATTGCCCGCGCTACTCGTTCACCAACTTCTCGCGCGCCTCCGCAAGTCGTGACTTCCCCGCCGCGTCGAGTTCTGGATAGTGCAAGTCGACGGAAGCGAGTGCGTCGATAATCGCGGCCGCAACGACCAAGCGCGTGTACCACTTGTTGTCTGCAGGAACGACGTACCACGGCGCTTCTTCGCGAGCAGTTTCGCGAATCGTTTCCTCGTATGCATCCATGTACTCGTCCCAGCGCGCACGTTCGGTCACGTCGCCGGCGCTGAACTTCCAGTTCTTCGCGGGATCGTCAATTCGCTCGAGAAACCGCCGCTTTTGCTCTTCCTTCGACACATTCAGGAAGAACTTTCGCACGATCGTGCCGTTGCGCGCCATGTAGCGCTCCCACTTCCGAATGTCCTGAAATCGCTCGCTCCAAATCGCTTCCGTAACGACTTCCTTCGGCAGTTGTTGTCGCGCGAGGATTTCAGGATGAACGCGCACGACAAGCGTCTCTTCATAGTACGAACGATTGAAAATCCCAATCTGGCCGCGGCGTGGCGCGAGACGCGTACAGCGCCACATGAAGTCGTGATCCATCTCTTCGGCACTCGGCGCCTTGAAAGAATGCACCTCGCAACCCTGCGGATTGACGCCACTCATCACATGCTTGATGACGCCGTCTTTGCCAGCCGCATCCATCGCTTGAAAGACAAGAAGCAGCGACCAACGATCCTGTGCGTAGAGCATGTCCTGCATCGCCGCCATGGCGCGAATACCCGTCGCGAGAAGATCGCGCGTGCCGTCTTTGCCACCTTCGCGTGCGAGCGGATGTGAGCCATCACGAAAGGGTCCGATGTCGGCGGGATCGTGATCCTTCAGCCGAAACTCGCTGCCATCACGGACACAGTGCCGCTTCGCGAATCGACGTGAAACCTCGATGATTTCCTGCATGGACGGTGTGTCTGGCATGAGACCTCCGTGCGAGATCGTCGCAGGGAATGCACGCCAGTGCAATCGAACTTCATCATTGAGGCAGGCTGCCGCACGTCACTCAACGGGCTTCGACTCGAGATACCGCGCGTCATGCGGCGCGATTGGCGGCAATTCGATTTTTCCTTCGTGGATACCGAGCTCTGCGCCGGACCAACGATCACGAAA
>JAIXVI010000085.1 GCA_027483065.1 Planctomycetaceae bacterium
GAAACGCACGCGTTCGCGGAGGCGCCGCCTCCGCGAACTGGTCGCGAAACGCAACAGGCCGCGGGCAAAGCCGCGGCCTGTTGCAGTGAAGTGACCCCAAACATGAGGGATTCGAAATCCTGCGGTCGGCGAGAGCCGAGCGCAGGATCCGATAGACCTCTGGAACGTGCGTGAGGTGACGAGCGCGCGTGCTCGAAGCGGGCAGCGCAGCGCGATGCCCGCAAAGACCACGCAGCGCGAGAATCCGAAACGCACGCGTTCGCGGAGGCGCCGCCTCCGCGAACTGGTCGCGAAACGCAACAGGCCGCGGGCAAAGCCGCGGCCTGTTGCAGTGAAGTGACCCCAGAGGGATTCGAACCCTCGTTACCTCCGTGAAAGGGAGGTGTCCTAGACCAGGCTAGACGATGGGGCCAGTCTCTCCGCGCGACCGTGAGGATCGGCGAAGGGGCGAGATGATAGCAAGGTTCTCAGAAAATGCGACACCCACCCCGAGGCGGTTTCAGGCCACAATCCCAGAGATGCTCCATGAGCCCGCCCGCAGCCCCGATGTACCCCCCGTTCACGGCGGCGCATCTCATTCCGCTGGGCTCGTTCAGCCAACCGTGGCATTCGACTCGCCGGTACTCGGGCCAAGCCAATCACCGCGCGTCCTCGCACTCTGCGCGCTCGAGCATGAGGCCCGCCTCTTCCGAAAGTACGCCAAAATCCCGGTGGTCGTGACCGGACTCGGCGCGGCAGGCATCACAAAGACCTTCGCGCAGCGCGCGCAATGGCCGTATCCGAGGCCAACGTGTGTCATCCTGGTTGGCACATCGGGCGCGCTAGATCCTGCACTCGCAAGAGGTACTGCCTACGCCGCGAACGAAGTCCGCACGCTCGACGGGCGAAGCTGGCTCCCCACTCGAACGGTCCGTTCCGGAACGCAAACGGATCAAGCGCACCAGCCCACCGTCCTTTCGATCGATCAACCCGCCCTCGATCCCGCGTCGAAACGCACCCTTTGGAACTCGACCCACGCCGGACTCGTCGACATGGAAAGCGCGGCATTCGCAGAGGCGTGTGAGCGCGAGCATCTCAACTGGGCCGTCGTGCGAGGCGTGAGCGACGCCGCGAACGACGCGCTTCCTCGCGAGTGCGTCGAATTTGTCGACGCCAACGGCCGAACGCGCATTGGCGCAGTCTTGCGCGCGATTCTGCGGCGTCCGACACTTCTCCGCGAACTTCTTCGACTTCAACGCGCCACGGAAGACGCGATGCGCTCAGCCAGTTTCGATGCCGACAGTTTCAGTTGTCTCGAAGCCCCTGCCTTTGCAAGCGCGGATCGGCCGCTCCTTCTCTATGGCGGCTCCTTCGATCCGCCACATGCTCGGCACGCGACGATGCTCGCCGATGCGATGCGCGCGCTTCGCAGCCCCTGCGCAGTGGTGATGCCGGCAGCCATCAACCCGCTCAAAGCGAGTACGCCGCCCGCACCCGCCGACGCGCGTCACGCGATGTGTGTCGCGGCGTTTGCGGAGAACGAGGCCGATTTCCCGAGCGAAGTGCGCGTTTCTTCGTTTGAGCTGTCGCGCGAAGGACCGAGTTACACGATCGACACGCTCGCAGAACTCTTCCGTCGCCACGCACACCTTCGAGGTGCCACGCGTCTTCTGATCGGAAGCGACGCCATCCGCAGCATCGAGCGGTGGCGCGCGTGGAAAGAGGTTCTCGCTGCTGCACCGCCTGCGATCGTCGTGCGACCACCCGATGACCATGCGAGCGTGCGCGCGTTTCTGCACGATTTTGGCGCAAAACACGGGTTCGCGGACGCAGAGTCGTGGCTTCTGCCGATTGAACCTGTTGACCTCTCGTCGACCGATGCGCGCGCTGCGATGGCGCGCGGCAAGCGCCCCGCGGGCCTTTCTGACGGTGTTTGGCGGGAAATCACGGCGCGCGGTCTTTATGGCGTCGGCAGCGATCGCTGATCGATCTACACTCTCCGACTTGTCCCTGATCCGGACGTTTGATCCGCACGGCCGACACGCCCGCTCGAGAAGCACATGACCCAGAAGAAGCCCGACATCGCCCGCGTGAGTTTCGTCAGCCTCGGCTGCCCGAAGAACCTCGTCGACAGCGAGAAGATGCTCGGCGTCCTCAAGCAATCGGGCTTCGAACTCGTGAACGAAGATCAGCGCCCCGATGCGATCGTGGTCAACACCTGTGGCTTCCTCGAAGCTTCTAAAGACGAATCACTCGAAGTGATTCACGATGCGATTCGCCGCAAAGAGAAGGGCGAAATCAAGCGCGTCGTCGTGGCTGGTTGCCTTGTGCAACGCCATCGCGCGAAGTTGCTCGAGTGGGCGCCAGGGATCGACGCAATGGTTGGCGTGTTTGATCGCGACCACATCGTTGATGCGGTCGGTGGCGAAGGCGCCGCGGAAGTCGCTGAGAAAGCGCCGAAGTACTGGATCGCTGGCAACGCGCTGCAGGCAGCTGCCGAGCGCGGCATGAAGACCGTTGGCTTGACCGTGAATGGCGCCGACGGCAAGGGCATCGGTTACTTCGAAGGCGACGACAATCGAGTGCGCCTCACGCCGCGGCATTGGGCGTATCTGCGCATTTCTGAAGGCTGCAACCAGCGCTGCGCGTTCTGCACGATTCCTTCGATTCGCGGCAAAATGCGCTCAAAACCGCTCGATGAGATTGCTTCCGAAGCGCGTGGGCTCATGGCGTCGGGTGCGTTCGAGTTGAACCTCATCGGCCAAGACACGACGAGTTACGGCATGGACGTCGGTTACGACGGCGGCTTGCCAGGACTCCTCAAATCAATCAACGGTGTCGCGCGCGAATTCGGCGGCGGTTGGATGCGTCTCATGTACGCCTATCCATCGAAGTTCGATGACGCATCAATCGACGCGATTGCGAATCTCGACCACATCGTGAAGTACATCGATATGCCGCTTCAGCATGCGAGCGACGCGATGTTGAAAGCGATGCGCCGCCATACAACGCGCGCGCACACCGAGGAATTGCTCGGGAAACTCCGCGAGCGTGTTCCGGGGATTGCGATCCGAACGACGTTCATCGTCGGTTTCCCTGGCGAAACCGACGACGACTTCGAACAACTGCTCGAGTTCGTGAACGAACAGCAGTTCGACATGATGGGCGTCTTCCGCTACTCCGCGGAAGAAGGCACACCGGCGGGCACGATGGAAGCGGATCCGGCGCTTGCGGTTCCTGATGAAGTGAAGCGCGAGCGCGAAGAGCGCCTGATGATGCTGCAGCAGGAAATCGCCTTCGAAAATGCGAAGTTGCAGGCAGAGGCGAAGGCGCAATTCGATGTCTTGATCGAAGGACCTGCCGCCGGACGCACCAAGTCGCGCGCGACGACGGGCGTCACCAAGGGCGGCGCGCTGTACACGGGCCGCGCATACTTCCAAGCGCCGTCGATCGACTCGCTCACCTACGTGCAGTCCACTGAGAAACGCGCGCCGGGCGAACTCGTTCGCTGCACCGTGGTCGACGCGAATGGTTACGACCTCGTGGCTGTTCCGACGGATGAACTCGAGAAGCGTGTGTCACTTCCGATCATGCATCGGCACTGACGTGCGCCCGTTGCACGAGCGATCCAAGAGCGGAAAACCACGCACTCGGACTCCTGCGACTCAGCCGCACACCCACGCTCCTACACGCGCAGCTTTGGCTCGGGCTGAAAATCTGGTCAGGAGCCGCGCTTCGCTGTCTGAAACGTGAGTCCGCACGGCGCCTGAGGACCGGGCGCGGTTGCCCTCCTTGATCTCGTCGGTCTCACGGGTCTCACGGGTCTCGCTGGCCTCACGGGCCGTCGCCGCCGCTGATGCGCCGAACAACCCACCTTGATGCCCCACCACCGCACCGCGTTTGCGGGGCGGTGGTCTTTCCTTGGTACCTTGAACAGATGCTCGCGCGCGAAGCTGAAGACCTCGTTCGTCCTCTCCTCTGGATCGGCTTCGACGGAAGGATCCCGTCGCCCGAAGCCCTTCGTTTGATTCACCAAGGTGTTTCCGGCGTCATCCTCTTTGTGCGAAACGTCGGTACGCGCGACGAAACGCGTGCACTCATCCACGAGTTGAAAGCCATCGCGCCTGGCCCACTGCTTTTGTCGGTCGACCAAGAAGGCGGACGCGTGACACGTCTCACCGAAGGGTTCGAGCGCTTTCCTTCGCTGCGCGAAATCGGCGGGAAATCAGCCGCTGAAGTGCAAACGATCGGTGCGCGACTTGGCGCACAAGTTCGTGACGCTGGCTTCGATATCGACCTCGCGCCGGTCGTGGATGTCGACTCGAACCCCGCGAATCCCGTGATCGGCGAACGCTCGTTCTCGCGTGAACCAGCTGTTGTCGCCGAGCTCGGTGCGGCGATGATTCGCGGCCTCGAGAGCGAGGTCGCCGCCTGCGCCAAACACTTCCCCGGTCACGGCGATACCGACAAAGACTCGCACTTCGACTTGCCGCGCTTGCCGCATGCGATTGAACGATTGCGCGCCTGCGAACTTGTGCCCTTCAAAGCGGCCGTCCATGCAGGCGTCTCCTGCGTGATGACCACGCACGTTGTCTTCGACGCACTCGACCCAGGAGTCGCGGCCACGATGAGCGCACCCGCGATTGAACTCCTCCGCGGCGAGGTCGGATTCAAGGGCGTGTGCGTGAGCGACTGCCTTGAAATGAAGGCGATTTCGGAACACTTCGGGTCCGGCGTTGCCGCGGTCCGCGCCGTTGCCGCGGGCGTCGATGCGCTCCTCGTCTGCCACACGGCGGAGGCGCAACACGAAGTGATTGCGCATCTCGCCGCTGCGGTGGTCGATGGGTTGATCCCCGAGTCGCGCATTGAGGAGGCACGCACGCGTTTGGCGACCCTCGCGGCGCGGCACGCGCGCAGCGTCTGAGCGAGACGGCGGAGCTTCGAGTTCCCGCGAGCGAAACCACCGAAAGACGTCCCGGAGGGGAACCGATGGGTGACGACAACAACGCGGAGAACTTTCTTCTCCTCTTTGATGACGATGACGACAACGATGACGACCGGCGTCGCAAGCGCGCGCCGACCTCCATCGGCACTCGCCACACGACTCCCCCGCCGCCGATTCCCGCTGTTGCTCCTGCGAAACGCCCGCGAACATGGATGCGAATCTGGACGCGATTTTGGCGGTGGCTTACGAGCCGCGATTGATCGACTCGCGCGAAACTGCGATTTCCCCGCGACTTTCGTGCATGAATCGAACGCGGCCTGCGGCTACACTGCGCGATTCCCGTGAAGATCCGCAACTTCTCCATCATCGCCCACATCGACCACGGCAAGAGCACGCTCGCCGACCGCCTCCTGCAGGCGACGAAGGCCGTCTCCGAACGCGAAGCCCGCGCACAGTTCCTCGACTCGATGGACCTCGAGCGTGAACGCGGCATCACCATCAAAGCGTCGGCCGTCACCGTCACACACACCTACAAGGGCGAGGTCTACGAACTCAACTTCATCGACACGCCAGGCCACGTCGACTTCACCTACGAAGTGTCGCGCGCGCTGAAGGCGTGTGAAGGTGCCGTGCTCGTCGTGGACTCGACGCAAGGCGTCCAAGCGCAGACGGTCGCCAATGCGTACCTCGCTGTTGCGGGCGACCTCACAATCATTCCTGTGGTCAACAAGATCGATCTTCCCGCTGCGAACCCCGACGGCGTCGCGATGGAAATCGAACAGGTCTTCGGCTTCCCCGCCGAAGAGTGCATCTACGTCAGCGCGAAGACCGGCCAAGGCATTCAGCCTCTGCTCGACGCGATCTGCGAAAAGCTGCCCGAGCCGAAAGCACCGACCACCAAGAAGTTGCGCGGACTCGTCTTTGACGCGAAGTACGACGAGTACCGCGGCGTCGTGATGTACGTCCGTATCTTCGACGGACAACTCAAGCAAGGCGACAAGATTCGCATGATGGGTACGGGACGCACCTTCAGCGTCACCGAACTCCTGCGCTACACGCCGTTCCCGCAGAAAGTGAAGATGCTCGACTACGCACAAGTCGGCTCTGTCTGCGCGGGCATGAAGACCCTCGGCGACGTGCGCGTCGGCGACACCATTACGCTTGATCTCGATCCCGCAGAAATCGCGCTCGAAGGCTACGAAGAGCCGAAGCAGATGGTGCACTGCGACTTCTACCCATCGAGCGCGGACGAAGAAGGCAAGAAGTCCGACTTCGAACAACTGCGCGAAGCGATCGAGAAACTCCACCTCAACGACGCGAGTTTCACGTTCGAACCGCAACACTCTGAAGCGCTTGGCTTCGGTTTCCGCTGCGGATTCCTTGGCCTTTTGCACATGGACATCGTCCAAGAGCGACTCGAGCGCGAAGGCGGCGTGTCGATCGTGCAGACGGCTCCAACCGTGTCGTACATCATTGATTTGATGGACGGCACCGAAGTCGAGATTCATAACCCCGCGGATCTGCCCGACCCCTCGAAAATCAAGGCGATTCGCGAACCGATTGTCAAGATCGAGATCATCTGCCCGAATGAGAACATCGGCGATCTGATGAAGCTCTGCGAATTGCGGCGAGGCATCTTCCAAGCACAGGAGATGATCAGCGAATCGCGACAAATCTTGAAGTACGAGATTCCGCTCGCGGAAATCATCTACGACTTCTACGACAAGTTGAAGTCGGTGACGCGCGGTTACGGAACGATGGATTACACCATCACGCAATACCGCGAAGATCGCCTCGTCAAGGTGCAGATCCTCGTGAACGGCGAAGCGGTCGAAGCGCTGTCACTCATTTGCCACCGTGACAACGCCGAGCAACGATCGCGTGCGATTCTGCAGAAACTCAAAGAGCAGATTGATCGACACCAGTTCGAGATTCCGCTGCAAGCGGCCATCGGCGGCAAGATCATCGCGCGCGAGTCGATCAAGGCCGTTCGCAAGAACGTGCTTGCGAAGTGCTATGGCGGCGACATCTCGCGTAAGCGCAAGCTCCTTGAGAAGCAGAAGGAAGGCAAGAAGCGCATGAAGCAAATCGGGAACGTCACGATCCCGCAGGAAGCGTTCATGGCGATTCTCGATCAAGGCGACTGATTTTGAGCGCTCGCGACTAGCGGGCTGCTGAAGCTGCGCTTCAGGTGCCCGCGCTCGCTCGCTTTCGTCAGCCTCGCGGCGAGTGAATCGCCACGGGCTGAGATGAGGTCATGCTTCAGCGCTCGCAACCTGCTTCGCGTGTTTGAGCGCTCGCGACTCGCTTCGCTTTCGCTCGCTTTGGCGTGAACGACCCGCTTCGCGACCTGCTCGCTTTCGCGTGAACGACCCGCTTCGCGACCTGCTCGCTTTCGCGTGATTCACGCCAGAGGGAGCCGCCGCAGCGGCGACCGCAAGAACAATGAGCGCTTGCGACTAGCGGAGAAGCTGTTGGACGTTGTCGAAGGCGGAGCGCAGCGAAGCCTAAGCAGTTGATACGGGCGTCGCTCATCGTTTCGTGTGGCACTACCGTTCTGCGGAGCAGACGGGCAGTGGTGTAGCTTTCAAGTACACAGAACGCGCCTGAATGAGCTCTGCTGAATCGCACCTTTCTGCCACGCGTCGCCATCACCAGAGGTGATGCCACACGAAACGTCGCGCTCGGTCCGACATCATCCTCTCGCGCTGCGCTTCGCTCCGCGCTCGTATCAGCGTCGACCTCGGAATCAAGCCCTCCTGCGCTCACTCGCTGAGATTGAGGACCTTCATCACGTCGGACGTGATGTCCATCGCGGCTGGATACTTGAGGAACGTGCGGGCCTGAATCTGCGCGAGTGCTTCACCGGCGCGCGTCGCCTTAAACGGCTCATTCGTTGGGAAAAACCGGAAGACGAGATCGATGGACTCTTTCTCGGCGACCGCTTCGACTGCCGCGACGAGTTCACGATATGCCTGCTCGAACTGCTCCGCCGCGATCTTCTCATCGCGCATGCGAACGCCATCAACCCACTTCTCGTACTCCTGCCGCAACATTGCCATCTCACGCTGCGCTTCGGGTGGCACCGCTCCACCTGCCGCTTCTGCGCCTTGGTACTTGGCGCGCAAGTCTTCGGCGCGCTTGTTGAACTCCGCTTCCTCGGTCTTCGCAGACTCCTGCGCTTCACGTCGCTGCTCGACGTAGCTCGTGCCATCGAAGATCTTCTTCATCACGCGATCGATGTCGACCGATGCGACGCTCCACACCTTGCTCGTCGAGCGATCGCCCCATGCAAGACGTCCGTCCTTGACCGCCATGCGCAGTGGGTCTTTACCGGGCTCCGTCACGAAGAGGACGCCGTCGGTGGGACCCAGGTCACTCGACGGCTTCCATGTCGCGTGCGCGACGGAACCCGATCGATCGCCGAATGCGACCGTGAGTGCGATACAGAGTGCCGCGACAGAGCAGGCGACGGAGAGGGCCAACGCGAACGTGTGCATGCGCTTCATGCCGCGAGTGTACTCACTCGCGATGCACGCCTCATGCGACGAGCTCATGCCTTGTCCGCGCGCATCGCCTCTTCGACGCGCTGAGGAACCTCGCGCGCGAACCACGCTGCAACGCGCCGCTTCACGAGATCGATCGACGGCGCCCGCGCGCCCAATTCGGCCTGCAGACTCGTCACTGGTCGCGTCAATCCACACGGCACGATCAACCCGAAGTGCGAAAGATCTGGCGACACATTCAACGCGAACCCGTGCAACGACACGAAGCGAGAGAGCCGCACACCGATCGCGGCAATTTTCCGCTCCGGAACGCCCCCGCTTCCAATCCAAACTCCGGTCGCAGCGGTGTCACGCATCCCCTCGACACCGTCCTCGGCGAGCACATCGATGATGCACTGCTCGAGGAACCGCACGTAGGGATGGACGCGCAGTCCAAGCCGTTCAATGTCGAGAATCGGATAGGCGACGAGTTGTCCCGGCCCGTGGTACGTCACGTCGCCGCCGCGATCGGTTTCGACGCGCTCGATGCCGTGGGATGCAAGCAATGCGTCGCTCGCCAGAACATGGCTCGCAGCCTCGGGCCGCCGCGTGACGGTGACGACCGCGGGAGCATGCTCCAAGAGAAAGACGGGCATCGGTGCATGCGCGCAATCGTCGGATGGATCGCCACGCGACGCATACGCATCACGCGCTGCGACGACGCGCGCATGTGCCTCACGCTGCAACGCGAGCGCATCGGCGTATCCGATACGACCGAGGTCGAAGATTTCGACATGCGCGTTGCCCGCAAGCTTCTCCATCAAACTCCTCCGTCAGGCCTCTCCAGCAGTTGGAGCATCGAGGCGAGGAGCGTACGGGCGCAGGCGGTTTCCGTACAATCGGCGCGTGCCAAAGATTCACCCCACCGCAATTCTCGAAGGCGAAATCCAACTCGCCGACGATGTTGAGATCGGACCGCACTGCGTCCTGCGTGGCGCAATCACGCTGAGCACGGGCTGCGTTCTCCTTCAGAACGTACAGCTGCAGGGACCGCTCGTCGTGGGGAGTGGAAACACGTTTTTCCCTGGAGTGGTGATCGGTTTTGCGCCGCAAGATCGCAGTTTCCCTGCCAGCAAAGCAGGCTCGGGCACGGTCATCGGCGACGACAATGCGTTTCGCGAACACGTGACCATCCATCGCGCGACGCGCGACGATCGCCCGACGCGCGTCGGAAGTCGGAACATGTTCATGGCGTGCTCGCACGCGGCGCACGATGTTCAGATCGGAAATGACTGCACCTTCGCGAACAACACCCTTTTCGCGGGCCACGTCGAAGTCGGCGATCGTGTGGTGACCGGCGGTGGCGCTGGAATTCAGCAGTTCACGCGCATCGGTCGCGGTGCGATGATCGGCGGACTCGTCGGTATGACGAAGGATGTCTGCCCGTTCTTCACCGCGACGAATTTCAACTACATCGGTTCGTACAACCGTGTCGGTATGCGGCGAGCTGGATTTCAGCCGTCTGACATGGACATGGTGAAGACGTTCTACGGAATTCTCGTGCGCGGTCGTACGGTGTATTCGCGTCGCATCGAAGCCTTGCAAGCATTCGCGGGACATCCGATGGCTGATGAAATGCTCGCTTTTATCGCGGCATCGAAGCGCGGTGTTGCAACGCGACACGGCCGCGTGACCCACGCACGCGACACGAGCGGCGCCGGCGGCGAAAGTGGTGAGTGAAACACGCGGGGAAACACGCAGTGATGTGAGTAGAGATGTGCGCATTGAGACCGCGATGACCCACGCAGCACTCGGACCACTCTTCTCCTCGATCCGACAAGTGCGCAGTGCGCATGCGTTGCTCGAGTTCGTGGTCCTCGGCTCCGGCTCGTCGGGAAATGCCTCGCTTCTGCGCGTGACGACGCCTGAACTTCGTCGGCAAGTCCTCATCGACGCGGGCCTCTCCCCTCGCATGGCGCGCGGACAACTCTCCGTGCTTGGCTTTGATCTCGCAGAAACGCATGAGATTCTCTTCACCCATTTCGACAACGACCACGCGCAAGCTGGCTGGGCACGTGTCGCGATGGAAACCGGCATGCGTTTGCGTTGCGCACGACGACATGTGCGCGACGCGCTTGGACGCGGCTATCCCGATATGAACATCGATGCGTTTGATGCGCGCGGCGAGGGATTCTCGCTCGGACCAATCGATGTGCAGCCATGCGAAAATCCGCATGACGAAGGCGGAACCGTCGCGTTTCGCTTCGAAACGCCTGCGGGAACGCTTGGCTTCGCAACCGACATCGGTCGCGTTTCCGATCGACTCGTCGACACGATGCGCGGCGTCGACATTCTCGCCATCGAATCGAACTACGACCCACAGTTGCAAGAGGCATCGAGTCGTCCACGCATCTTGAAAGACCGCATCATGGGCGGCAAAGGCCACCTTTCGAATCGCGAATGCATCGAAGCCGTTCGCGCGATCGCGTGGCCCGACCAACCTGCACACGTCGTTTTGCTGCATCTTTCGCGTGAATGCAATGCGCCCGAGATCGTGCGCGGCGCATGGCAAGCGGAACTCCCGACGCTCGCCGCACGCTTGACGCTCTCGGAGGCTCGCACGCCGACTGCACCGCTTCGCTTGCGCGGTGGTCAACTTGAATCGCGCGTGGAAGACGTAAACGTATGACGACGCCACTTGAACCGATCGCATGGATCGCCCTCGTCGCGCGTTGGACCGAACTCGCACGCGCGAGTCGTGCGATTCCGCCGAGCGATACGCGCTTGCGAGACTCGATCGCGCACTTGATTGCGATTGAAGCGACGACCGCCGCACTCGGGGAACTCGCGCAAGTGCCAGAGGCGGAGCGACCGCACGCGCGGACGATCGCGGAGATGACGATCCGACGCGCGGCGACCGAACTCGACCAACTCTGGCGCGGCGAAGAGTGGCCGAACGAGTTTCTCGATGCATGCGAAGCCGCCGAGCGCGCATTGCGTGTGTCCATCTACGCGGGCCTTGAAACGCTCGTTGTTGGCGGAACCGAACCGATCGAAGTCCCCGCGTTTGATTTGCGCCTCGCGACCGACGCGACGAACGAAGACGCGTCGCTGCGCGCACCACAGGGCAGCCTTGCGGTCATGCCACCAGGCACGATCGCCATGCCTGGCGAACCCGTCTGTTGGTGGTGCGGGCGCGAGGCACCCGTGATGATCGAGCCGGAAACCGCCACGGCGGAAACGCAACGAACGTCACCGCCGGTGCTCATTCTTCAACAGAATCTCGCGCCGCTGCAGGTTTACCGCGAACTCGACGACCGCGGCCGCTTTGTGAAAGACACCGTCGCCCCGATCACCGACGATTTGCTCGCGGGGCTTCCGCTGCTCGTTCCGATCCTGCTCGACGGGGTTTCCATCGGGCGATTTCTACACGCGCGCGTCGATTGGCTTGCGATGCAACGGGCGGCGCTCGACGGCCGCACGGCGATTCCGGTCGATGGCCGACTTACCGCTGAGTGACTTTGCTCGACGCGGGCTGGAGGAAACCACGCGCACTGCCCCCAAACCAGAGCGGCCCACTGCGCGTGGACGCCAAAGGATGTCACCCACGAATCTCCGCCGTTTTTCGCGCTCCAAATGCGCGGCGCCTCCGCTACTCTCCGCCGCTCGATGTCTGACGCGCTGACCCATGAGTGTGGCCTCGCCTACGTCCGCCTGCGGAAACCGCTGTCGTGGTTTCAATCGGAGTATGGAGATCCGCTTTGGGGGCTTCGCAAGCTCTATCTCTTGATGGAGAAGCAGCACAACCGCGGGCAAGACGGCGCGGGTATCGCGTGCGTCAAATTCGACATGCCGCCCGGCGACCCGTTCCTCGAGCGCGAGCGCACCGCGAAGCGCAATCCGATCGAACGACTCTTTGATGAAGCGCTTTCACCAGCGCGTGAGATGGACGAGCAAGAACTGCTCTCGCTCGATGAAACCAAGTTGAAGAAGCGCTTCCCGCTCCTCGGCGAAGTCATGCTTGGGCACCTTCGCTACGGCACGCACAGCGGTCGTACGAGTTCGATGTGCCACCCGTACGTGCGACGCACGAACTCTGAATCGCGTTCGATCGCGATGGCGGGCAACTTCAATCTGACGAATTCGCCCGAGCTCTTCGAGAAACTCGTCGAGTACGGACTGCACCCCGTCGGCGATAGCGATACAGGCGTTGTGCTCGAGAAAATCGGCTATTTCGTCGATCGCGAGCACGCGCATCTTGAGGGCACGATCGGCCCCGGATCGTTCTCCAACCTCGACGGTGCCGAACTCGCGCGTGAGGTTTCGCGACAACTGGATTTGGCGCGCGTCCTTCGCCGCGCGACGCAGTACTTCGACGGCGGATATGTCTTCGGCGGACTGCTTGGAAACGGCGACAGTTTCGTCTGTCGCGATCCCGCGGGTATTCGCCCAGGGTTTTTCCTTGTGCGCGATGAATGCATCGTCGTGGCGAGTGAACGCGCGGCGATTTCAACGGTCTTTGATACCGACCCGCGCGAAATCGAGCCGATTCCGCCAGGACACGCGTTGATCGCCAAGCGCGATGGAACTTTCGCGCTCGAACGGTTCGCGGAGCCCCTTCCACTGCGGCAGTGCACGTTCGAGCGCATCTATTTCTCGCGCGGAAACGATCCATCGATCTATCGCGAACGCAAGCAACTCGGCCGCAACCTCGCGCCGCGCGTGATGTCGCTCCTCAAAGGCGACCTCGAACACGCGGTTTTTGGCTTCATCCCGAACACGTCGGAAACTTCGTACCTCGGTTTGATCGAAGAACTCGGCGAAACGCGACAACGCGTCGCTGCCGAGCGTATTTGGCGCATGGTCGAGTCGGGCACGGCAACGCGCGAGTCGATTCAATCGGCACTCACAGGCCGTGTGCGCGGCGAGAAAATCGCGCACAAAGACCAGCGTTTGCGCACATTCATCACGCACGATGCCGCGCGCAAGGATCTCGTGAATCACATTTACGACATCACGCGCGGGACGGTTTTCCCCGATGACACGCTCGTCGTTGTCGATGACTCCATCGTGCGCGGAACGACGTTACGTGAGTCGATCATCACAATGCTCGCGCGACTCAATCCGAAGGCGATGGTTGTTGCGAGCGCAAGCCCGCCGATCATGTATCCCGATTGCTACGGCATCGACATGAGTCAACTCGGGCGATTCATCGCATTCGAAGCGGCAGTCTCACTCGCACGTGAGCGCGGCGCAGAAGCGGTGCTCGCCGAAATCGAAGCGAAGTGCGAAGAACAGTCGACTCGAGCGCCAGAGAAGATGAAGAACCACGTCGCGCTGCTCTACGACCTCTTCTCTCACGAGGAGATCGAGCGGAAAGTCGCCGACCTCATCCGATCGAAAGCGCTCACGTGGCGCGGCGAGATCACCGTGCTCTATCAAACGGTCGAGGGTCTGCGATCTGCGATGCCAGAGCACACCGGTGACTGGTACTTCACGGGGAACTACCCAACACCGGGCGGTTATCGGGTCCTCAACACCGCGTATCTCAACTGGCGACGCGGTCGTGACGGCGCGCGGGCGTATTGAGCGAGTGGATCGAGTGGATCCGAGTGGATCCGAGTGGATCCGAGTGGATCCGAGTGGATCGACGTGTATTGGCGCGCGCAGGCATGCTCGCACTTCCATTTTGCCTGGCGCAGTCCCGCGCAACCATCGCCCAACCATCACGCGAGTCCACTTCGAAGTTGTTCGGTGACCCTATCCCTTCCCGAATCCCTTGACGGAGACGGGCGTTTCCGCTCTACTCTCCCCTTCCCCCAAAGATCCGCTCGACGGCTTCGGGGGATTTCGCAGCGCTGCGGTTTCGCTTCTCTGCGACGACTTGGATCTGTACGTACGAACGAAATCGAACGAAACTTTTCAACGGAAGCTCTCAAATATGTCGCGCTATCTCGGTCCGAAGGTGAAGCTCTCGCGCAAGGTCGGCGTCCCAATCGCGGACACTCCGAAGCACACCACGAAGCGTCAGCTCGTCGTTCCAGGCGTGCACGGCGCGCGCGGACGTCGCCAGAAGGCGTACGGCATCCGCAAGGATGAGAAGCAGAAGGTTCGTTTCCACTACAACGTGCTGGAGCGTCAGTTCCGCCGTTACCTCGTTGAAGCAGGCCGTCGCCAAGGCAACACCGGCGAAGTGCTCCTTCAGCTTCTCGAGCTCCGTCTCGACAACGTGCTCCGTCGCGCGGGTTTCTCGCGCACGATTTGGGGCGCGCGTCAGCTCGTCGTCCACGGCCACGTGAAGATCAACGGCGAGAAGGTCGATCGTCCTTCGTTCTCGCTCTCGGTCGGTGACGTCGTCACCGTCAGGGAGAAGGCGCAGAAGCTCTGCCGCGAGCAGATGGAATCGATTCCGGGTCACCAAGTTCCAGGTTGGATCGCCGTCAACCCCGCCGAACTCTCGGCGAAGTGCGTTTCGAACCCGACCTCGGATCAGATCCCCTTCGACGTCAACACCAACCTGATCGTCGAGTTCTATCGCTAAACGATCCCCAAGCCGCGTCGAGAATGGCCGCCCTACGGCAGCCCGCATCCCTACCGGTTTCGCAACGAGTATTTCCGAGGCCGGAGCACCTGCTCCGGCCTCGCTGCTTTTCGAGTGCGCGCTTCGGAAACCCGATTTCCTTTCCGGACCTCCGCACCTTCGTCGAACTTTCCACGATCTCTTTCCGATACCTTTCCATCTCCCATGCTCAAGTTTCTTCGTCAGTACAACCAGTGGATCCTTGTGGTCGGCGGCACGCTCCTCCTGATCACCTTCCTCATGCCAACCGCGATTCAGAGCTGTGCTCAGCAGAGCGCGGTTTCTGGAGCAGTCTGGGCCACCTACTCCGGTGGAAAGACGATCACAGGCGCGGATCTTGAGAACGCTCGACAAGAGATTCGCATTGTTGAACTCGTCGGCAATCGCTTGATCGCGCAGATTGGCGCTGATCGCGAGCCTGCGCACTGGTGGCTCCTCGCGCACGAAGCGAAGTTGTCGGGGCTCGTTGGCGATCTTGGAGACGGCGAAGCACTTGTCTCTGCGATTGCCGCCCAACGCGCGGAACAAGCAAAGACGACTCCAAACGTGATCGGCACGACGCCCGACCAGATGCTCTCGCTTCTTGTTCGTGAGTCGCGCGCGAGCCGTGAGCTCGTGCTCAGCGCGCTTGCGAAGTTGCAAGGCGTGAGCCGACTGCTCAATCTCGCCTCGAACGTGGATCGTGTCAGCGACCGTCGATACGAGAACTCGATCGCGCTCGCATCGCTCGGATTGAGCGGCAATATCACGATCATCGACGCGCGGAAGTCGACCGCCATTGAAGTCGCGGCGAGCGACGATGCAGCACTGCAGGCGCACTTCGGGAAGTTCGCAGACAAGGCCGCTCCTGCCGCCGACGCCGTTGGTCGCGAGAACTTCGGATACCGCGTTCCTGATCGTTTCAAGATCGAATGGATGCGCATTCCGAAGGCGTCGATCGACGCGACCATCGCGAACTCACCCGAACTCGCGACGCTCGCGCTGAAGAAGCGATTCGCGCAAAATCCAGCGAAGTACGGTGCGCCGTCCGACGGATCCGCAGCGTTCGCGACGTACGAAGCGACTGTCCGTTCGAAGACCGTCGAGGAACTCGCCCAAGCGCAACTCGAGGCGATCTCGAAGTTCGCTACCGATCAGCTTGCACTCGCACAGCGCACGCTGAAGCGTGATGGCATGTATTTCGTCCTCCCCGCCGATTGGACGACGCAAATGCCAGCACTCGACCAACTCGCGCAATCGATCGCGACCGAGTTCTCGATCGCAGCTCCGAGTTACGCCTCGAGTGGCGAAGAATGGCTCGTCGCCGGAGACATCGATACGAAGCTGCAACTCGGCTTCCTGTCGACCGATCGCTTCGGTCAACCGTTGACGCTTTCGGCGCTTCTCCAAGGCGCGAAAGAGCTCTCGAATCCAAACCAAACTGCGCCGTTCCAGATGAACATCGCCAGTCCGCCGTTCAAGTCGGCGGAGGGCGACGTGGTGTTCGTTCGTCTGATCGCTGCGGAGCCGTCGCGTGCCGCCGCAGCGCTCGCCGACGTGCGCGATGCCGTTGCCGCGGACGTCGCCTCGCTTGCGCGCTTCGAGTGGCTCGAGAAGAACCAAGACGCGATCACGAAGCAAGCGATCGATGAAGGCCTCACGGCAGTCGCGACGCGCTTCGGCTCGCAAGTCGCGTTTGCGAAGGACATTCGCGAAGCGAATCCGCAATTCCTTCAGTTCGGCTTCCGCGTTCCGGGCCAAATCCCTGGGCTTGGCGCCGATCCGGAAGCGATTCGCTCGCTCGTCACGAAGGCCGCGAAGTTGCCGTTCACGGAAGATCTCTCGAAGGTTCCTGTCGCCGACCGCACCTTTGTCGTCGCGGCGCCGGACCGCCTTTCGCTCGTGGTGATGCAGGTGTCTGAACTCGCCCCGCTCACGAAGGAAGTCTTTGAAACGATCGCTGCGAATCCGCAGTCGGTGGGCGTTGTGATGGATCCCGACGTCAGCATCAACCCGATGGATCTCTTCAGCTACGACGCACTCGCGAAGCGCTACGACTTCCAACCGTCGCGACTTGAGTCAGACGAAGATGCGGCCATCGCGGAAGAAGCCGCCGAAGCCAAGGGCTGATTGCTGCTTCGTGGGTTGATCGCTGCTTCGTGCGACTGCCTGCACACAACTTGCGCGACCGATCAACGCCGCTCAACCTTCCCGCGGCCGCGACGGACTCCAAGTCCCGCTGCATGCAATCTTGAGATTCTGAACGACCGATCGAACGACTTTCTGCCAAGAGAAGAGCACACGATGTCGACCGAGGCCACCGCTGCAACCCCCGCCCTTCCGAACATCAAGTTCGAGGATTTCGCGAAACTCGACCTGCGCGTCGCGACCGTGCTCGCAGCGGAGCCGCATCCGAACGCCGACAAGCTGCTCAAGATCCGTCTCGACGACGGAACGCCTGAAGGCCGTCAGGTCTGCGCAGGCATTCGCGCGTGGTACGACCCGGCGTCGCTCGTCGGAAAGCAAGTCATCATCGTTGCGAACCTCGAGCCGCGACAACTGCGCGGCGAAGTGAGCCAAGGAATGATTCTCGCGGCGAGCGATTTGAAGCCGCTCGCGGAAGTTGCGCCATCGGCGGCTGATGCGGCCGACAAGCCTGCTGCGAAACCTGGCGAGAAGCCCGGCGCTGATGAACGCGATGTGGTGGTTCTCACTGTGCAGAAGCCTGTCAAGGCTGGCTCGCGCGTGTCGTAACGTTGTTTGAGCGCTCGCAACCTGCTTCGCAACTTGCTCGCTCTGGCGTGGACCACGCCAAAGGGAGCCGCCGCAGCGGCGACCGCAAGAACAACGACTGCCCGCTCTCGCTCGCTCTGGCCAGCTCCCCTCGGAGTGAATCCGAGGGGGCTGAGACAAGTCAGGCGTAAGCGCTCGCTCTGTCGTGGTCTCCGCCAGAGGGAGCCGCCGCAGCGGCGACCGCCAAAACATTTGAGCGCTCGCGACTCGCTTCGCTTTCGCTCGCTCTGGCCGGCTCCCCTCGGAGTGAATCCTCGGGGGC
>JAIXVI010000211.1 GCA_027483065.1 Planctomycetaceae bacterium
CAGCAGCCGGCGGAACTCGGCTTCGTCGATCAGGCGGTTGCGGTTCTCGACGAAGCCCAGGCTGCGCCAGCCGGGCTGACGCTCGACCAGCTCGCGAGCCGACTGCTCGACATAGAAGTCGCTCTCCGCCGCAATGACCTCGAAGCGCTCGCCACAGGGATAGAAGAAGACCGGCTGCGACTCCTCCGGCACACAGATCAACTGCACCGCGATGCGCGGCCCCTGGCCGCGGTTCACCGGCGAGCCGTGGATCAGGCTGTCGTCGAAGATGTGACCATGGCCGGCGCGCGCCGGATAGGCCTTCATGTAGCGGGTCAATTGCGGGCGGAAGCTGTCGAAGTAGGGGCGCACCGCCGGGCCTTCGACATGCGGCAGCAGCTTGTGACTGCGCGGGATCGCATGCAGCGTGCCGTTCTCGACCTCCGTGTCGACCAGCGCACACCAGACCGTCACCGAGGTCTGGTCCAGCGGCAGCACCGGCCAGTTCTGATGCGAGGGGAAAGCCCCGTCGCCGGGCTGCTTGACGTGAAAGTTGGCCGCAACGACGCGGTGCCGGTCGAGCAGCCGATCGATCGCCGGCTGAAAGTGCCGCACCAGCAGCGCATGCGTCGCGCGGCGGTAGGCGACATCGCGATCCAGCAGCGTGACGTGATGATTGAGCAGCCCGTCCCGGGCGGTCGGTGCGAAGCCGTCGGCTGGACGCAGGCCTTGCAGCTCGGCCAGCAGCGCGGCCACTGCGGCGGCATCGAGGACGGGGGACGCCACCGTGCCCTCGACGGCGAGCTCCGCCTGCAGGACAGGATCAAGAAGGGTCGCGCGCATGCATGGCCTCGGTTGACCGCGGGTGGAAACGAGCAAGGCCCTTAGCGCGAGGCCCCATGCTCCGATGGAGTATCCGCCAGGCCCGGACACGGCAGCCCGGGCTGCCGTGCACGACCCGAGCCGCGTTCGCGCACAGGTCGCGAGCCCGCATCTTGCCGCCGGGCGGGCCGGGGCCCGAAGACCGCCGCAGGGCGTGCTATAGTGCCAGCTTCAGTCGCGGGGTGGAGCAGTCTGGTAGCTCGTTGGGCTCATAACCCAAAGGTCGCAGGTTCAAATCCTGCCCCCGCAACCAAGGAATCGTGAGGCGCTCCGGGCGCCTTGCTTGCAAGAAGGGCCTGCAGCAATGCAGGCCCTTCTTGTTTTGGGGCTCCGGTTCACCGGCGCTCCTCATGGATCGGTGCTCTTGCGCACTGGTGCACGCGGGCCTTGCATCCGCTGGCAACACAAGGACGACCCGAGGCTTGCCGGTCGTATCCTGCGCTCAGGCACGCAGGCGAACTGCATCGGACATCGTGCGATCCGCGCAAGGCTTGCGTCTGGACTCGTACCGCGCACGTCCTTTCCGCCCCGCCTTGCCCGATCGCTCCATGTCCTGGAAGAACTTCCTCAACCTTTTGCAAAGGCCGTCGTCCGCGCCCCTTGCCCGGGGATCCGACGAGACCGCGGCCCAGTGCCTGGACGTGCCGGCCGAGCAACTGGCCCTGTCCGAATCGGTGCTGCAAACCGCGGTGCGCCTGATGGCCCAGGACAGCACCGACACCGCCGCGATCGTCACCGCCTACTGCGAGAGCCTGACCCGCTTCGCGCCGCGCATCAAGCTGGCCTGGGTCTGGTTCGGCGATCGCGACACGCAGGCGATCCGACCCCAGTACATGGCCGGTGCAGCACGCGCCTATGCCGAATCGCTGGTCATCGAGCGCAGCTTCCTGACCCGGCTCGGCCCGGCCTTCCGCAGCCTGAATGGCATCGGCCCGCAGGAGTACGAGGTCTCGGCCCGCTCCAGCTTCGGCCCCTGGCGCGAGATGGCGCGCCAGCATGCAACGCGCAGCGTGCTGGCCCCGCCGCTGGGCTCGACCGAGCCGGGCAAGTGCGGGCTGGCCGTCTTCTATGCCGACACCGAGAACTACTTCTCGCAGACCGGCATCCGGCTTTTCGAGGCCCTGGCCCAGCTCTTCAGCATGACCTTGTCCAAGGCCGCGCGCATCGAGGGCCTGGAGCGCGAGGCCCTGGTCGACGCCCTGACCGGCCTGGGCAACCGCAGGGCCGTGGACCTGGCGGTGCGCCGTTCCGACACGGCCGCGGCATCTGCGTTGCCCGGCATCGTGCTGCTGGCGGATCTGGACCACTTCAAGCGCATCAACGACACGCATGGCCATCCCGCCGGCGACGCCGTGCTGCGCGAGGCCGCCGCACGACTGCGTGCCTGCGTCCGGGGCAGCGACCTGGTGGCCCGCTGGGGCGGTGAAGAGTTTCTGCTGCTCCTGCGTGGCGCCCGGCCGGACGACGCCCGGCGGATCGCCGAGAAGGTGTGCCAGGCCTTCCGCGACCGGCCGGTCCAGCCCGAGGGCGTCAGGCCGCTGAAGCTCACCGTCTCGATCGGCCTGGCGGCGTGGCGGCCCGAGGCCGACTTCGATGCCGCGCTGGCCCGGGCCGATGCCGCCCTCTACGCGGCCAAGCAAGGGGGTCGCGACGGCTGGCGGCTGGCGGACGACTGAAGACTGTCGACACCTCGTCGCAGGCTTCGCCTCGCGGGCCTTGCGGGAAGCCGCGACCTGAAGCTCAGCCGCTGAGCTTCAGCCCCAGCGCCGCAAGCAGC
>JAIXVI010000232.1 GCA_027483065.1 Planctomycetaceae bacterium
AGCGCGTCGCCGTGATCTTGCAAGCCAATCGGGAGCTTCGGCTCGTGCGCGGAGTACTTCGCCTTCGCGGCGTGCGCGGTCGCGCCCCAAATCTCCGAGTGATCCTGCACGAGCACACCGTTGAGGAAGACCGTCATGGTTCCGGCCTTCTCCACCGCACCATCAGCCTTGAACTTCGGCGCGTGGAAAATCACGTCGTAGGTGTTCCACTGGCCATTTGGATTGCAGGCGTTCACGAGCGGCGGGTATTGCCCGTACATCGAACCAGCCATGCCGTCGACGTAGGTCTTGTTCGGATTCGAGCCGAGAATCTGCAGTTCATAGCGGTCCATGAAGAAGACGCCGCTGTTGCATCCCTGCTGACCATTGCAGTTGCAAGACTCCGGCACCATCCCCTCGATGTGGAACTGGCACGAGCCGAAACCTTCCTTCGTGCGAATGTTGCCCGAACCTGGCTTCACTTGGAAGTAGCCGCCGTTCGCGTCGCTCTTCACTTCCCACTGGCCGCCCGTCCAAGCATCAAGGCTCTTGCCATCGAAGAGAACGATCGCGTCGCTCGGGGCCTTGCCGTGGCCGCCCGGAGCAACCATAGCGGGTTGCGGACGATCCTTGTCGTGCACGCCCCACTCCTTCTTGTCGGCCTTGTCGGTCGCCTTGGCGCCATCCTGCGCGAGCGGCGCAGCTGCGATGAGGAACGTCGCAGGAAGTGCGACGAGAGCGACGAGCGAGAGAGCTGGGCAGAGCGGGCAAGTGCGCATGTGAATCTCCAGAGAGTCGCGACAAAGGCGCGACACACGAGTGCGGACAACGACGTGAGCGCGTGTTGTACCCGACTCGGTACGCTCCCGCTATGAACGCTGCCGACTTCACCGAACATCTCGTCGTACGGCTACCTCTCACCGATGCGGCGGGTGTCCTGTTCTACGCGCGGGTCTTCGAGCTCGAGCAGGAACTCTTCGAACGCTGGCTTGAACTCGGGGGTTTTAGCCTCAAGGAAATGCTGGAGGGGCGATTCCCTCCGACTCCCGTCGTGCACTGCGAGGCCGACTATCGCCTGCCGATTCGTTGCGGCGATCGGTTGACGGTGCGGATCGACGCGGTGGAAGTCGGTCGCAGCGGCTTCACGCTGTCGTGGAAGTTCTCGCTCGAAACAACCCTTGCGATGTCGGTGCGCGTCAAGCGTGTGGC
Organism: Planctomycetaceae bacterium; assembly: GCA_027483065.1. Classification (GTDB taxonomy): domain Bacteria; phylum Planctomycetota; class Phycisphaerae; order Phycisphaerales; family SM1A02; genus QWPT01. Next base: position 1,189 of record JAIXVI010000232.1, read on the forward strand.
GATCGATCGACGCGCTGGCGAATCGATTGATTTACCTGAAACGTTCCGCGCGTGGCTTGAAGAAACGCGCTCGCGGGTTGGTTGAAGTGCCCTTATGCAAGCGTCTTGAATCGCTCACCCGCCGCAAGCCGCGCCGCGAGCGTCGCGCGCGAGGGCTTCATCCGCGTTGATTCATCGAGCGGCATTTCGAAGATCGCATCGGGAATGAGATGCGGCTCGAGCTGGGCGCGCAACGCATCCGCGAGTCCGCGCGTCGGTGCCCTGGTCAATTCCACGAACGCGACAGGTCGTGTCCCCCACTTCTCGTGCGGTACACCCACGACGCACGCGGCTTGCATGCCGTCGAGAGCGCACAATGCGCGCTCGATCACTTCCGGATGAATGTTCTTTCCGCCTGAGATGAACATCGCGTCGAGTCGACCAACGACGTGCAGTCGCCCGAACTCATCGAAGAATCCCGCATCACGCGTGCGATATGGCCGCGCAAGCGGAACGAGCGCGCCGTCGATGAATTCCCCGCGCGCGAGCGTTGGGCCATCGACGAGGATCTCGCTTGTTTCGGGCGCAATCGAGATAGACACACTCGGAAGCGGCGGACCCGCGAGCGTCGCGGCGTCGCCGATCGCGCGTCGACCTGTGGCGATTTGCGAGCACGTCTCCGTCATCCCGTAGGTTGCATAGAGGGGCACACCGCGCGCGATCGCACGATCATGCAACGTGGATGCACTCGGCCCGCCGCCGAGCATCACCGCTCGTAGCGTCGAAGGTAACGGCGTTGGATCATCGAGAAGCCGTGCGAGTTGCGTCGCGACAAGCGAGACATGCGTCGCGCCGTCGAGATCGCGCCACGCGCGTGGCTGTGCGCCAAACTGGATGCGTCCGCCGAGGAACTTCGCACGCATCAGAATCATCAGTCCACCGACGTGCGACGGCGCAAGCGACGCATGCCAGCAATCGCCTGCCCCAAAGGAGATCACGCGCGCGCCGAGTTCCGCGCTTGCACGCATCGCTTCGAGTGAAAGGTCGATGAGTCGCGGCTCGCCACTTGAACCGCTGGTCGGAAGAACCACGCCGGCGGCGCGTTCTGCGCGAACACTTGCAACACGCGACGCAAGCACCGCGCGCGCGACGGGCGGCATCGAACGCGCGACGGGAAGCACGCGGCCTTCGCGCGCCCACACTTCCTCGAACTGCGGCATCGGATCGACGCCGCTCTCCACTTCGACGATTTGAATCGTCGCATCGCTCACAACCATGCCTCCGCGAATGGCGTCGGCAACGCGTCGCCCGCAATCTCACCACGCACGGGTAGCGCTGGTGCGCACGAATCTTCCGCGAGAAGTGCTGCGGTTCCGATGCCGTGTGCACAGCGCGCGTTTGGGATCGACGCCGCGAGGTGTACAGCGACGCGCAGTGCGAACGAACTTTCGTACGCGGTCGAGAGCACGACACGCGGAACGCCGAGCGCCCCCGCTTCTGCGGCGCGCGCGCGAGTCGTGTCCAAAGACCCAAGCGCCGACATACGCAAGACCCAAGCGATCACGAGCTTTCCGCCGCGCGTGAGCTCTTCCCGGAGTGCGCGTGCTTCGTCCGTTGGATCGACCACCAGTTCATCGAGGGCGATCACCATGCCGACTCCGAACGACAACTCGACGAGCTGCCGCGGATCCGCCAGCGGTTCTTCGAGATACTCGATGCGCGCCGGATCGATGCCGCGAAGGAGTTCGGTGCACGACGCAAGCGACATGCGGCGATTCCCATCGAGACGAAGCCGAGCATGCGGAAGCACCTCAAGCGCACGTTCGACGAGCGCTCGATCCTCCGCAAGCGACGCGCGACCGATCTTGAGTTTCACCGCGCGAAACTGCGAAAGCCGCGTGAGTTCATCTCCGATCAGTTGATCGGCGGTCCCTGCGAAAAATCCAGCGACCTCCGCCGCCATGCACGGCTTCGTACCAAACCCATCGAGCATCTCTGTCGCGGTTGACGCGGCGAACGCTGCGCTAGGCGGCAGTTCTTCCAGTGCGCGCGCGCCGTCAATCCACTCTTCGAGCGCTTCGCATGCTTCATCGAGAGTTTCGCGGTGTAAGCCACGGAGCGGCGCGCATTCACCGAAACCCACGCGACCCGTCGCTTCGTCCACGACGCGAAGAAACGCGACTTCACGGACGTTGCTTCCAACAAGCGCGCGCGCCTCGGGCTTCACAGGAAGCGCAACGCGCAGAATCTCAACGCCGCCATCCATCAGCTGGCACCCCAAGTGAAGTACGAGCCTGCAGCGAACGCGATCCCGTAGACGTAGAGCAGAAGCCCGAACATCGCAAGACGCAAATCAAAGCTGAGTCGCGTTGCCTGCGATGCGCCCCCAAGTATCGCCGCGACGAGCGAAGCAAGCATGATGCCCTTTGGAAGTCCGTAGACGAAGGCGGCGATGATTGGAATCGCAGTCGCCACATTGATGCAGAGCCTTACGACATTGCGCACGAATCCGGCACCAAACCGCACCACAATCGTGCGCTTGCCGTTCGCGCGATCGCCCGCTTCATCACGCAAATTGTTCGTCGCAAGAAGGCAGACCCCGATCGCGCCCGTCGCAAGCCCACAGACAAACGCAGGCATCGTCCACGCGCCATCGCATGCGGCGCGCGTGCCCGCGACTGCAATCGGTCCGAAGAAGAGGAAGACGAAAACGTCACCGAGCCCGCGATACGCGAGCGCAAGTGGCGGCGCGGTGTATCCAACCGCGCACATCGCGCCGAGCATTCCGATCGCGAGAAACACAGGGCTCGCGTACACCGCAAGCCACGCCGCAGGAAGTGCCGCAAAAACCAGCGTCAAACCCAGTGCAGAGACCATCGCGCGCGGCGTGACCAATCCGGAACCGACGGCGCGCTGCGGCCCAACGCGCGTCGCACCGTCGGTGCCACGCAAACCGTCGAAGAGATCATTCGCGAGATTGCTTGCGATTTGGAGAAGCAGCGCGCCCGCGAGGGCCACAAGAACGCGATCCCACTTGAACACACCATCGACGCGTGCGAGTGTCGCGCCAACGAGTACTGGACAAAGCGATGCTCCGAGTGTCTTCGGGCGAATCGCTGCGATCCACACCAGCAGTTGATTTGGCCGCACCGCGTTCGTCATCGTTCGTCCTTTTATCCGTGCTCACACACGCATGCTTACGGCGCGAACTTCCGGAAATCTGCCTTGCGCTTCGTGAGTTGCGCATCGCGGCCTTCCTTCGCTTCGTCGGACATGTAATAGAGCATCGTCGCGATGCCCGCGAGTTCCTGCAAACCTGCTTGTCCATCGCAATCGGCGTTGAGCGCCGCCTTCAACGCGCGCAACGCCGTCGGCGAATTTGCGAGCATTTCGTGGCACCACTGCACCGTCACTTCTTCGAGTTCGGTCACGCTCGTCACCACGTTCACAAGCCCCATGTCGAACGCCTCGGCGGCTGAGTAACTGCGGCAAAGGAACCACATTTCTCGCGCACGCTTCTGTCCGATGATGCGCGCCATGTAACTCGCGCCGTAGCCGCCATCAAAACTACCCATGCGTGGGCCCACTTGCCCAAAGCGCGCGTTTTCCGCGGCGATCGTCAAGTCACACATCATGTGCAAGACGTGGCCTCCACCAATCGCCCATCCCGCAACCATCGCGACAACGGGCTTCGGGCACGTGCGAATTTCCCGTTGAAACTCAAGCACATTGAGAAACTCACCGCCCGACTCTGAGCGATAGCCCGTGTGTCCACGCACGCGCTGATCACCACCCGCGCAGAACGCACGTTCACCTTCGCCGGTGAGAATCACCACTCCAACGTCGCGATCCTGCTTCGCATTCTCAAGCGCGTCACGCATTTCTTCGACGGTGCGCGGCGTGAAGGAGTTCCGCACTTCAGGACGGTTGATCACGATCTTCGCAATGCGTTCCGCTTTGAAGTACCGCACTTCCGAGAATGGCTTGCCGTGGCACTCCATCGCAACTTCCTTCCACTTCAGCGCGGCGCGAATGGACTCTGAGGTTTCGGTGGTTGGCTTCACTGGTGGGTACGCGGTTGTCATGACTTGCTCAATTCGTCGGGTTGATGTGTAAGAAATTCGCCGATGAGTTTCGCACAGAATGCAGGCGCTTCAATCGGGAGTACGTGCCCCGCTTGCGCGGCAATCTCGATGCGAAGTGCAGGCGCGAGTGCTTTCGCATGACGCGCGAAGGCAGCATATCGCTCGTCAAGTATGCCGGCGGCAAAGAGCGTGCGTGATGCGATTTTGGGAAGCGCGTTCCAGCGCGGCGTCGTGCGGCCGGGCGAGCAACCCGAGATTGCCTGAGCCCAAAATGCAGCTTCCCCTCGCGCACGCCGAAGTCGCGTGGCGTTGAAGGAAGGATGTGCCGCGAACGGCGCGAAGAGTGGAAGCTGATACCAGCGTTCGACGAAGGCATCGAGCCCATCGCGCAGTATTTCTGCGGCGCGCGCATCGTCTTCGGCCATGCGCTTCGCGCGTGCGGCTTCCTCTTCCCTCGATGCAGCGCGGTTTGCGTCGACATCGGCTGCCTGGGTCAAAGGCAATCCCGGACTCGCCGAAAGGAGCATCAATCGCGGCGCGAGTGCGGGCCGCGCCGCCGCGAGTTCAAGCGCGATGCGTCCGCCCATCGAGTAACCGACGAGGAGATCACATGGCCGAGTTTCCAGGCGCTTTGCGAGCGCATCGGCAGCGTCCGCAATCGAGCGACAGCCGAGTTCACGAAGCGGCACACAGTCGCAAGTGATGCCTGCTGGAAGCAGCGCCAACACCTCCGCCCAATCACTCGGTGAGCCGAGAAATCCGTGCAGAAGCGTGACGCGCGACATCAGCGGAATTCCCGAGCCAGCGCGTCGATGGCTGCGTGCGCGACGCGCGCGCGGCATTGCTCGCTCGCTTCACGCGTACATGTAACTTCGATCACCGTCGCGCCGCCCCGCTTCAAGGCGCGCGTAACCACCTTCTCAAGATTCGCGCGTGTTTTCGGTGCTTCCACCGCGAGGCCAAATGAACGCGCGATGTCCGCAAACACCAATCCGTGCGGCGTGGTGAAGCATGCTTCGAACACGTCATCGTGCTTCGCGATCGGCAAATAGCGGAAGATTCCACCCCCGTCGTTGTTGAGCACCACGATGACCAGCGGATTCTCGACGAGTGCAGCGAGTTGCAAACTGCCAACATCGTGGAGCGCACTCACATCACCAACGAATGCGATCACCGGTTCGCGCGTTGCGTGCGCATGACCAACTGCGGTCGCGACAAGGCCGTCGATTCCACTGGCACCGCGATTTGCCGATGCGTGCCAACCCTTTGGCGGCGCGATCGCGAGAAAGTCTGCATCGCGAATCGGCATCGATGAGCCGTAGAACACCGTGCCGTGGCTGTGAGCCGTGCCCATATCGACGCTCTTCACGACACTCGCCATCGCGGTCGGTTCGCAGAGAGCACGCTCTGCATCGAGCGCATGCGCGCTCGCGCGCGTTGCGACTGCGAGTGCGCGCTTCCAACCTGCGTGCGGTTTCAGCCCGCGCGCCGCACAAAGCGTCGCTGGCCCTGCGTAGACGGCATCGGCGCGATGCGCCGGATCAACGCGCGGATCGCCTGCGCCGAAGATGGTCACACCACTCGGTTGCGCTGCAATCCATGCGTTGAGACGCTTCGAAACAACAGGATCGCCAACAACCGCGATCGCATCGACCTGTAAAGCTCGCCGCAACGCCTCGTTTGCCGCGCGTTTTTCAATCGTGCCACCGTCGAACGCCGCGCGCAATACGAGATCCGCGCCCGCAGTTCCAGCATCGGCAAGCCCGCTCGTGACGTCCGCGAGGAGCGTCCCCTTCCAACGCGAAAGACTCCGCGCCGTCGATCCACGCACGCAGCCCGCCACCACAATCGCCGAGTCAATCTCAACTTCCGCTGCGACCGAAGGCATCGCGTGGCGCCATGGCTCTTTCGAACGGGACCATCGCGCAATCGAAGCGAGCCAGTTCTGGTCCCACGCGCGCGCGTCGGGCGCGAGTGGTTCGCGGAACTGCCAATTCACGTGCACTCCGCCGCCTTGCGCTCCTGCGAAACCGCAGGCACGCGCAAACGCTTCATCGATCGTGGACAACACGAATTCTGCGGGAATCTCGCTGGTTGGACACGGCAGGTCGACCGACCAACGTGAAGCACCCGCGAGGAGTTGCGCTTGAGGAATCGCTTGATTCGCGCCGCAATCACGCAGTTCTGGCGGGCGATCCGCTGCAAAGATCAAGAGCGGCGTGCGCGTCATGCGCGCTTCGACCATGGCAGGCAGCACGTTCGCCACCGCGGTGCCACTCGTCATCACGTGCACCGCGGGAAGTCCCGAAGCCTTCGCGATGCCAAGCGCCATGAATGCCCCGCCGCGCTCATCATGCGCGACATGCGTTTGTATCGACGGATGCCGCGCGAACGCCACCGCGAGCGGCGCGCTGCGTGAGCCGGGTGAGATCACAGCGTGCCGCACTCCAAGCCGCGCGCACTCCTCGGCGGCGAGCATCGTCCACGCCATGTTGATGTTGGGCGCATCGCGCATTGCGAGAAGGTATCAGGTCGCGAGTCGCTCGAACGCAAGCAGTTTGTGGCCGGTTTCGCGCCATTCTTCGGCTGGATCTGAACCCTCGACGATTCCAGCACCAGCAAATGCGACGAGCGCGTCGCCATCAATCCGCGCGGAACGAATGGCAACGGCAATCTCAGCGCCATCGCGCGACACAACGCCAACCGGCCCCGCGTAGAGCCCGCGGTCGAACGGCTCAAACGCGCGCAACGCTTCGATCGCAGGCCCGATCGGCGCGCCTGCGACTGCGGGCGTCGGATGCAAGAGTCGCACCAAATCTGCATCACTTGTTCCAGCGCGCAGTTCGGCTTGCACGCGTGTCGTGAGATGCTGCACGTAGGCGAGGCGCAGCAAACGCGGCTCGGTATCGATGCGCAAACTCGTCGAGCAGGATGTCAGCGCTTCGCGCACACGCTCGACCACGAACTCGTGCTCGCGACGATCCTTTTGACTCGCAAGCAGTGACTCGCCGAGCAAGCGATCGGCCACCGCGTCAACACCGCGCGGGCGTGTCCCCGCCACAGCTTCGCTACGTGCGACACGGCCTGAACGCGACACGAGTCGCTCCGGCGTCACGCCGAGAAACGCGCGTCCCTCGCCCACTTCCACCATGAAGCGAAACCCGCGCAATTCACGCGATGCGAGCCGCGCGAGCACCGTCACTGGATCGAGCGGCCCACTCGCCGCATATCGCCGCGTACGTGCCAACACGATTTTCCGCAGGTTTCCCGCGCGAATCTCGTCGAGTCCGGCGCGCACTGCGCGCGTCCACCGTGCCTCGCCATCGCCATCGCTCTCGCGAACAAGCGCAGGCTCGACCACGCATGCGCCCGACGGCTCGGCCAAGCGCGTCAGAAGCTTCGCAGTTTCTTCGCGGGCGATTTCATGATTGCCGTCCGCCACGATGTTCGCAGCGATGCAGTGGCGTTCGCCTTCTCGACGAAACTCGACGGTGGGAAGAACACATGCGCTCGACTCAAACGCTTGCCACGATGCGTCACGCGAACGCGCCGGATCAAACGGCTGCGCGGTGAAATGAATCGGTTCGCGCGCTCCATCGGTCGAATGCGCTGCAAGCCGCAGCGCTTCATGCGTACCGAACGATGCGCGCCGCGCGACGCCAACGCCGGCGACTTCCAACTTGGCACTTCGATCACGGAAGTAGCGCCGCGCGCCAGCGGGTGCACCACGCAACCAGAGCAGGATGTCGACGGGATCAACTTCGCGCTCGATGCGCAAGACTTCGTTGGCAGCAGGCGGGGCGCTCGATCGCACGCGCGCCGCGAGATCTAGAAACTGCGCAGCGAGAGAGCGCGCGGTGTCATCGGTCGCAGGCGAAGTGTTGAGACGATGGAACGGCCCAGCGGTCATCAGGTCGCGTAGGCTAGACGATCACACGCGTGCGTTCAGCCCAGTTTTTGCAGGTGAAGAGCGAAGTTCTGAAGAGTCCGCGCCGCCGACTTCCGTCTGCATCAGTCTGCATCAGTCTGCATCAGTCTGCATCATGGCTGCAGCAGCCTTCGCTGCGTTCGCGGGAGCGGGCACCTTCTCGGCCTCGACTTCTGCCGGCAGTTTGCGCACGATCTGATCGAGCGTCTGCGCCACCGCCACCGAGAAGGCAGCAGCGACATCCTTCGCCGTCGCTCCCGTGATCGGCGCGGCCGACTTTCCGCCCATATGCGCGATCATGCGGGATCGGCCTCCACGGCCATCGAGGAGATAGGCGTGGATCTCCACAAACGCCACCGGATGTTGAGGATCGCTGTAATCAGCGTAGAACGACTCGATGACGCCGTCGACCATGAAGTCGCAGCGCACCGCGATGCCTTGCACTCCGACAAGCGAGAATCGACCACTCCAACCGAGCGCCTTCGCCGTCGCATCACAGATCATGTCGGACGGATCGGAGAGAAAACTGTTGTATGCGTCCGTGCGCCACGAGCCGTCGCTTGTCTTGTAGAGAAACGGCCGTCCATCGAAAGGCGGAATCGACGAGAAGCGCATCACGGAGACAGTTCCGAGTTGGGAACCCTCCACCGGAGCCTGCTGTGAAGGCTCGAGTCTGTACTGCGCAACCGGAGGCGCCGATCGACTGAGCGCGTCGCAACCCGTCAACGCAAACGTGACTGCACAGGCAGCGAGGATGTTTCGCGAAGTTGTGCGAATGGAAGTGTGGCGTGGTCGCATGATTCGGTCCTTCTGTCGATTGCTGCAAAGCTTTCAAACGCTCATCGCTCGTCGTGCTTTCATCCGAGAAAGCTGGGAATTTCAGCTGCGATCTCTTTCAACGCACTGCTTCTGACTTACTCAGACTTCGGCCTTGGCGCGCCTGGCGGCAACGGCGCCGGTGACTTCCCGAAGATGACTTGAGCAGGATCATCCTTCACGCGCGCGGTGAGATCCTCGAGATTTTCCGCGGTTTTCCGCAGCGCCTCAATGAGCTGGCTGATCTCGTACGACTCACTCTGCAACAACTCCGAGACCTGCTCGCCGATACCGCGGTACTCCTCGACGGTCGGCGCGAGTGTTCCAGTGGCTGCATCGAGATTGACGAGAATGCGCTGGACTTTCTCGCTCGCAAGCATCGCGTCGAGGCGATCCGCGGCTTCGCGCGCGCTCTTCATCATCGCGGGAATTTCAACCAGCGCCTCCTTCAGCCCGCCACCATTTCCATCAAACGCGATACGCAATTCGTCGGTCACCTTTTCGACGTTCGCCATCGTCGCTTCGATTGCCTTATCGCTGAGTATCGTCTGCAAGCGCTGGTTCGAAGCGCGGAGTTCTTCGATGAACTTTTCCGCACTCACCATCATCGGATCAACGCGACGCTTCACAACGTCATCGATGTTTCCAACGGTTTGCTGCAAACTCGAGCCAAGTGACGAGAAGTCGACTTGGGAGAGATTGTTCGCGATCGTGTTGATGCGATCGATGAGTTGATCGAATCGGCTTGGCGCACTCGGGATGTAGGCATACTCGGGCGTATACGGCGGCTTTGTTGCGGGGTATGTGTGCGAGTCGCTGAGATCAAGATCAACGAATAGCCCGCCCGTCAGTCCTGCGGTCGTCATACGCGCACGCAACCCTTGCTTCACGCCCTCCTCGACATTCGCGCCGAAGAGATGCGTGCTGTCGGGGCCAAAGACGTCAAGCCGGACCTTCATGCGAATCACGACGGGCGACGCAAAGTCGAAGTACTCGCCATTCCCGCCAGATTCGGGGTACCAGCGATCCGCGAAACTGATCGCTGTGACTTCACCGATCGGAACGCCGCGATACTTCACGGGGCTTCCAATCTGAAGACCGTTGACCGACTCTGTCGTCGAAGTCTCGACGATCTCAGAATCTTTGAACAACGAGCCAGATCCGAGCGCGATGACGCCACCGAAGATCAGCGTGGTCGACGCGATCACGAAAATGCCAACTCTGAGTTCTTTCGATGCGCTCATGACTTGCTCCGTGACGTACGCACGCGTCTCGATGAAACGGTTTTTGTGATTTGCATCGTGTCAGGTCTCCGCCGTCGGGACGCGATTGAGGAAGTTGCGAACCCACGGATCGGGCGATGAATCGCGCAGTTCCGTAGGAGTTCCCAGTGCGACAAGTCGCTTGCGCGCACCATCGAGCATCGCGAAGCGATGGCCGATCGCGTAAATGCTCGCGAGTTCGTGCGAGATGATGACGAACGTCGTCCCCAGCATGCGATTCAACGCCACGATGAGTGCGTCGAGATCCGCACTCGTCACTGGATCGAGGCCAGCACTTGGTTCGTCGAGGAAAATGATCGGCGGATCGAGCGCCAGTGCGCGTGCGATCGCCGCGCGCTTCTGCATACCGCCCGAGATTTCGCTTGGTTCCTTGTGCGCGTGAGCGCCAAGACCAACGAGCCCGAGTTTCGCGCGCGCGATGTCATCCATCGCGCGATCTGAGAGATCGGTGAACTCTTCAAGTGGAAGCCGCACGTTCTCAAGCAGCGTTTTTCCGCCGAAAAGTGCGCCGAGCTGATACATCACGCCAAATCGTCGTCGGACACGCGCGATCGCTTCATCGTCGGCCGTCGCCACGTCGGTGCCCGCGATCGTGATCGATCCAGCGAACGGCTTTCGCAACGCGGTCATGTTTGAAAGCAGCGTCGTCTTTCCACACCCCGACCCACCACCGATGAACATGATTTCGCCCGCATAAATGTCGAGGTCAATGCCCTCGACAATCGGACGGTCGTATCCGATGGTGACGCCGCGAAGTGCGATAGCGACTTCACGAGGCGTGTTCGAAGAAGATGTCGGCGACGAAGATGGCATCGAGTGAAGTAGCGTGAAAGTGAGACGTGCGAGAACTCAAATCACCGAGCAATTGCCTAGATTCCAAGCGCGTAGAAGAAACTTCCGAGAACGGCGTCCGCCACGACGATGGCGACGATGCCCGCAACAACAGCGCGCGTCGTGCTCAAACCGACCGCGCCTGGCCCCTGGCCTGTGCGCATACCGGCGAGGCAACCAATCGCGCCGACGAGAAGCGCGAACACCGCGGCCTTCGCGAGACCTTGCAGGAAATCGCCGATATCAAGCGCTCCGCGCACTTCATCGAGGTACTGCGCAAGCGTGAAACCCTCGGGCCCGAGGATCAAGAAGCCGCCTGCGACACCGAGGAGTGTTGCGTAGACCGACAACAGTGGCGTCACGAGCACCACTGCAAGAATGCGTGGAATCACGAGAAATCGCACCGCATCGATGCCGAACGTCCGCAACGCATCGAGTTCCTGCGTGACCTTCATCGTGCCAATCTCGGCAGCAAACGCGCTGCCCGAGCGTCCAGCAAGAATGATCGCGGTGATCAGCGGGCCAAGTTCGCGCACGATCGAAATCGCGACAACGTCGGCCACCTGCAGTTTTGCACCGTACTTTGCCATCGGATCGAACGTTTGAAACGCGATGATGGTGCCGATCAAAAGACCAAGCAGCGAGACAACAGGCACCGCGTCGGTTCCATGCCGCGACATGCCGGCGATCGTGTCGCGCACGCGAAGGAGTCGCGGATTGCGCGCAACTTGCATCGAAACAATCGAGAGTTCCCCGATGAATCGCACGAGATCAATCACGCTCGCCGCAACATTGATTGATGCACTACCGACTTGTCGCACGAGACCAATCGGCGGCAGCGGCGCGACCGGATCTTGACCGCGCAGCGCGAGATCCACGAGAAGTTTGCGATCTCCGTCGGCGCCAACAACACGAAACTCCGTGCCGCGCGACTTCGCAAGGCGATAGAGGAAGACCGCGAGCGAGACACCGGACGCATCAAGTTCCGTGCATTTCGTGAGGTCAAGTTCAATCGCGCCGACACCCGATGACTTCGCCGGCAGCGCATTTTCAAGCGTTTCGCGCGCACCACCAATCGAGTCGGCGATCAGGTCGCCCTCGATCGATACACGCACTCCGCCGCCAGAACTCGCTGGCTCAACGCGCACGGTCGCTGTCGAGCGTCCCGAAGGACGCGCGGAGTCTCCGCGCTCAGACGCACCAGCGGCCGATGCCATCATGGAGAAACACCCGTTCGTTCGCGATAAATCGCTTCCGCCTTCGGCATGAGATTCGCGAGGCGCGTCGCACGCTTCTCGTCGCTCGGGTGGGTCGAGAGGAACTCAGGCGGCTTCTCCCCGCCCTGCGCTGACATTTTGCGCCAGAAACCGGTTGCTGCCGTTGGGTTGTACCCAGCGTCGGCAGCGATCATGAGTCCGATCTCGTCAGCTTCGCTTTCTTCGCTGCGACTGAACGCGGTTTCACCGAGCGCGCCATAGGCAACTGCTGTCGCTTGAACAATCGCTGGATCGACTTCGCCGGTCGCCGAAACTGCACCAAGTACAACCTGCGTCGCCACGCCGCGCGACATCCGTTCAGCGCCGTGGCGCGCAATCGCGTGTGCGGCCTCGTGCCCCATGACAATCGCGAGTTCATCGTCGGTCGTCGCGACCTGCAGGAGGCCCGTGTAGACGGCGCTCTTGCCGCCTGGCAGCATCCAAGCGTTGACGTCCGGACTTTCGATGAGCGTGAAGCGCCATTCAAAGCCCTTCACGGCATTTGGGTAACGCCGCTCGGCCGCCTGCGCGATCCGTTCCCCCACCCGCTGTACACGGACGAAATCGGGGCCAGTCGTCACGACCTTCGCACCCTTCAACATCTCGGCGTACGCCTCTTCACCAAGCGTGATTTCATCGCTCGCGGAGATCAAATTGAACTGGGAACGCCCCGTTTCCGGCACGGTTCCGCAACCCACGAAGAGGCCCGCGGCCACGCAACCGACGAAAAGCGCGCGCGAACCCCGCACAGCCTGCGCCGCCCTGCTTTGTGGCGGCTTGTATCGATCAGGTGGGATGGGCAACATCTTGGGCAGATCCTCCACGCACACAACGACCGATCGGCGCAACGTCGGCGCAAAGGTCGCCGCATGTGCCGCCGTCGGTGGCGGGATATCGGCTGAGTAGAGCGGAGGGCATCACACGTTCCGCGACTGCGGTACGCTGCCCGAATGCTCCCCTGCTCCACCTCGAATCGGCGCACCGCCAGCAATTTCTCCTCCCGCACTCCGGTCCTCCGCCGCGGGAATTGCCTCTTCCAAGCGCTCTTGGCCGTGGCGGTGCTCTCGTTCCTCGTCTCCGTCTTCGGCATCATCAGCATGCTGACCTCGGGTGCCGGCGACGCCGTGACCGCGCTCGAGACTGAGATCAAGACGATCGCCGCAAATTCACAAACGTTCGAAGCGCCGGGAACCGCGACGCTCGAACTCGCCGAGGGCGGCGCGATGCTTGCGCTGCATCCCGACGGGATGGTCGGCGAGAAGAAGATTGGCGTTCCGCCGGCCAGCGTGAACTACACGTTCACGATCACGGATGCTGATGGCAACGCCGTGAAGTTTGACGCCAACAACGCACCGCGCAACCCGCAATCGCCTTTCGAAATGTTTGGTCTCTTCGAAACGAAGGCGGCGGGCGCGTACACCATCCAAGCGAAGACCACCGACGGCAGCGATACACCCGCGGCAATCATGGTTGCGGCCGCAGACAAGGCGACCGCGGAGCGACTCGCGAATGCGGGTTTGGCGCTCTTCAAAGGCGTGGGCGGCGGATGTCTCGCGCTCTGCGGCTGCCTTGCAGCACTTGCCTTCGGTATCCCCGCGCTGATCGTGCGCAAGAAGGCAAAGGCAACGTCGCGAGACGCCACGCTTCCGCCGGTCTGACGCGAACGTCGCAAACTTCAATAGGCTGGGTCGTAGACTTTTTCGCGCACAAACGTGCGGATGTCTTTCGGTCGCTCCACGCGCGCCAGACCTCGCGCGTAAATCAGTTCGGCGACATCCATCGCAACTTCGACGGCGGACTCATGAATCCGCTGCAGCGGCGGGTAAATCAGCCCAACCGAAAGTTCTGCGTCGGTCGTGCGTGACGCGAGCGACTCCGCTGCGCGCAGGAACATCTCATCGGTGACACGCGTCGCTTCGCAGGCGTAGACCGCAAGCCCGACCGCCGGGTAGATGTAGACGTTGTTGCCTTGGCCCGGAATCAGCACGCGCCCACCGAGTTCAACCGGCGGAAACGGCGAACCTGCGGCGAAGATCGCTTCGCCATTTGTCCAAGTCCACGCTTGCTCCGCGGTGCACTCCGCCTTCGAGGTAGGGTTTGAATACGGGAAAATCACGGGGCGACGGCAGTACGCGCGCATGGCGTCGATGACGTCCTTCGTAAATGTCTGCGGCTGCGTGCTCGTCCCGATGAGAACCGTCGGCTGCACCGCTTTCACCGCGTCGACGAGCGTTGGCTCGAGTCGTCCCTCGCGCACAAACGGAATCTGATGCGGCTGAATACCTGGGTTGTTGCGGACGACAAGACCTTTGGAGTTCATCAGCCAAATGCGCGAGCGCGCCTCGGCATCCGAAACGCCGCGCGCCTTCATCGCCTGCACAACGAGATCCGCGATGCCGGTCGCCGCACTGCCTGCGCCGAAGAAGAGATAGCGGTGATCCGCCAGCGAATTCTCAAGGGCACGACACGCCGCAAAGAGCCCTGCCACCGCGATCGATGCGGTGCCCTGAATGTCATCGTTGAAACACGAGACGCGATCGCGATAGCGCGCGAGGAGCGGAATCGCCGTCGTGTTGTGAAAGTCTTCGAATTGAATACACGCCTTCGGATAGACCTCTTGGACGGCCTGTACGAATTCCTCGACAAGCGCGTCATACGCCTCGCCGCGCACGCGCTCGTGACGAAGCCCTGGATAGAGCGGATCGGCGAGGAACTCGCGATTGTTGGTCCCTACGTCGAGGACCACCGGCATGCATCGCGCGGGATGCACACCGCCGACTGCGGTGTACAGCGCGAGCTTTCCAACGGGAATTCCCATGCCGCAAATGCCGAGATCGCCAAGGCCCAGAATGCGTTCGCCGTCGGTCACACAAATGATGCGCACATCGGCCTCGGGCCAATTGCGCAAAATGTCCGCCACGCGCCCACGATGCCGAAGCGAAACGTAGAGCCCCTTCGGCCGCCGCATGATGTGCCCGAACTTCTGACACGCTTCACCCACCGTCGGCGTATACACAATCGGCATGTGTCGCACGGGATCGGCGCGCAGCAACTGGTAGAAGAGTCGCTCGTTCCGATCTTGCAACTCTGAGAGATAGATGTAGCGCTCGAGATCGCTCGCACGTCGATCGAGCTGCATCAGCGCGCGCTCTTGTTGAACCGCGCACGTTTCGACGGCGTCTGGAAAGAGCCCAGTCAATCCGAGGAGTTCGCGTTCGGTTTCACTAAACGCGGTCCCACGATTGAGGCGCGGGTTGTAGAGAATTTCGTGAGCTTCCTGCCGCATGCAGTTCCTTGCACAGTGCTTGGTTCGAAGGCGATTTGTCGCGCGAAATCACGCCTCTTCGATCCAACCCCCGCGTCGCGAAGGATCGCTGTGATCAGCCACGACACGGCCTTCCGCGACGATGAATGCGCGCCCTGCGATACTCGGTATCACGCTGCCCGCGCGCGGGTAAAGTTCCGCCGCATTCTCATCGGCATCGTCGCGCGGAGTTCCCTCTCTCGCCACATACGACGCGCAGAACAAACTCCCGATCGCGCTCTCTTGCCGCCACATGGCATTCGGCGCGAGTTCACCGCGCGCGGCCAGTGACGCAAGCAGCGCGCTCGTGCCGGTGCCACACGGCGAGCGATCGAATGTCCCATTCGGGCAGAGCACAAAGTTGCGCGCGTCTGCATCGCCACGCGACGGCTGCAAGATCAGCGAGACGTGATCAATGACCCCGCCATTCTCTGCGCCACCACGAAGATTCGCCTGCGCGATACCGCGCGCGATCGCGTTCGTATACGCGAGTTCGTCTTCATGCGAACGCATGCGACGCCCTGCTTTCCCTGCGGGCGCACGGCCATCATGCCGCACGATGAAGAACCAGTTTCCACCCCACGCGATGTCGCCGCGCGCCATTCCACCTTGTTCAAGCACAACCTCGACATCACGCGCGTGGACATACGACGGAACATTCGTGAAGTTGATCGCGCCATCGTCGAGCGTTTGCACTCGGACGCCGCCCACGCGCGTTTCAAAGGTTGCAACGCGCGGCAAGTCGTAGCCCGCCCACGCGAGCGTTCGTGCGAGCCCGATCGTCGCGTGGCCGCACATTCCGAGCGCGCCCGCAGCGTTCCAGAACAGCACACCGCAAACGGCATCGCGCGTGGACGGCGCACAAACGAGCGCACACACCGTTGCATCGGCGGCGCGTGGATTGGCCGCCAACGCCAACATGTCCGGAGGAATCTTGAGGTGACCGTCGCTCGTCCAACGCGCGAGGATCTCGGGAAGCGTCGTCGAAAACGGCGCGTTGTCGTCGGCGAGTAGAACGCGGGTTGGCTCGCCTTCCGTGTGGCTGTCAATGAAACGACGGATTTGCACGGGCGCAAGATACTCGCAGGCGCTGCTACGCTGCGAGGATGAGTACGACGAAGGTGACACAAGCTGCGGCAGCAACCGACAATCTCTTGAGCGATCACGCGGGTGCGCCGTTTCGCGGCGTGATTCCGGCAACCGTGACGCCGTTCCGAGATGATGGTTCGCTCTGCGCCACTGGCCTCGGAAATCTCACTCGCCGCATGCTCGACGCAGGTTGCACCGGAACGGTGTGGCCAGGATCGCTCGGCGAAGGTCAGACGCTTTCGTTTGAAGAGCGTGCCGAAGGTTGGCGCGCGATCAGCGCCGCGAGCGAAGGCCGCGGCAACGCATTTGCCACGATTTCCGCTGCATCGACGCGCGACGCTGTGCGGCAGGTGGAGAAAGCTGCGGAGATCGGCATGCGCGGCTGCATGATTCTGCCGCCCTACGTGCACAAGGGTGCGTGGCGCGAATATCGCGCACACTTCGAAGCGATGCTCTCTGCGGCTCCGCTGCCGATGATGCTCTACAACAACCCACCCGCGTACATCGTCGATGTGAGCGCAGAGCAAGTGTTCGATCTCGCTGAAAAGCACGCGAATCTCGTCGCCGTAAAGGACTCGACCGGCGATGCGCGCAAACTTACGGCGCTGATTGCGGGAAATCGCGGACGCACGCGCAAGGTTGGGGCGCTCGTCGGCCTCGATGACTGTGCCGTTGAAGGCGCACGCATGGGCTGCGCGGGATGGATCGCTGGCCTCGCGAATGCGCTGCCTGCGGAAAGCGTGCAACTCTTCAAACTCGCGCAATCGCACGACGCAGCCGATATCGCCGCATGCGACGCGTTGTACGCGTGGTTCTTGCCACTCTTACGCCTCGACACTGTGCCTGACTTCGTCCAGCTCATCAAACTCGTGATGGCGGAAACGCAGACTGGCGACGAACGCGTGCGTGCACCGCGTCAACCTGTCGAGGGCAACGAACGTGCTCGCGCGCTTGAGATCATTCGACGTGCACTTACGTCGAAACCGAAGTGAATGAGCAACGCTCGAACTCAACCGTGCATGTCATTGTCTGAGCCCACCGCGCATCAGTCGCATGCGAACCTCGCTCATGCGAGATTTGATCTCACGAAACAAACTGTCGACCGCGGAACACGCGATCTGGGTCGTACGTGTTCTTCGCGCGTTGCAGTCTTGAGACATTCTCGCCCCAGTAGGCCGACTTCCACTGCGTGAGATTTTCATCCGGGTAGTTGAGATACGCACCACCGCCGTAGGAGCTTTGCAGTGCGTCGCGAAGCTCTGTGACCCAGGCGATGTTGGCGAGTGCACGACTCTCGGTCGCATCCGCAGACCACCCACTCAGAATCTGACTCAAAAGCGTCGCATTTCTGTGTGGAAATGCAGTGTCGCTCGGCATGACCGCGGCGACCTGTCCGCCGAATGCGTGCGAGATGATCTGACCAAGGTCACTCTGCGCAATCTGCGGATGACCAACACGTGCGTCGAACGCCGCCTTGATCATCTCCGCCGCGGACAGCGGAATCGAACCTGTGGCGAAGAGCGAGACATTCTTCGATGGAGTCCCGGTTCCTAAACCGTCCTCGGTACACGACGGCACAGCGGTCGATGAATTCGTGCGCGTCGACGTGGAACCGACGGCGTACTCGAGCGATTGCGCAAGTGACTGCGCAGCCGCAAGACTCTCAAGTGATCGAACCTGTGTACGCAGCCGCGGGCTACCGCCGGTGACTGTCGACCACGTTGTTGTGCTCGTCGCGTTCGAGGGCAGCGTGGCAATCCATGCAGACCACGCCGCGAATGCCTGCGCCGATGCAGCCCAGGGCCAAGTCATCGTGACGACCGACAGCGGAACCCACGATCGCGTTTCAACATCCACTTCAGACACGATGCCGAACGATGCTCCACCGCCACGCAGCGCCCAAAAGAGCTCACTCTCATGCGAAGCATCCGCTTGAACCATCGAGCCATCCGCGAGTACCACTTCGTAGCGACGAATCGCGTCGATCGTCAGGCCCGTGAGGCGCGACTGCGAGCTGTACCCCCCGCCCACCGCGATACCCGAGAGCCCAACACTTGGGCAAGATCCGCACGTGAAGGTGCGTTGGCCGTGATTGCAGTACAGACTGCCGTAGATCGGTCCGAGCCGCGCACCCGCGCCGATGGTGGCGAGTCCGTTCTTCACGTTGTAGGTCAGCGATGACATGGGCGAGACATCGATGATGAGCCCATCGGAGAGCGAGCTACCGATGTAACTGTGCCCGCCAGAACGTGGGACGACCGCGATGCCGCGTTGTCGCGCCCACGAGAGCGCCGCCGCGATATCACGCGCCGATACAGCGGAGACGACGGCAATCGGCGAAGCACGATGCCGACCGTTCCAACTGGTTGTGAGTGCGTCGTACTGCTTGTCACCGGCAAAGTGAACCCTTCCAGGAAGCAAACTCTCGAGCTTGGTCAGGTCATGCTCTGCGACAACGCTCGCACACGGCGGCTCCGCACGACTGAGACGCGTGCGAATCAGCGGAGTCAGTGCGAGAGCGATTCCGAGTCGTAACGCCGAACGCCGCGAGCAATGAGTTGAAGAGCCGGGAGTTGATTCGAGCGTTGAGCTCTCTTTTGCTCTCGGAGAGTGTCGTATCGGATCGCCCATGCGTTTGTGTCATCGACAGAGGGATTCATTCAACTCCAGAGATCCGCGTAAACCATCCATGCTGAGTGGGCGCGGATCCGCGGATTCCCCGTCCGAGACGCATGTGGACGGGCTCACAGTTCACCGAAGTTGAAAGTGGCCCATCACAATGGCCATTCGTTCGCAGCTTGGGGAGCCTGCGCAACTGCAAGGTTGCAGCGTTGCATCGCCGACATCGACGGCGACATCGACCGCTACATCGACGGCGACATCGACAGCTACATCGACGGAACCACGGCCGCATCCGATCTCTC
>JAIXVI010000113.1 GCA_027483065.1 Planctomycetaceae bacterium
ATCGGCGGTCGTGGCGCAATTCAGTCGCGAAACACCGCTTTACGCAAGCACCTTCTCAAGCGAGGCGACAATACGCTCCGAGGTACGCCCGTCCCAAAGCGGCGGGATTCCGCCCTTCTTCCACTGACCTGCGAAGAGTCGATCGAGCGCCGGCTTCAACGCGGATGGATCCGTGCCGAGTAGTTCGTTCGTACCGACTTCGCACGTTTCAGGGCGCTCGGTGTTGTCACGCAACGTCATGCACGGCACGCCCATGACCGTTGTTTCTTCGGTGATTCCACCGGAGTCGGTGATGACGGCCTTCGCATGCTTAACAAGCCAGTTGAACTCAAGATACGGCTGCGGATCCACCAATTTGAGATGCTCAGGGAGCGCGCTGAACTCACGCATCGTCTTCGCAGTGCGTGGATGCACCGGGAAAACCACGGGTTCACCGCGGGTTCCTGTCATGATCGCATCGAGCAGCTTCGTGAACTTACTTCCTGAATCGACGTTCGCAGGTCGATGCATCGTCATCACGAAGTAACCACCCGGCTTCAAACCGAGTTCATCGAAGAATGATGGCTTGGTGAGTCGCTCCATGTTTGCGCGGAGCGTATCGATCATGGTGTTTCCAACGAAGAAAATCCGATCGTCGGAGACACCCGCTGCACGCAGATTGCGATTGGCATGCTCGCTGGTCGTGTAGAAGTAATTGGTGATCGAATCCGTCACCATGCGATTGATTTCTTCTGGCATCGACCAGTCGCCGGACCGAATACCCGCTTCGACGTGCGCGACTTTCACGCAGAGTTTCTGCGCCGCAATCGCGCAGGCCATCGTGCTTGTCACATCGCCGACCACGAGACACAGCGCAGGCTTCTTCTCCATGAGAAGCTTCTCATAGCGGGTCATGATCGATGCGGTCTGTTCCGCATGCGATCCTGAACCGACTTCAAGATTCACATCTGGTGCAGGAATACCAAGCTGCCGGAAGAAATCACCTGACATCTTTTCGTCGTAGTGCTGACCCGTGTGGACAAGTCGAAAGCGCAAGCGACCGCCCGCCTTTTCACGCGCTTGAATCGCATGGATGATCGGCGCGATCTTCATGAAGTTCGGCCGTGCGCCCGCAATGATGTCGACGAGAATGGTGGTATCCGCAGTGCTCATGACTTTCGTGCTCATGACTTTGCCCTCGCAAGATCAGCGGCAACGATGGTTGCACGTCCAACCTCGATCAACTCCTCGAATGGAATAGGTGACGCGCCCCCACTGGCAACGGCTTGCACGAACGCGGCGGCACACGCCTTCTGGCCTTTGTCCTGACTCCAGAGATTCATCTTCTTGAATCCTGGCCAGCCGAAGCCCGTGAGGCGGCGGTAGTTGTCGAGTTGCAACACGCGTCCCTGCGCGAACACTTCCACGCGTTCCTTCGGGAAACTCTTGCTGCCGTTGGCGAGATAGTGCACGGTGCCGATGGAACCATCTGCGAAGCGCAACTCGATGGAAACCGAGTCTGCGGACGGAGAATCCATCGTGTTGGTGCGAACCGCGGTGATGCGTTCACCCGCGAGGAAGCGCAAGAGATCGATGAAGTGGCAACCTTCGCCGACGATGCGACCTCCGCCAACTTCGCGATCTTGCGTCCAGTGTTCCGCAGGGATCGCTCCCGCGTTCACCGTCATCACAAATGCCTTGGGTCCGCGCGCGCCTGCAAGCAGAGACTTCATCTTGGCGACTTGTGGCGCGAAACGGCGGTTGAAACCAACCATGACGAGCGGCGCTTTCCCCTTCGCTGATGCGTCGGCGTGCGCTGTTTCGATCTCCTCGAGTTCACTCTCGGTGAGCGCGATCGGTTTCTCGACAAAGATGTTCTTTCCGGCACGCAGCGCCTTCACCACCATCGATGCGTGATTGTCGTGACGCGTTGCAACGACGAGCGCGTTGACAGATGCATCCGCGAAGATCGAATCGGAGTCAGTCGTTGTCTGTTCAAAGCCGTACTTGCGGCCCGCATGAAGTCCGCTGACACCGGCTGAACTCGCGACGGTGCGAAGTCGCGCACCTGCGGCCTTGAAGGCTGGAATGAGCACCGCAGTTGCATAGTTGCCACTTCCAACGAGCCCGATCGATGCACCTGGAACACTCGGCGCGGAACCCTTCGTACTTGCGGGAATTGCCACGGTCGACTGACGAACCGTCGCGTCGCTCTTCGCGGAATTCGCGGGATACTCGAGCAAAATGCCGAGCGACGGCCCTGCACCGCCGACGAGTTCGTACGCCTTCTCCGCTTCTTCGATCGCGAATCGATGTGAGATCAGCGGCTTCACATCCAAGCGACCATCCGACATCATGTCGAGAATCGCTTCGAAGTTGCGCTGCTCGGTCCAACGAACAAATCCAACGGGATAGTCGTTGCCCTTCTCTTCGTAGTTCGGGTCGTACCGGCCCGGCCCATACGAACACGACACTTGGAAAGTGATCTCTTTCTCGAAGAAATCTGCACGAGAGAGTTCGAGACCTGTGACGCCAACGAGCACGATACGACCGCGCTTGCGGCACATCAGTGCTGCTTGATGCATGGGCTCATTCGACTTCGTTGCGGCGGTGATGATGACACCGTCGACGCCGCGACCGCGTGAGTACGCCTGCGCTGCCTTCACTGGATCTTCGCCGGCGGCGAGATTCACCGTCTCAGCACCAAACTTGCGCGCGAGTGCGAGTTTCTCCGGATCGAAATCGAGTCCAAGTACGCGACAACCGTGCGAACGAAGCAGTTGCACCGTCACGAGACCAATCAAACCAAGGCCGGTGACAACGACGGTTTCACCGAGTGTTGGCTGGATAAGGCGAATACCTTGCAGCGCGATGGCACCAAGCACGGTGAAGGCCGCTTCGTCGTCAGAGACATTGTCTGGAACGCGCGCGGTGAGATTGACCGGTACACAGACGGCTTCTGCATGCTTTCCGTTGGAAGCGATGCGGTCGCCGGGCGCGTAGCCAACGAGTCCGGAGCCTGCTTCAAGCACGCGACCAACGTTGCAATAGCCAAGCGGCAGCGGTTGATCGAGTTTGTTCAAGACCGATTCGATGGTCGGCATGAGGCCGTCCGTCTTGATCTTGTCGAGCACCATGCGCACCTTGTCAGGTTGCTGGCGCGCCTTTTCAATCCAACCTGCTTTGCCGAAATCAACGAGCATGCGCTCGGTGCCGACCGAAACAAGTGTCCGCGATGAACGCACAAGCAGGTGCCCACGCTTCACCGCGGGGCACGGAACTTCAGCGACTTCGGTTTTGCCGTTCTTCAGGGACTGGAGGATCTGTTTCACTGTGGAACTCCGGCTCGAGCGCGGAGAGAACCTCCGCGGACCGCTTCTATCGGTACGGCGGGCCATCATCACCGCTGAAAGTGACCGGGTGGTCAAGAATTGACGGGCATCTGAGCAGCAATCGCGCGTGCGATCGCTTCTCGGACAACGTCACTTTGACGCAGCCTTGTGGCACTCGATGAGCATGAAGAGACCAGACTTGGGTGCGACGATTTTGAACAACCAACGCGGCCAAACGACACGCGCAATCGAGAGCGCCAACCCGCGATGCCGTTGCCCGGCTTCTGATGTCAGCAGATCACCGTGGGTCATCACCGTTTCGATGCTCGCCGAAGCAAACGGTGCGCAGAGTTGCCGAGCCCCTGCGACGGTGTAGGCCTTCGTACCAGGACTTTCGAGGTACTTGTCGTAAATCTCGGTCAGGCTCGTCCACGGACGAAGTCGAAGGAGTCCGTACCGAATCCACAGCATCAATCCAATGAGGCTGTACTTCGAGTAAATCATGATGCGCGCGGTTCCGCCCGGCTTCAAGACGCGGTGCACTTCGCGAAATGCTTGCGGCGTATTGGGACTGTGATGGAGCACGCCCCAGGAGTACACCACATCGAAACTGGCATCTGCGAATGGAAGTTTCTCCGCATCGCCGCACGCAAGTTGCGACTTCAATCCAAACAATTCAAGGCGTCGGCGCGTGTGCTCGATCGCACGTGGCGTGAGATCGACACCGGTCATTTCCGCTCCAGCCTCCGCGAACGATTGATGATCTGCACCGAGCCCAACACCGATTTCGAGAACTCGCAAACCACGTGCGTCTTTGAACTTTGCGAAGCCAGGGATGTACGGCTCGAGTTCATACCTCGCACGTGTCTGCGCGAGATAGCCTTCGCGATCCGTGCTCGGAAGCAAGAGTTCTTCGCCGCAAGAGGCGCGATTCCAGAAGTCGCGTACATCGGACTTCAACGCATCATTTTCAGGTTGCCCACCCTCAGACAGATGACTCATACAGCACCCCTTCGGTCAAGGAATCGGCGGCACCACATTTCAATGGAGAGCAGAGAAAGCAGCGTGTAATTCGCATCGATACGGCCCGAGTGGTTCGCATCAATCAATTGCTGAACGGCTGCGGGATCGAAGAGTCCACGACGACGAAGGCTTTCCGCACCGAGCATGTCCGCGAGCAAAGGTCGAAGTTCGTGCAACATCCAACGTCGCAACGGAGCACCAAAGCCTGACTTCGGGCGATAGATCACGTCATGCGGGAGATACGGCTCCATCGCCTTCTTCAGGACCCACTTGCCGACCTTGCCACGTTGCTTGAGATGCGCGGGAACTCGCGCTGCAAACTCAACGAGTTCAAGATCGAGGAGCGGCACGCGTACTTCGACGCCCACGGCCATGGACATCTTGTCGGTGTAGGTGAGGTTGTGATCGGCCAAGAAGAAGCGCTGCTCGATCGCAAGCATGCGCTCGATCGCAGGAACCGATGCGGGCAACGGTCGGATGAAATCGAGAATCGGCGCGAGCGCGGGATTCGCAGCTGCAGCGCGACGCATCTCCGGTGTGTAGAGCGCCAACATCTCGTCTTCGCGGGCCCACCTGAAGTAGTTCGCAAGCCGCGCATCACCCGACAATCCAGCACCATTTGTAATCTTCGCCAATCGTCGCCACAACGGCTTCCGCGCGTCACCGCGACGACCGAAAGTCTCGATCGCACCACGGATCGATGAAGGCATCCAATCCCAGTATTTCTGCAGCAATACCGCATGATGGCGCCGGTATCCAGTGAAGAGATCGTCGCCACCAGCGCCCGAAAGCAGCACTTTCATGCCGTGCTTCCGCGCGAGTTCGCAGATGTAAAGCACGTTCAGCGGAGCTGGATCGGCGAGCGGCTCGTCGAGTTGCCAAATCATCTTTTCGAGATCGCCCGCCATGCGGTTCGCCTCGATTTCGACGGTGTGCAGCTTTACTCCGAGGTGCTTCGCAACGCGCTCCGCATACGGCAAGTCGTCGGTAACGCCAGCCTCTGTGCCGCCAACCTGGCGAATCGTGAAACACTGGATGTCTGGTGCCTGCTCACGCGCGAATGCAACGATCGCGCTTGAATCCAGTCCGCCGGAAAGGAATGCACCAACCGGCACATCGGCAACCATTTGGCGAGAGACCGCGGCGCGGATCGCGGAAACAGCGCCGTCCACGGAAGCTCGCTCGTCGAGATCTGCGTGAACACCGCGGAAAACAGGCAGTTGGTACCACGTCGCGCGTCGAACGATCCGACCTTCGCGCAGGACAAGAAGTTCGCCTGGGAGGACCTTCCGAACTGCTTTGAGCGGCGTTCCCTCACCCGGGCACCAAAGACAACTGATGTATCGATGCAACGCGGCAAAGTCGAGTTCACGCGTTTCAGGAACGAGCTCGAGAAGCCCCTTGATTTCGCTTGCAAACGCGACGCCCTTCGAAGTTTCCGCGTAGTAGAGCGGCTTGACGCCCAGCGCATCGCGCGCAACAAGCGTGTCCCCTGTGCGAGCATCGAACATGGCGATCGTGAAGATGCCGTTCAATCGCGGCAGCATGCGCTCGCCCTCTTCGAGATAGAGGTGCAGGATCACTTCGGTATCGGAGTGGCCGCGAAAGGTGTGGCCCTTCGACTCGAGTTCCTTGCGAAGCTCGCGGTAGTTGTAAATCTCGCCGTTGAAGACGAGTTGCACCGAGCCGCCCTCGGCGTACATCGGTTGATGTCCAAGCGGCGACAGGTCAATGATCGAGAGTCGCGCATGACCGAGCCCGACCTGTGCTTGGTCGTTGGTGAACGACCCCGAATCATCAGGTCCACGGTGACAGATCGCACGGATTCCTTGCTGGAGCCCGTGCGAGTTAAATCGACCTGAGTACCCAATGATGCCGCACATAGAACAAGGACTCAATCTGAAAGCCGCCGCAGAATATCGCGACGAACCCGCAACGCGGCGCTTTCATCGGCCCATTCATCGGCGCGCGTGAAGCATTTCGGCCCGGACTTTCGCCGCGATGGTCGGATACGGTGCGGATTATGCGCATGCTTCGAACCTCGCTCGCCGTCTCCCTCAGTGCAATTTCCTCGATCAACGCCGCAGCCGACGAAGGCATGTGGCTTCCAAACGCGCTCCCACTCGCGCAGATGAAGGCGGCATACGGCTTCGAACCGAGCGCCGGATGGGCAGATCACTTGCAGCGCTCCGCCGTGCGATTTTCAACGGGCGGGTCTGGCTCGCTTGTCTCGGCGCAAGGCCTTGTGATGACAAACCACCATGTTGGCAGCGACATGTTGGCGAAGCTCTCCACGCCAACGCGAGATCTTCTTGAGACGGGATTCCTGGCGCGTTCGCGCGCCGACGAACTTCCTTGTCCAGATCTCGAACTCGATGTGCTCTGGTCGATCGAAGATGTCACGGCGCGCATCGAGAAAGCCGCGAACGATGTGACCGATCTCGCCAAGGCCGGCGCGGCGCGACGCGCCGCGATTGCAGCGATCGAAGACGCGGCAACGAAGGCGACAGGGCTTAAGTGCGAAGTCGTCACCCTCTATCAAGGTGGTCGATTCCACCTCTACAGCTACAAAACCTATCGCGATGTCCGATTGGTTTTCGCACCCGAAGCAGCGATCGCATTCTTCGGTGGTGACACCGACAACTTCGAGTTTCCGCGTTTCGATCTCGACTGTTGCTTCTTCCGCATCTACGACAACGGCAAACCACTCTCGCCTGAAAACTTCCTTCGCTGGGACATCGCAAGCAGCGGCAAGAACCCAGATGGCGCCAACGGTGCACAAGAAGGCGAACTTGTCTTCACGTGGGGACACCCGGGATCGACCAATCGCTTGTACACCGCAGAGCATGTTCAACACATGCGTGATGTCGAAGAGCCCATGCGACTCAAGCGTTTTTGGCGAAGCGAAGTGAAACTCGCGACCTTCATGGGACGCAGCGCAGAGAACAATCGCATCGCGCGAGAAGACTTTTTCGGCGTGCAGAATGGGCGCAAATCAACGCAAGGATTGTTGGATGCGCTTCAAGATCCAGCGCTCGTCCGCGAAAAGTTCGCGTATGACGCGGAGATCGCACGCAAACTCAAGGGAACCGAAGCCGGAGAACGATTTGAGCGTGGACGCCGCAAGATCGTGCAGTCACTCGACGCTTGGAACAAACTCGCGCCTGATTACTTCGCGTTCGAACGTTGGCGTGCGGGCGACCTTGCAGGTCTCGCACGAACCGCGATTCGAATCGTTACCGAATCAGAGAAACCGAGCGACCAACGACTCGCGGAGTACAGCGACGGGAACCGCGCCTCGCTCGAATCGTTCTTCTATTCACCCGCACCGATTCAACCCGATCTCGAGATCGAACGACTCTCGTCGTGGCTGTCATCACTCGCGGAAGAACGCGGCCTCGACGATCTGACTGTTCAGAAGCTGCTCGATGGAAAGAGCCCGCGCGCACGCGCAAGCGAACTCGTGCGCGGAACGCAGCTTGCCGAAGTTGATGCGCGTCGCACGTTCGCGCAGATGACAAAGAACGACCTCTCCAACGCGACCGATCCGATGATTCGCTTCGCGATTCTTTGCGACGGCGAAGCGCGCGCAGCGCGAACCGCATGGGAGAACGAAGTCGAAAGTCTGCAAGAATCGGGATACGCCGACGTCGCTGCCGCGCACTTTGCTGCGTTCGGCGAAAGCGTCTATCCCGACGCGACATTCACACTGCGCATGAGCTACGGCGTTGTCGCCGGTTGGACGACCGATGAAGGGGCGAAAGTTCCCGCGTTTACGACGATCGGCGGCACGTTCACGCGCGCGGAAGCTCGCGTGGGCGACCCAGCCTTTGCGCTCCCGAAATCGTGGCTCGATGCACGCGCACGACTCGACTCGAGCGTTCCCTTCAACTTCGTCTCCACCAACGACATCATCGGCGGCAACTCGGGATCACCGATCGTCGATCGCGACGGCGATATCGTCGGACTGATTTTCGACGGCAACTTGGATAGCCTCGCAGGAGATGTGATCTACGACAGCGCTCGAAACCGCGCGACATCCGTCGATGCTCGCGGAATGTTGCACGCGATGCGCGTGGTGTATGGCGCGAACGAACTCGTCGACGAGATGCTCAACTCGACAGAGCAGCCGATCACGCCGTAAGCCTTCGAACATCAACAACGCTCGCGCGCGACCAAGATGCGAGTACGCTGTGCGTATGAAGTTGCACCGTGTCTTCACGCTCGTTTGCACGCTCGTCACATGCACCGTCATGCTCGTCGCGGAGCAGGCGATTGGATCGCTCGCGCATGCGCAAGCAGCTGCGCACGCTGCGCCGCCGGCGACCACCTCGTCCATTCCAACGATCGACCCTGCGCCGATTCGTGCAAACATCGCCGCATTTGCCGCCGATGAGTTCAACGGTCGCTCGTTTCGAAGCGAAGAAGGAAAGCGTGCTGCGCAGTGGGTTGCAGAAAAACTTGCAGCAGCCGGAGCAAAGCCGCTCGTCAAAGGCGCGGATGGGCGCGAATCGATGCTCGTTCCAATTGGTCGCATGCCTGCAGCTGCGCCGAATGTCGTCGCGTGGATTCCTCCGCGCGGAGCAAATCCAAGCGGTGAGTTTCTTCTGGTCACCGCGCACTTCGATCACCTGCCGCCGAAGTCGACGGC
The DNA here is from genome assembly GCA_027483065.1 of Planctomycetaceae bacterium. Classification (GTDB taxonomy): domain Bacteria; phylum Planctomycetota; class Phycisphaerae; order Phycisphaerales; family SM1A02; genus QWPT01. The sequence continues at coordinate 8,986 of JAIXVI010000113.1, forward strand.
ACGTGAGGGCGAGGACAAGATTTACAACGGAGCCGACGACAACGCGAGCGGTGTCTGCGGCATGATCGCGGTGGCAGAAGCACTGAAAGACGATGCACTGGACGTTGGAGTTGTGTTCGTCGGATTCACCGGTGAAGAAGCAGGACTCGTTGGGAGTCGCGCGTTCGTCGAAGAAGAAACCGTGCCAACATCGCGAATTCGTGGCGTATTCAACATGGACATGATCTCGCGCCAACCAGATGGCGCGATCCGTCTCGATGGCGGCCCCAAAGGCAAGCCGCTCGTTGATC
>JAIXVI010000295.1 GCA_027483065.1 Planctomycetaceae bacterium
GACAAGTCCGGAGCCGTCGATGTCCGCCGCCGAATCGGTGCCACCCCACGCGCTCAGAAGCGCCGCGAGATCGGTGCCACCAACTTCGCCGTTGGAATCGACGTCACCGAGACAGCTTCCGGCGGTCGCGAAGCGAACACCAGGCACGAACGCGGCCAAGGCCACGGCGCACGCGAGGGCGCGACCACCACACGAACGCTTCGCTGCCCGCCGGGGAAGGCTAGCCTGCGCCAGTTTGCCGCTCGGACCGATTTCTCGAGTGTTTGGATTCTGCAAGAGGCGCATTGACGGGCTAGGGAATCGGTCCATCGAGAGTTCTCTGAGTTGCAGGGAGCGGTGCGTGGCGAGACGAGGCGAGGCGAGACGAGGCGCGGCAAGCCGTGGCGTGGTAAGGCGTGGCGAGGTAAGGCGTGGCGAGGTGACTGGGAGGATCTCGAGAGCGGCCTTTGGAACTCGCGCGGCTTGGCGGGAGAGTCGCGCATCGGGTTCGATCGCATGAACGACCGCCGATGTTCGGGGCGAGAGCCTCGAGAGTGTCATCCCAATCGCGAGAATCGCCGAAAGGATGATGGACAATTCCGCCGACAATGTGCTACCGAGGCGGATTCCGAAGCCAGTTGCATGGTTCCGGGACCTTGTCACACTTCGCAGGCAATCTCCATGGCCATCGAGACCCAGGTCCAACGTCGTCAGACTCTTCAGAATGTCGCCTATGCGGTGCTCTGCCTCGCGCTCGCGTTGTGGGGTTGGTACGACTACGAGATCAAGATTCCCGCGAAGCAAGCCGCGTTCGACGAGTACGTCGCTGCGGAGAAGACCAAGTCTGAGCTTGAGAACCTGGCGAAAGCCGCCGGGCTCAGCGATGCCGAGAAGGAGCAGTTCCGCGTCGCGAACGACGTGTTGAACCGCTACAAGGATGAAAAGCCTGCGGAGCCCGCGGCCTACGACCGTCCGGTCCAGTTGTGGCTGTACATCGTCGGCTGCGGTGTCCTCGGCGTGCCGTGGTTTGTGTGGGCGCAATGGCAGATTTCCCGCCGGCGCTATCGCCTCGATGACGACGGCACGTTCCACGCGCCGGAAGGCACGTTTTCCCGCGAGCAGATCGTGGGAATCGATCTGACGACGTGGATGTCGAAGGCGATCGCGTGGGTGGAAGTCGAGGGCGGTCGGCGCATCCAACTCGACGATTACAAGTACCGCTTCACGGAAGACATCGTTGGCGTACTCGCACAACGCTTCTATCCGGGCGAATGGACGAGCGACGCGCGTCCGATTGGCGACCCGAAGTCGCGCGACACGAAGAAGGCACTCGCCGAGCAAGGCGATGCGGGTGATGGCGGCGTGGCCACAACCGCGTCCGCGAACTCCGCTGGAGGCAAGTCTTCGCGCGGTGCCGAAGCGGCCGACGACGCATCGGGAGGCGATGGGAACGACGGCGGCGGCAGTGGCGGCGGCGACGGCAGCAGCGACTGAGGCGGACACCCGCGAGGCCGGCGAACGACTGCGCACGCTGCGGAAGCGTTTCCGACATGTTCGCCCCGATTTGGGCTAACCTTTGCGATTCGCGGCTCTCCGCGTCCAAAGGCACACCCCATGCGCGCCACCACCGAACCGACCACGGCGATCGAAAAGCAGGATCGCTGCAGTGACCTCCCCCACCGCCCCCGCGTCCTCCTCGGAAAGATGGGGCTCGACGGCCACGACCGTGGCGTGAAACTCATCGCTCGCGTCATGCGCGACTCGGGGATCCACGTGATTTACTCGGGCCTCTGGCAGACGCCGCGCAGCCTCGCGATCAGCGCGCGCGACGAAGATGCCGACTGCATCGCGTGCTCGATGATGTCGAACTCGCACCTCGTGCTCGTGCCGCGCCTCCTCGAGGAGTGCGCGAAGGTTGGCCGCCCAGACATGGTGGTGAATGTCGGCGGCATCATTCCGCAGGACGACGTACAGAAGTTGATCGACGCGGGCGTAGCGCGCATCTATCACACTGGAACGGGCATGGAACAAATCGTCGGCAGCGTGCGCGACAGCGTGAAGACCTACGCGCCGCTTGCGTCGGCGGTGACGACGCATCCGACGGCGCTCCTCGCGCGCAACATTTCCCTTGCGCATGCCGGACGCGCGGTGAACGCGCCGCGACGTCGCCCGAATCAAGTCATTGGCATCACGGGTTCGCCGGGCGCAGGCAAGTCGACTCTCGTTGCGGCAATGGCGAGCGAAGCCGTGCGCCGCGGCGACAAGATCGCGGTGGTCGCATTCGATCCGATGAGCCCAATCACGGGCGGTGCGCTCTTGGGCGATCGTCTGCGTGTCGACTTCAACGCCGTCGACGAGGGCATCTTCTACCGATCGCTCGCGATCGTTGGTGAGGATTACCGCACGCTTCCGGACATCATCGAACTGATCGGCGGCGCGGGTTACGACAAACTCATCGTCGAAACCGTTGGCGCCGGGCAGAACGACGTCGCGATTCGAATGTTCGTCGACCGCACTGCGGTGGTGGTCGTGCCGGGCATGGGCGACGCCGTGCAGATGGATAAGGCGGGCATCCTCGAGATCGCCGACCTTTTCGTCGTGAACAAGGCCGACCATGCGGGCGAGTCGAAACTCGTGCGCGAACTGCTTGATATCGCGGGAGGTCGCAAGATCTTCGAGACGATCGCGACGCAGGGTAAGGGCGTGGTCGAACTGCTCGACGGGCTGTTTGCCTGATTCAAATGGTGCACGGCACGTGCCAGCCAGTGCCTGGCACTGCATGGCACGTGCCAGGCACCATTCACCCCGCCACGTAAATCACTTCGCGAGAGTCTGTTGCGTCATGCATAAATTGTGCACGGCACGTGCCGCTCAGTGCGTGGCACAGGACGGCACGTGCCGTGCACCAATCAGAGTTGGGAACCGAGCGCTACGAAACTCGATCGCGCAGTGCTCAAAGTTTCTTCGTCGCGAAGTACGTCACCCCTGCCGGAGTGACCGCGGGCAAGTTCTCGAGCCCCGCAAACCCAAGCTTTCGATAGAGCCGGATCACGGCCATGTTGGTCGCGCTCACCTCAAGCGTGAGTTTCGCGTGACCGTGCTCGCGGCCGAGTTCCGCGAGCGTCTCAACGAGCGCCGAACCAAGTCCCGCGCCACGTGCCGCCGGCGTGACGTGGACGTCGTGGATATTGAAGAGCGGCCCGCGCGCAAACGAGGAATACCCCTCGAATGCGATGAGCACGCCCTCGGTCGACTCGCTCTCTGCGCGCGCGGCGAGCAGCACGAGCGTTCCCGCGCGCCGCGCGAGATCCGCGGCGACGCGTTCGAAATGCGCCACGCCCAACTGCGGACTCGCCGACACTGGCTCGGCCGCGAATTCCGCCATCAAGCGTGCGAAATCCGCGCGGTCGTCCGCGTCGGTGAAGTCGCAGATCCAGATGTCGTTGCTCTCTTGTTCTTCGTGCTGGTTGCCCGCGGGCCCGCCACTCGCGTCGCGTGAACGCGCCATCACTCGTACTTCCCGCGATTCGCGATCTGGAAATCGTAGAGCGACGCGAGTTCCGCGGCCGAGAGCGACGCGATCTTGTTGAAGCGATCGATGATCGGCTGCGCGTTGTCCGACGCGAGTTGGCCGAGATTTTCCGCCTTCTTCGTAAGGATCCCCTTGAGGTCGGCAGTCGTATTGCGCGCGTGACCAGCGGGATACATCACGAGGCCAGAGTCGTACTTCTTGCCGTCGGCCATCTCGATCACGAGCGACGTCGGGATGCCGTCTGGGTAGCGGCGGTCGTACTCAGGGCCGCCGTGCGTGAAGGAGAACTTCTCCATCAGCGCGCGCGTCTTCTTGTTGTAGATCGCATCGGGCGCGTAGTCGTGCGGCACGAGCATCAGGTTCTTCCAGTAGCAGTTGTCGCAGTGGCCGAGCTTCGTCGACTTGGTCGACTCCGCCAATTCGATGGCCTTGCGAAGCAGCGTGCCGACGATGTAGACCATCGAGTGGTCGGCCGACTGACGCGTCTTCGGGTCGCGCTTCGCGGGGTCGCCGATGATGCCGAACGCAGGTTCGTACGCGACGATGTTGATCGACTTAATCGCGTCCGGCTTCTCGAGAATTTGTGGGTTCTCACGGATGAGCGTGAGGACGCCCTGCAGCGCGCCCGCCGACTGGTGCTCGTAGAGACCGAGCTTGAAGTGCATGCCCATGACCGCGAAATCGCTGCCCGAGTGCGAGAGGACGAGGTCGAATGGGCTGTCGCCGTTCGTCTTCTCGAACTGGCGGAACATGCTCTCCGGATTGCGGAAGATGTCGCGCGGCCCGAGGAATCCGCGCATCGAGCGCATCATCGAGAGAACGGCGACTTCGGTCGAAATCGCGGCCGATGCGCCCTTCGAGTCACTCAGCTGCTTACCCGCGCGAATCGCACGCCACGGGATGTAGTGGGCAACAGTCATGCCGATCGCGCTCTCGATCTGCTCGGCGGTTGCGCCCATCATCGCGCCGTAGGTCGCGGCGCTCGCGATCGCGCCGTGGACGACGTGATCGATCTTGTAGGTCTTGAGCGAGAAGACTTCGGCGAGGCGGCCGCGGATCTCGTCGATGCAAATCATGCCGCGCAGCGCGTACGCGCCGTCACGCCCCTGCTGCTGCGCTGCGGCGACGGCGACGGGGTAGAAGTCGTTGTGGCCGAACTCGCCCGCGGTGTGGCCGAGTTGCGGGTTGAAACCGAAGTTGGTGCCGTTCGAGTCCCACTCGCGCACGGCGTTCGAGTTCGCGACGATCGCCTTCTCGGCGGCAACCTTTGCGGTCGAACCGAACACGGGCACGCCCTTCGCGTTCGGGTACTCCGCCGCCTCGGCGCGGAGGATGATGGGCGCGTTCGTATTGAGCGCGACCGCGCTGATGCCGCAGAGCACCGAGTCGGTGTGGAACATCGTGGTGCGCTCAAGCACCGACGCGTCGGGCGAGCCGATCTTCCCCGACATGAAGTCGATCGCGAACTGCCCGATACCGAGGGCTTGGTTCGTGTTGCGAGGAAGGACGGTCTGGTTCTTCAGAACTGCTGCGTCGGTGGGGATCGCCATGGGTCAAACGCTCTCTGCACTGCGAAGTAAACGGCTGTGAAACGCTCGGCGGACGACTTCGA
>JAIXVI010000025.1 GCA_027483065.1 Planctomycetaceae bacterium
AAGTTCGCGAAGACTTCGTAACGGGTCAGGTTCTGACCGCTGTTGGACGTGTTAGTCGCAACGACCGTGTAACCCGTGAAAGCCGCCGAGGCGACGCCAGAAACCGCGAGGCCGAGGCCTGCTGCAATCATTCCAGTCTTCATTGAAATGTCTCCCAATTCTTCTGCGTGCTCGTTGAGGATAAGCACAGCACTCTCCCTCAGAGTCTCGCGGCCCTTACCGCGTCCTCATCCCTCGACACGGAAGATAGAACAGGATGCGACCGTGTCAAGGAATCGGAGATGAAGATCCTGCGTGGGATCGCGGCCGTTTCGGTTCTCGGTCGTCCTAAACGGAACTCATCCCTGTTTTGAGCGCGCCAGCGCGGTTTTTGAGAAGCGACCTCGAAGAATGAGCGCTGAGGAATTTTCCACGTTGACGTTTCGAATCGTCCCGATGAGCTGGTGCGGCGCCTGAAGCGTCGCCAACTCGGCCTCATCGAGGTCAATCGCAACGATGAGATCGCCTTTCGTGCGACCAATCGCTTGGCAACCCGTCTTCGGCCGTGCGCCAGTCGATTGTCGGCGGGCCCAGCGGACCTCGACGTTCTTCGCGGCAGGATGGGTGTGCTCGTGATTCTGCTCGTGGTTTTGCGCGTGGTTGTGCTCGTGCCCGTGACCGCCGCTCCCGGCGATCGAGAGCGAAAGCTTCGAATCCCCTCGATTTTCGGCGGTTTCCGCGGTTTCCGCACGTTCGGCCGCTCCCGCGACGTTGTGGTCGCGGATTTCCTCGATCAGCACTTCAACCTCGCGGCCGACCCAGTCCGCGTGGACGCGCTCACTGATTTCCGTCTGCAAATCAAGCAGCAGGTTGTTCCGCAACTTCTTGACGTCGTTTGGAATGTCGTCTTCAAAGCGCTGGATGGCGACGGTGCCGGGCCGCGGCGAGTACTTGAAGATGAAGTTGTTCTTGAACGGCACTGCTTTGAGGAGCGACACGGTTTCTGCGAAGTCCTCGTCGGTTTCGCCGGGGAAACCAACGATGATGTCGCCCGCGATCGTGCAGTCGGGGAGTTTCGTGCGGACGCGATCGATGAACTCGAGGTACTCCGCGCGGGTGTAGCCGCGGTTCATCGCCTTCAACATGCGATCGGAGCCGGACTGCGCGGGAACGTGAAGATACCGACAGATGCGCGGGCAACGCGCCATCACATCGAGGATGTCGTCGCCAAAGTCGCGGGGGTAACTCGTCACGAACCGCAGGCGGGCGAGCGCGGGGATCTCATCGTGGATTCGCTCCAAGAGCCGCGCAAAGGTCGTGGTCTTGCCGTCATCAGGGACTGGCTGACGGAACGCCGCAAGTCCAGGACCCACCTGGGGTTGTTCGCGTCCTTCGCTGTCGACCGCGAGGCCGTGGGTGTAGCGGTAGTGGTTGACGGTTTGGCCGAGGAGGGTGATCTCGACGACGCCCGCGTCGACGAGGCGGCGGCACTCATCGATGATTGCATCAGGCGGCCGGTGGACCTCGGCACCGCGCGTATTCGGTACGACGCAATAGGTGCAGAACTTGTTGCAGCCACGGGTGATGCGAACGTAGGCGGAGCGACGTTCGGCGCCGGGTTCTGATGGTTCGAACGCGCGCGAGAGATCGAGGAGTTCGAGTTGATCGTCGGCCGCGGCGAGCGTCGTCGAACGCCGCGACTTGTTGCCGGCGAGCGCGATGCGCTCCTCACGAGCCGCGCCCTCGGCGCGGCGCACGTTGTCGATGAGCGCAGGGAGGCGGTCGAGTTCGCCCGGACCGCAGAGGAGATCGACCTGCGGGAAGCGCCGCAGCATGTCGGCGCCGTCGCGCTCGGCCATGCAGCCGAGGACGCCGAGGATGACGTGTTCGCCGGCCTTCTTCCGCAGGCCCACGAGCCCGAGACGCGAATATGCCTTGTTTTCAGCCTGTTCCCGCACCGAGCAGGTGTTGTAGAGGACGACATCCGCCGTCTGGAAGTTCTCGGTGAATCGGTAACCGAGGCTCCGGAGATGGCCGCGTACGAGCTCGCTGTCGAGTTCGTTCATCTGGCAGCCGAAGGTTTCGAGGTAGACGGTGGGGCCGGCGGACATGAGATAGGCAGAGTAGGGGATCGAGAGCGTCGTGCGTGTTGTGAGCGTGGAGGATCGTCGCCGCCCACGCGAGTTGCAACCGTGTGCGTCGCAAGACGGTGTGCGGCCGAGGACGGCGTGCGTCGCGCGCTGTCCGATGCGCGCGGCACCGTGGGCTGCTGAAGCGCGAGCCCCGCGCACTTCTCCACCCGCCGCGACGAAAATGCCGATAATCGATGCCATGCTTCGGATGTCGCATGGCTTGATCCTCTCCGTGCTCGCACTGCTCGTCATGGGCGTTGTGATGGTGAATTCCGCGGGCTTGAGTGTGCCGCCGGATCCCGCACTCGTCGAATCGGGGGCGATGAGCCTGAAGAGTTTCGAGCGAGCGGAACGTCTCTACGACGGCGGCATCACGGTCGACAAGGTCTTCTACGGACGATCCGCGATTCTCGCAGTCTTAGCGCTCGCGGGCATGTGGGCGGCGTCGCGCGTGGATCTCGAGAAGTGGTTCGCGCGTCAGGGCGCGTGGTCGCCAGTGCCGTGGATTTTGGGCGCATCGATCGTGGGGCTTCTCCTCACGCACGTTCCGGGCATCGGTCGCGAAGTCAACGGCGCCTCGCGGTGGATTGGCCCCGCGTGGCTTGGCTTTCAACCGAGCGAACTTGCGAAGTGGGGATTGCTCGGCGTTGCTGCGTGGTTTTGCGTCTATCACCGCGATCGACTCTCGTCGTTCAAGCGCGGATTTGTGCCGGCGTTCTGCGTGCTTCTTCTCATCGTTGGCTTGATTGCGATGGAAGATCTCGGCACTGCGGCGCTGCTCTTCACGACGTGCGTCGCGGTGCTTCTCGTCGGCGGCATGAAGTGGTGGCACATCGGTTTGATCGTGCCGGTTGGCTTGCTTGGCGCCGCGGCCGCGATCATCACGAGCCCATATCGCGTCAATCGACTGATCGCGTATCAGAATCCGTGGCAAGATCCGGAAGGCATCGGCTACCACATCATTCAATCGATGAGCGCGATTGCTGGTGGCGGACTTGCAGGTCACGGCCTTGGAAATGGACTGCAGAAGTTCGGCTATCTCCCGGAAGACACGACCGACTTCATCTTCGCGATCATCTGCGAAGAGCTCGGCATCGTGGGCGCGTTCGCAGTGGTGGCGTTGTTCGCCATGCTGCTTTGGTGCGGTCTTTCGATCGTGACCCGCGGCGCGCATCGTGCTGAAGCCGATCGCATTGTTCCGCCGCTTTCGCGCCTGTTTGGGCTTGGAATCTTGCTGACGATCGGACTGCAAGCGCTCATCAATTTGCTCGTCGTGACTGGACTCGCTCCGACGAAGGGCATTGCGCTGCCGTTCCTTTCGAGCGGTGGTTCGGGATGGGTTGCGACGGGCATTTCTGTCGGGCTTCTTCTCTCGATTGATCGTTGCGCGCGCCGTCGCGAAGCGGAACTCGGAATCGAATCCGATGAACGCGAAGAGCAGCCTGGTGAAGGTGTCGTCGCCGCATGAGTACGGAAGCGAGTCGTACGAACGCGCAGACTGCGCGGCGCAGCATCGTGCTCGCGGGCGGTGGAACGGGCGGTCACATTTCGCCGGGGATCGCGATCGCCGAGGCGCTGCAAGAAATGGCGCCAGAGTTTGATCGTGTGTTTGCCTGTTCGACGCGTGCAGTGGATGCGCGCATGCTCGAACATGTCCACGCAGATTTCACGCCCATCGAAGCAGAAGGACTTTCGCTGAAGCCCGCGAAGATCCTTCGATTTGTGCGAGCGTTTCTCGCGGGCCGTGCGGCTGCGCGCGAACTTCTCGAACGTCGCCAGGCCACTGCGGTGATTGCACTCGGTGGATACGTCACCGGTCCCGTCGTTGCGGCTGCGCGCAAACTTCGCATTCCGATTCTTCTCGTCAACCTCGATGCAACGCCCGGGAAAGCGAATCGATGGGTTGCGCGACACGCGCGTTGCATTCTGACTGCGTGCCCCACACCGACGCGACCTGACTTCGCCGAACGCATGGTGGGTATGCCGGTGCGACGCGCAGCGATCGCGGCGCTTCCCGCGCGCGAGGCACGCGAACGTCTCGGACTCGAACCTGGTCTGCACACGTTGCTCGTCACCGGAGCTTCTCAAGGTGCAGCGAGTTTGAATGATCTCTTGCGCTTCTTGGTCGAGAACGATCGCGCAGCATTTGGTGGTTGGCAGATTTTGCATCTCGTTGGAAACGCCGATCCCACACCCATCGAAGCGGCGTATCGCGCAGCGAGTGTTCGTGCGCGTGTGATGCCGTTTCTGCACGACATGGGCCTCGCATGGGGTGCAGCCGACCTCGTACTTTCGCGGGCTGGCGCGAATTCCGTTGCGGAAGCGCTGTTGAACGCGGTGCCCACGGTGTACGCGCCGTATCCCTATCACGCGGATCTTCACCAGAAGTGGAACGCGCAGCCGGCGCATGATGATGGCGTTGCGATGCTCTGCGACGACCTCATCGACGCGACGAAAAATCGCGCAACGCTTGGCGCCGCGCTCATTTCGCTCATGACCGATCACGCGCGTCGCGAATCGATGCGGGCGAAATTGCTCGCGCGACCGCGCGAAAACGCGTCGCAGGAAATCGCGCGTGTCGCCATCGCGCTCGCTTCCGCGAAGTAGATGTTCGGCGTTGCCGCGCGTGCGGTGTTGCGGACGACGTCATGCATCACATCGCATGCCCGTTGCGCGCCTCTTCACGCGCCCTATCACACGCTCCCATCAAGTACCCCGATGAGGTACCCCGATGAGGTACCCCATTTAGGTACCAACGAGTTCGCGATCAACTTCCGTCGCGAGCTCTTTCATGAGCGCGCTTGAGAGTTCGAAGCGAAGGCCAGCGGTTGCGAACAGCTCAGGCAACGGTCGCGAGCCGCCGAGCGCGAGGCCGCGTCGGTAATTCTCGAGCGCCTTCGCTGCGTCGCGTCGCGCGTTCATCCACATCTGAATCGCGCCTGTTTCAGCGATGCCGTATTCGATGTAGTAGAACGGCATGCCGAAGAGATGCAGTTGTCGCTGCCACTGCGCGTCGCGCGCCTCTTCGCAGCCATCCCACGAAACATCGTTGCCGAAGCGCTTCATCAACGCGCGCCAAGTTTCCGTGCGCTGAGCGCGCGTGTGACCGGGATTCGTGTAGATCCAATGTTGGAACGCATCGATCGTGGCGATCCACGTCATGATCGTGGGGAACTTCTCGAGGCGCTCGCGCAGCGCGCGGCGGCACTCATCCTCAGAGTAGAACTCGCCGTGGTAGGGAAGCGTGAGCAACTCCATCGACATCGAAGCGACTTCCGCGAATTCCGTCGGGGAATTGCGGTATTCAACGAGCGGATCTTCCTTCGAGAGGATCGAGTGAAACGCGTGACCCGCTTCGTGCACCATCGTGACGAGATCGCGGTGCATGCCAGCAGCGTTCATGAAGATGAACGGCTGTCGCGAGTGTTGACGCTGGTACTGGTAGCCGCCGGGAGCCTTGCCTGGACGCGATTCGAGATCCAAGCAATCACCTTGGCGCATCGTGTCGAACATCTCGCCGAGTCCGCTGCCCATTGCGTGGAACATGCGCGAGCAACCATCGATCAACTGCTGCGCGTTTTCAAATGGACGCAGCGGCTTGCGGCCTTTCACGTCCACCGCGAGATCCCACGGGCGCAGCGGAGTTGCCGAGATTTCACGTGCGCGGTCGGCATCGAGACGTCGTTGAATTGGCACGAGATGCGCTTCGATCGCGGTGTGCATCGACATGCAGTCGTTCGGTGTGTAGTCGAAGCGCTTGAAGCGGCGATGTTGGAAATCGCGGAAGTTGTCGAAGCCCGCGTTGCGCGCGATTTGGTGGCGCAATGCGAGCATCTTGTCGTAGATCTCGTCGATTGCGTCGCGATCGGTGAGCCGCCGCTCGGCGATCGCTTTCCAAGCGCGCTCGCGCAAGCTGCGATCGGTTTCTTCGAGGAAACGCGCCATTTGCGGCATCGTGCGTGTCGCACCGTCAAACTCAACCGTCATACGTCCGACGATTTGGTTGTACTTTTGGTCGAGTTCGGCAAGCTCGGTTTCGAGCGGAATGTTCGCCTCGCGGAACAACTCGATGTCCACGCGCATGCCGCGCAGCAGCACTTCGTAACGCGCTTTCGGTAGCGCGTCGGCGTGGGCGTTCGTGGCGATCTTCTTGTCGAGTTCGCTCGCGATGGGCTTCAACTTCGGCTCGACGTCGCGGACAAAGCCGAGGAACGCGGCTTCGGCGCTTTTGTCTTCCGTGTTGCGCGTTGTCGCGATGTAGAGATTCGCCTGCTTCTCGGCGACCAACGCGTCGAGATCGCTGCGATCGAGGATCAGCTGCTCAAGTTCGTCGGCGCTCGTGATCGTGCGGCCGAGGAGTTCGCGGTAGTGCGGTTCAATCGCCTCAAAACGGGAGGCATCGAGGTTGGCCGGGGCGTATGCGCGAGGAGTTGCCATAGGGCGTGAAAGATACCGCGAGGAACGCGCGCGGGCGCTTCAGGCCGCTTGAGGGCGCTATTCTCACCGAATGCCGTCCGTCGTCCACGCTTTCGCGCCAGCCAAAGTGAACCTCGCGCTTTCCGTCGGTTCGCCGAATGCGTCAGGCATGCATCCGATCTCTTCGCTGATGGCGACGTGTGCCTTCGGAGACGATCTTGAAGTCCGGCGCTTGCTTCCCGACCGTTTCTCACGCTATTCGATCGACTGGCATCCCGACGCGCGCCGGCGGACCGATATCGATTGGCCGATCCTCAAAGATCTCGCGGTGCGCGCACACTTGTTGTTGGAATCGCGTTTGGATCGCAAGTTTCCTGTGCAATTGCGGCTTCAGAAGCGCATTCCTGTCGGCGGTGGGCTTGGTGGTGGTTCGTCAAATGGTGCCGCGATGCTGCGCGCACTCGACGCGCTGTTTGAACTGAATCTGCGCGTTGAGTTTCTGGAGTCGCTCGCGCGCGAACTCGGAAGCGATGTGCCATTTCTTGTGCGCGGCGGACACGCGATCGTCGAAGGAACGGGCGAATCGCTGGAGCACGTTGAGGGCAGCGAAACGCATCTCGTGCTCGCGTTTCCCGAGATCCAGTGCCCGACGGGTGCGGTCTATCGCGCATTCGACACGCTGCGTCCGAACGCGGCACTCGCGCCGCAGCGTGTGCGCGCGCTCGCGGCGGATCGCGTACGACCGCAATCACCGTTCAACGATCTCGCAGATGCAGCGTATTCGGTCGCACCTACGCTCATCGATGTGAGCCGAAAAATCGAGGGAATCGCGGAGTTGCCCGTCCACGTGAGTGGTTCAGGATCGACGCTCTTCGTGGTGTGCGACTCGGACATTCATGCAGAAGCGCTTGCTGGAGCAATCGAGATGCGCGCAGGAATTCCAGCCGTTGCAACGCGAACGACCACGCCCGAACACGAATTGGTCGACGGAGAGCCGCGCGCACCGCGCGAACAATCGCTCGTCGATGAAGCGCTTGGGGAGCACGACGATTGACCGTGGCACGTGTGCGCGACCGAACTCGACCCGCGAGGGATTCCCATGATTGAGAGCATCTTCAGAACATCGAGCCTCGGCAACACGCAGCCGTGGATCTTTCGCATCGCTGCGCGTGTCATCGTGATCGCGATGATTGTGATGGGGTTCGGCTTGTCTGTTGGTTCGGGAGTCGTTCTTTGGCGCACGAAATCGTGGGTTGAAACGTCGGTTTCGGCGACAGGCACGGTGACCGCGCAATCGATGAGTATGCAGCGCGGTGGACCTGTCGGGGCACCGGGGCGAAACACGTCAGCCTCCTCGCGCCCGACACGCGCCGAAGTTGTTGCGTTCACAGCCGCCGACGGCACGCGCGTGGAATTCCGGTCGAAAATCAGCTCGTCCGATCCGTTCGCAGTCGGTGCCACGGTGCCTGTGCGATACAACCCCGCCGACCCATCGGACGCGAGCATTGACACATGGTTTCGACTGTGGGGATTCCCGCTGATTTTCTTGGCTGTCGGCGTCCTTGAGATGTGCGTCGGCATCATCTTTCTCGCCGTGAGCCGCCGCGTGAGCGCGTAGACTCTGATCCCATGCTTTGGCAACCGTCGCTTCCCGAACGCTACTTGAACGCGTCTGAGTCTGATCTCGCGCGCGAGATCTCTGCGCGTCGTGCCGAACTCGGCTCGAAGCTTTTGGTGCTCGGTCACCACTATCAGCAAGACAGCGTGATTCAACACGCGGATCTCATCGGCGATAGTCTCAAGCTTTCGCAGATGGCCGCAGCGGAAGCCGCGCGTCGCGGTGCGAAGTACATCGTGTTCTGCGGTGTGCACTTCATGGCGGAGACCGCCGACATTCTCACAGCCGATGATGTTGCGGTGATTTTGCCGGATCTCTCAGCGGGCTGTTCGATGGCCGACATGGCCGCGTATGAAGACACAGTGGATGCGTGGGAGTCGACTCAACAGGCGATTCGCGCATCTGGGCGCAAACAGCGCGTTGTGCCGATCACCTACGTGAACTCGACCGCCGCGATCAAGGCGTTTGTGGGTGAACATGGCGGCGCGTGCTGCACAAGTTCGAACGCGATGCGCGTTTTTGAGTGGGCGCTTGGTGGCGGCGACACGCCGAAAGCAAGCGACGAAGAGATCAAGATTCTCTTTCTTCCCGATCAACATCTTGGTCGCAACACTGCGAAGCGACACGGGCTTGTGACGGAAATCGACGCGGCCGCGGCGGGCACGAGCGTGCGCGCGCAGACGGCACTTTGGAATCCGAAACTTGAAAATGGCGGGCTTTCGCCGCGCGAAATCGTGGATGCACAGGTGCTCTTGTGGGCTGGTCACTGCAGCGTGCACAAGTTGTTTCGTCCGGAGCACGTCGCAACTGCGCGCCAAGAAGGTCGCACGGTGCTCGTCCACCCAGAGTGTGCACAGGAAGTTGTGGATCTCGCGGATCTCGCGGGTTCGACGGAATTCATCATCGATGAGATCGCGCAGGCGGAGCCGGGTTCACGATGGGCTGTTGGCACGGAAGTGCATCTCGTGAATCGCATTGCGCACCGCGCGGCCGAGCGCGGTGTTGATGTACGCATCCTGAGCGACTGTCAGTGTCTTTGCACCACGATGTATCGCATCGATCAAGCGCATCTTTCGTGGTGTCTTGATCATCTCGCGGCCGGCAAAGTGGTGAATCGCATCACCGTGCACCCCGAGGCGAAGCGCTTGGCGAAAATCGCGCTTGAACGCATGCTGCGACTCGCGCCGCTCAAGCCGACCCAGCCGGTCGCGATTGATTGAGGTGAGGTGCGTTCGTGTTGTGTGCGGAACGATTCGTGCGTGGAGCGAATGAGTTCCTCTGTCGAAACACAAAGTTGTGGGGAAGTTGTGGGGAATACGTCACGCATTTTCGGCGACGCTTTCGCTGCTGCTATCGTCGTCGACCCGTCGCAGTTGTGAGCGATGGCAACGGTGATGAGGTGGATGGAGCGGATTCAGTTTTTTCGTGCGTGGTCGAAGCATGAGCAGTCGAGATCGCGTGGGTTTGAATCGGTGGGAGTTATCGAAATGAAGCAACGGAAGCGAAGCATTTGGCGCGTTTTAGGTCTGTCGACCATCGTGTTGGTCGTTGTGGCGGCATTGGCGGCGCTGCTCGCGCCGACATTGCTTTCGGGATACGTGCGTGGAGTCATCGAGCGCGAAGTCGGCGCCAAGGTGGAAGGCACGGTCTCGGTGGGTGAGGTTCGGCTTGGCTGGACGGGGCCTCTCTCGGTGAAGGCACTTGCGATCGACAGCGGCGCCGCGAATGGTTCGGTGCGCGTCGATGCGGAAGTCACGCAAGGACTTTGGGCGTTGGCGACGGGCGACGCTGTTGATGTGAAACTTGCCGGATCGGTGAAGACCGCGATCGGCGCAGATGGGTCGATCGGTCTCACGCGCATGATGAGGTCAAGCGCAGGTTCGGCTGAGGCGGCCGAGTCGAGATCGGGCGCTGGATCGGATTCGAAGGCGCAATCACTTTTGGCCGGGCGAACGGTGACGATCGAGTTCGCGGGCATCGACCTGAGCGCGGTGAACGCCGATGCGCCGTACGCCTCGATCGAAGACCTGAAGGGAACGATTGCACTCACCGAGGGCGCAGATTTCGAACTCGCGATCAGCGGAGATCTCACGGCCAAGACGCGCGTTGGGCGCGGCATGATCGGGGGTACATCGGCAGCCGCCGCATCGACCGACGAAACTGGAACGCTCGACCTGGCGATGGACGTTCGAATTCCGCGCACGAAATCCGGAGGATTCGATCACGCGCGAATCACAGGTGAGTGCAGCGTCACAGCGGCGAATCTGCCGCTGCCTGCGGCGGTTGCAGAGCGTGCGTCTCAGCCCGCATCGCAAGCGGCTGCTCAGACGTCACCTCCATCGGACACGCGCGATGGCGAGTTCGTCGCGGAGAAGTTTGATCTCGTGGTCGAGCAGGCGCCGAGCGGTTTGAAACTCGAACTGCGCACGACCATTCGCCATGGAAGCGCGCCACTCTCGAAGATCGATGCGCTTGTCGAGACTGGTCCGCTGTTCGATGAGCAAGGCGCATTGGATTTCGATCCTTCCGCGTTGCGCGCGAAGGTGGAAGCGAAGTCGGTGCCGATGGCGATCTTTCAGCCGTACGCGCCAGTGATTGCGGCGGGCGATGGTTCGGGAGTGAAACTCGATTTCGTTGAGGACGTTGGCGACATCGCGGATGTTTCGATCGAAACAGAAGGTGCGGGGCCAGCAACGGGATCGGGCTCCCAATCGAAGGCGCGTGCGCAGATCGAAGCGCGACGCGTTCGACTCGCGTTTGAAAGCACGCTGCAACTCGACGCGAATGGAAAGCCTGCGCGCATGACCGCTGGTGTCCTGTCTGCAAGCGCATCGGTGCGCCCGGAGCTTCTTCGCGCACTAGGTGTCGCGACAGAAACACCGCTCGCGATGGTGATGACCGGAACGGACATCGCGTGGACACGTGGTGAAGGCGCTTCGGCAGAGAACCTCGGGCTGCGTGGTTTCTCAGCGGTTTGCAACGTGCAGCTTGCGCGGAGTTTCGAGTGGCAGGGAACCGCGTCGGGCCCAGCGGCCGGGATTGGTGCGCGTGTGGATTCGCTGCGCATCGGATTCGACAAAGCGATGGGTGAAGAAACGCTGCGCGCGATGGGCGCCATCGAAGCGAGTTACGGCGAGACAGGAACGCTCACAGCTTCGTTTTCGGGGCGCTACGACTTGATGAGTCGCGGGATTTCCGCTGGTGTGCTCGATGCCAAACTCGGGCTCGATCCAACATCATTGGAACGCGTGACCCAGAGTGCGGTGCGAGTTCTTGGCGATACGCGCCAAACGGGCGCGACGGCGAACTTCAACCTCCGCGCGCAGGGTGTTGAGGTCCGCGCGGGGGAATCTCCTCGCGGGTCGCTGCGCCTTGAACTCGGCGGTGCGCTTGCACTTGCGGGTGGCGAGACATCAGCAGTGCTCAATGATCTTGCGGTGGATCTTGCGCTTCCAACGAAGAGTGGCACGGGGCCCGCGAGAACGGGGCCTGGGGGGACGGGGCTGGGGGGAACGGTCCCAGCCGCAAGTGCGCCAGCTTCAAACGGAGTACTCGCGGTCGCCGCGAAGATCGATGGAGCGCAAGTCCGCGTGCAGCAGACCTTCACGTCACTGCCGAAAGACTTCGCGGATCCGCTCGGCCTTGGTGTCGAGATCGGTTTGACGGGTTCAGTCGATGTCGCGGGTATCGATCCGGCGTTTGTGACGCGACTCGTGCCAAGCGCGAAAGATGCGGTGGGCATTTTGGGCGGTGGGCCGCTGCGTCTGACGCTCGAGAATCGGCCCGAAAGTGCCTCGAATCCCGACGGGTCCTCACAAGCAGCACTCGCGATTGCGGTTTCACTCGAAGCCCCCGCGCTCAAGACGCGCGGTGCTGCGCGCCTTGCGAAAGACGCCATCTCCGTTCGGAATCTCGAAGTCGATGGCACACTCACACGCGAATCGATTGCATCGCTGCCACTTGGCGATGCCGTGAAGATTGAGCCAGGCGGCACGATTTCGCTGCGCGTTCCTGAACTCGCGATGACGAAGGCGAAGCCTGAAGGAACGAACGATGCAACGCAATGGGTGCTTGGCGATGCGTTGAAAGCCTCGGTGCGTCTGTCGAAGGTCACGGTGCGTCAGTCGCCTGGGCTTGCGGCGCCGCTCATGATCGATCAACTTGACGCTGATGCCACGTACGCACGGCGTGACGAGCGCGCACAAGCGAAGGGTGCGATTGCGCTCGGTGATCGCGGAGCACTCGGCGCAGTCGCGTTCGATCTTGCGTGGAAAAAGCCGCTCGAAGCAAAGGTCTTTGCCGGCCTCGAGGGAACGATCGAAGCGTCCAAACTCGATGTCGCGCGACTTGAACCGACCATCGGCGTGGAGGCTGGAAAACTCTCGAACATGCTTGGGTCGACGGGTGCGATTCGCGTGGCACTTGCAGAGCGCGAGAATCCGACCGCGACGCTTGCGGTCGACTTTCCAAAGACCAAAGCAGACATTGAGTTGACGGTGCCTCAAACAGCCGACGGACGGCGCGCGATCGCGAAGGGCAGCGTGCGCACCGACATTTCAACCGAGTCGTTCGCGCAACTCGCAGGGATGTCGCGCGACGCGAGTCGGCGTGTGGTGAACCCCGTCAACTGCGAACTTGCGATCACGTCGCTTTCAGTTCCGCTGAGTTCGACGTTTGAGCCGGCGCTTGATCGTGCGGCGCTCGATCTCCGCGGAGCAGTCACGCCGATTGCGATTGAAGTCACCGACGAGCGCGGTGCGAAGACGGTCGTTTCAACGGGTGCGCTCAGCATTGGCGCGAAAGCCTCACAGCTTTCCAACGAACTGGCGATCTCGATCACCACCGCGAAACCAGGCGGCGGTACGGCTTCGAGCGCATCGCCGTCCGGACAGCAAGCAGTAGGCGCGGCTGCGGCGTCATCGAATGGCTCACTCGATCTCGACGTGAAACTCCGCGGGCTTGCACTTCAAAAGGGCGCAAAGGTCTCCTCAGATGCGCCAGCTTCGCCCGCGAGCGCCGCAGCACCACTCGCGATCGACGCGACGCTGGTCGCGAGCGCGTTCCCTTCTGCGACCATCGATGCATTCGGAAGTACCGGCGGAGCGCTGGCCCGTTATCTCGGCGATGCGCTTGATGCGAATGTTGTCGCCAATCTTGTCGTAGGCCCTACGACAAACGCTGCTGTGAACTCTGCTGCGAACCCTGCCTCTGTTGAAACATCGGGACTTGCAGCCGCGCGGGGAACACTGCGCGCCTCGCTCAATGCGCGATACGCGAAGGTCGAGATTCCGAAGGTCACGCTCGCAGAGGGCTTCGCGCGCGTCACGCCGGAGAAGCCGATGACGGCGACCTTTGAGATGTCGAAGGACGTGCGCGAGCAACTGCTCTCGCCGATCAACCAAGTCTTCGCCGATGTGTCCTCGGGTGCGCCTGCGCGATTCACGTTGCCGCGGCTCTCGTGGCCACTCGACGGTGACAAGCGCAAGCTCGATGGCGAATTCACGCTGGAAACAGGCGAAGTGAAGTTGGTGAACTCCGGCATGCTCTCGTGGTTGCTGTCGGCCGTGCAAGCTGGCCGAACCGACGGCTTTGAGGCGTACATCGAACCATTGCGCGCGACGATCACGAAGGGGCGCCTTGTCTACCGCGACTTCGCGCTGCGAGCTGGAAAGACGACGCAGGGTTCATCAGGAGATTCGTTGGCGGTCCGATGGAAGAACTCGCTGGTCTTCACGGGCGACATTGATCTCGGCGCGACGCCGATGCGCGCCGTCGCGATCACGACAGGAGTCCCGCTTTCCGACGCGGGCAATTGGTCGAGCGACGCGCGTCGTTTGTTTGAGTCGATCGGCTCGGTGAGTCCGGAGCTTTTGAAGAGCCTTGTGGTGGGTGTCAAGCTTTCAGGTCCGCTCTTCGACGCGCAAGGAAAGCCCGCCAAACTCAAACAGGATCTCGCGCTTCCCGACATCGGTGATGCGATTCGGCAGAATCCAACCGGTGCGATCGAAGCGGTCGGCGGAATCATCGACCTCTTCAAGAAGAAAGACGAGAAGCCAAAAGACGAGAAGCCGAAAGAGAAGAAGCCGCCAGCGAACGCGCCAAGCACGCCTCCGAAGTGACAGCTCGTGTATGGCTTGCGCGTGATTCGTATCGAATCGCGCGTTGAGTCAACGCCGATGCAGCGCGAGATCAGCGCTCAATCAGACGAGACCGAGATCTCGAAACCTCGTTCGACTCACATCGATTTATCACATCGATTTATCACATCGATTTATCACATCGATTTATCACATCGATTTATCACATGGGCTTTTCGCCGACGGTCTCGTCGTAGATCTGCAGCAACTTCGTCTTGTCGAAGATGAGTTCTTGGCGCGAGAGGCCAGTCACTTCGTAGTGCGGCGTGAGTTCGATCGCGTCGCAGGGGCAAGCTTCTTCGCACATGCCGCAGTAGATGCAGCGCAGTTCGTCGATATCAAACTGCTTAGGGTACTTCTCGCGATCGTCCCATGGACTTTCGTCGGCGACGATGTGAATGCACTTTGCGGGGCACGCCGTCGCGCACATAAAGCACGCAACGCAGCGCACGCGACCGTCTTCATCCTTGTTGAGGCGGTGAACGCCGCGGAAGTACGGGCGATACTGGCCACCCTCTTCAACCGGGCGATCGTCGCGCTTCATCTCTGGGTACTGCAGGACCCAGATGTTCTTCTTGTTCGAGCCACCACGGCCGATGTTCTCGAAGCAGTGACGCAGCGTCGTGCCAAGCCCCTTAAAGATCGAGGGGAGGAACAGTGCTTCGCCGCGGGTGAGGCGGGTTGGGGTCACATCGATGACTTCTTCGTCGCGGATCGCCATGGGGCCGAGATGGTACGGTGGAGGGATGAACGATGAAAGCGGGCGGGCGACGAGAGTTTCGAACTCTCGCGACGCACAAGCACAATCGAGTGGAGACACGACTCAACCGTCACTCGAACGGCAGGGCGACGTGTCGGCGGACGATCAGGTCTCGTCGACGCGCAGCCAATCCGCGGTGCGCCAGAAGGCGTTTTTCACCTCCGTCGATGCATCGCTCCTTGGTCTCGGCTCACAAATGATGAGCGAGGTGGCGGCGGGGGTGCTGCTTGGCTACGGGCTCGACTATCTCCTCGGCACGAAGAATCGCTGGATCGTCGTAGGTTCGATCGCGGGAATTGCCGTGGCGATGGTGACGGTGTTCCGCTTGGCGCTGAAGAAGCCGCCGCCGCGGCCGTCGCGGCCCGGATGGCGTCCGAAGACGCCCGCGACGGGTGGGACCGCGAGTGATCAAAACGCGAGCAAAGCCGACGAGAGCCAAGCCCAAAACGTCCGGAGAAGTTCAGAGCAAAGCGGCGCAAATGCGCACAGCGAGAATTCCGAGACCCGCGGGCAAAATCGCGCGGGGCAAGACCTTGGCGGAACGGACGGCGGAACGGACGGCGGAACGGACGGCGGACCCGACGGAGGACCCCACCATGCAGGCTGAATCTGAATCGCGCAAACCGTCGGTCGCTCCGGCAGCCCCGGCGTCCACTTCGCTCCCCGTCTTCCCGCTTGCGAAACTCCTCGCAGTGCATCTCGCTGTGGGCGCAGGACTTGTGATCCTGTGGGCGGTCATTCACCAAGGCTGGAACTTCCCGCCGCCCATCTACAAAGGTGTACTTCTCGGGCTTTCGGCCGCGATCGTTGCGCATCTCGCAGGCACCGTGCTTGGTGCGCTCTTGAGTCCCGCCCAAGGTGTTGCGAACGCGTATCTCGCCTCGACGTTGGTGCGATTCGTGCTCACACCGCTTTTGGCACTCTCGTTATACTTTCTCCTCCTCGCGGAGGCCCGACCAGTCTTGATCGGGTCGCTCGTGGGGTACCTGATCATCCTCGTCGCGGACATCGTGACGATGATGCAGGCGATGCAGTCGATGCAGACGGCGACGCGTCCCGCGTCTTCAACTGCAAGCACGTCGGCGCGTGAGTCTTAACGCCGACAGCGCCGACATGTGTTGGATGGCAAGACGCGGAGCAGTCCGCGCGCTTGTCGAGACTCGCGGTGCGACTTCGTGAAGGTTTTCACGAATCGCAGCCCCGCTCACGAGCGAGGCAAACCGCACGACAGCGTTCCGTGACCTGTGTGCATTCTCGCCCGTGTGAATTTCCTTCATGAGTTCCTTCATGATTCTCAGCAACAGCCTCATCTCGATCATCGATCTCGCGCCGTCGCTTCTTGCGGCCGGCGGAAACCCGATCGAGCACGTCGTCGACAAGGATGTGCACGGTTTCGCGATCGGCGAATACAAGATCGCGCTCAGTGCGATCTCGCTCGTCGTCGGCGCGGTGGTTGTGTTCATCGTCCTGTCGATGGCGGCCAAGCAGATCGAAACCGGCCCATCGAGCGCCGGCACCGATCGCTATCTCACGAAGGGCCGCATCGCGCAGATCGTTGAAGTGATGGTGCAGGGGCTTCGTGATGGTGTGATCCAGCCGCTGCTAGGCAAGGACGCAACAGCACGCTTCCTTCCGTTCCTCCTCACGATTTTCTTCTTCATCCTCGTCCTGAACCTCTTCGGCATGATCCCCTTCATGGACATCCAAGAGTTTGTGTTCACGCTCTTGGGTCACAAGCATGAGCTTGGCCACGGCGAAACGCCGGTTTGGTTCGGCGGCACCGCCACCGCGAGCATCGCGGTCACGGCAGGTCTCGCGACACTCAGCTTCTTCGCGATTCTCTACCAAGGCTTCCGCGATCTCGGCGTGAAGGGCTTCATCGAGCACATGGCAGGCGGCAAGGATCTCCTCTACGGGCCGATCATGCTGAAGGCTGTTGTTCCGATCATGCTCGTGGTCGAGATCCTCGGTCTCTTCATCAAGCCAGCCGCGCTCTCGATTCGTCTCTTCGCGAACATGGTCGCGGGTCACACGCTGCTCGCCACGCTGCTCGGCTTCGGTGCTCTCGCGTACAGCGCGAAGGGCTGGGGCTTGGCGATTCCAGTGTCCGCGGTGTCGGTTGTCGCGGCGATCGCGATTTCGGTCCTCGAACTCTTCGTCGCCTTCCTCCAAGCATTCGTCTTCATGTTCCTCACCGCTGTGTTCATTGGCATGATGAGCCACCACGGCGATCACGATCACGGCCACGACCATGCGCACGGTCACGACGACCACGCCCATGGCCACGGCCACGGTGCGCACGCGCACTGAACAAACCAAATCCGGGCTCGTGGGAGGCCCGGCTGAATGATTCGTCCTTCAACCGGCGCGTCCCACGGCGTCCGAGCAAAGACCAAACCTATTTGGAGCACAGTCAGCAATGAGCAAGTTCTCGAAGATCGTTCCGTTCGCCGCCCTCGCCGCCTTCATCGCCGCTCCGGCCTTCGGCCAGGATGGCGCTGACGCCGCCGCCGGTGGCGCAGACATGACCAAGGGTCTCGCCGCGATCGGTGCCGCTCTCGGCGCGATCGGTGCCGGTATGGGCATCGGCCGCATCGGTGGCTCGGCCGTCGAAGCGACCGCACGTCAGCCAGAAGCTGCGTCGAGCATCCAGACCCAGATGATCCTCACCGCAGCACTCATCGAAGGCGTCGCGCTCTTCGCGGTCGTCGTCGGTCTCCTCGCTGTGCTCGGTTGATCCGAGTTCGGTGGAAGTATGAAGTCACTCCGGTCGGGGCGGGGAAACCCGCCTCGACCGATTCTCCCGAACCGCGGTGACGTGTTTCGGGATCGCAGTTTGAGATTGCACCAGAGTTCGCTCGAAATCGAGCCCACACTATGACCAACGCGCTCACTCTTCTCCCTGTCACGCTCGCAGCCGAAGGCGGCGCCGTGAATCCGCTCGCGTTCAAGTTGCTGTCCTACGGCACCGCGATCGTGGTCACGCTCGGCCTCTTCTTGTTGCTTTCGAAGCTCGTTTGGCCACGCATCATCGCTGGCCTCGATGAGCGCTACGCGAAGATCAAGAGCGAAATCGACGCGGCGGAAAAGGCCCGCCACGAAGCGCAATCTGCGCAGAAGAAGTTCGAAGAGAAGCTCCAGCAGGCGCAAGCCGAAGCAACCGCGACCATCGCGGCTGCGCAAGCCACCGCGCGCAAGGTCGCCGACGAACTCCGCGCGAAGAACGACGCGGAACTTTCGGAAATGAAGGCCCGTGCGATCGCCGACATCGAGAGCGCGAAGCAATCGGCCGTCAAGGAAATCAACGACCACGCCGTCGCGCTCGCGACGACCATGGCATCGAAGATCCTTCGTCGCGAAGTCGGTGCAGGCGATCAATCGCGCCTCGTCTCCGAGAGCCTCGCTGAACTTTCGCGCGCCCGCAACTGAGTTCGTTCACGCCTGACAGAGCGTCACACGATGGCAACTACAAAGAACATCGACGAAATCGCAAGCGTGTACGCGCAGAGCCTCCTCGAGGTGTGCGATCGACAGGGCGGCAACGCTGCTGCCGAGTCCTGCGCTGAGGAACTCCGCGATTTCGCGGAGATCGTGCGCGCCGACAAGCGCTTCGCGGAATTCCTCAAGACCCCAATCCTCGGCAACGATAAGCGCCGCGCGGCGCTCGATCGCATCGTGAAGGGTCGCGTTTCCGATCTTGTCTATCGCTTCCTCAACGTGATCGCCGCGCACGGTCGCGCTGGTCGCATTGCGGACATCGCAGACGCCTTCGACGCGCTCTTGCAAGAGCGCCTCGGTCGCGTCGAAGTCGACATGTTCACCGTCGATGGTCGCGCCTCCGATGAGGTGATCGCGACCGTGAAGGCGCGCGTGAAGGAAGCGTTCTCGAAGGACGCCGTGCTTCACCAGTACAGCGATCCGAACATGATCGGCGGCGTCAAACTTCGCATCGGCGACCAGCTGATCGACGGCTCCGTTGCAACGCAGCTGCGCAACATGCACGAGACGGTTGCGAGCCGCGGCACGAGCCGCATTCGCACGCGCCTCGGCGATTTCCTTTCCTGAACATCGCTTTCCAATCGAAACCACCAAGACAACACTATCCAAACTCACACGATCGGCCCCGCGCCGACAACTGAGAAGACAAACACGAGGACCCATCCGTGAAGATCAAGAGCGACGAGATCACGACAGTCATTCGCCAAGAAATCGAGCAGTACTCGGGCAAACTCGAGATCTCTGAAGTCGGCCAAGTGGTCGAAGTCGGTGACGGTATTGCCCGCGTGTACGGCCTCTCGAAGGCGATGGCTGGCGAGCTCATCGAGTTCCAAGGCTCCGCTGGCAAGGTCATGGGTCAGGTGATGAACCTCGAACTCGACACCGTGGGCTGCGTGCTTTACGGCGACGCGACCTCGATTCGCGAAGGCGCAACCGCGCGCGCGACGGGCAATCTCCTCGAAGTGCCTGTTGGTCCAGAGCTCCTCGGCCGCGTCGTCGATCCACTCGGCAACGCGATCGACGGTGGCCCAGCGATCAACGCATCGGGTCGTCAGAAGCTCGACATCGTTGCTCCTGGCATCGCTGCGCGTCAGCCCGTCAAGGAACCGCTCCAGTTCGGCATCAAGGCTGTTGACTCGATGGTTCCCGTCGGTCGTGGTCAGCGCGAACTCGTGATCGGCGACCGTAAGACCGGCAAGACCGCCGTCTGCCTCGACGCCATCATCAATCAGAAGCAGTACTGGGGTACGCCCGACGCGGTCGTGTGCATCTACGTCGCGGTCGGCCAGAAGGACTCGACCGTCGCCGGCGTCGTCGAAACGCTCCGCAAGAACGGCGCGCTCGACTACACGATCGTCGTCGTCGCAGGCGCGTCGGCCGCTGCGCCGCTCCAGTACATCGCTCCGTACGCCGGTTGCGCGATGGGCGAGTACTTCATGTGGCAGGGTAAGGAAGGCAAGACGCCGAAGCACGTCCTCTGCGTCTACGACGACCTTTCGAAGCAAGCCGTCGCGTACCGCGAACTTTCGCTTCTCCTCCGTCGTCCGCCAGGCCGCGAAGCGTACCCCGGTGATGTCTTCTACTTGCACTCCCGTCTCCTCGAGCGCGCAACCAAGCTCTCGAACGAGAACGGCGGCGGATCGCTCACCGCGCTCCCGATCATCGAAACGCAGGAAGGCGACGTGTCGGCATACATCCCGACGAACGTCATCTCGATCACCGACGGCCAGATCTACCTCCAGCCGGAACTCTTCTCGGCCGGTATTCGTCCCGCCATCAACGTCGGTATTTCGGTGTCGCGCGTCGGTGGTAACGCGCAGATCAAGGCGATGAAGGAAGTCGCCGGCTCGCTGCGTCTTGACCTTGCCGCGTACCGTGAACTCGAAGCGTTCGCGCAGCTCGGTACCGATCTCGATCCAGCATCGAAGCGTCAGCTCGATCGCGGCGCACGCATGGTCGAACTCCTCAAGCAAGGTCAGTACAAGCCGTTCGACGTCATCGACCAGTGCATCTCGATCTTCTCAGCCTCGAAGGGCTACCTCGATGACGTTCCAGTTCCGGCTGTGAACAAGTTCGAAACGGGCCTTCTCGAGTACTTCGCGACCCAGAAGAAGGATCTCCGCGACAAGCTCGTTGCCTCGAAGTCGTTCAAGGGCATCGAAGACGAGTTTAAGGCAGCGGTCGCTGCGTACAAGGCCTCATTCCGCGCCTAAGCGCGGGGCCTCATTCCGCGCCTAAGCGCGGGGGCTCGTGCTGTAGAACCGACATTTCGATATCAAACCAACGACGGACGCTGCAAGGCGTCCGTCGTTTCTTTACATCGCGCACCGCGTTCGCGCGGCAAAATCATCTTGAACGACGCGTCACCGTGGTCA
>JAIXVI010000102.1 GCA_027483065.1 Planctomycetaceae bacterium
AAGTCGTTGACGAGATCCGCGGGTTCACCGAACGCGCGCAGTTGCGACGATCGCACGTACGCGCACAGTGGTTCGAAGTACCGCTCGAGAATGTGCGCGCGCGCCGCGGGGAAGTCGTCCTCGATGCGCGTCACGAGCCATGTCGAGTGGGTGGTGGGGAACATGGTCATGTGCCTCAACGTGCGAGGCGGTCGAAGAAGAACGGAACTCTCGCACGAACGCGCGTCACTCGCACGGACCCCACGCGCTGAGTACGGCCGCGAGATCCGTGGAGGACACCGTGCCGTCGCCGTCGATATCCGCGCGTGGATACTTGCCACCGTCGGTGCCCCAGTTTGAAAGCACCGCCGCCAGATCAACGCTATTCACCGCGCCGGATTCGTCGACGTCGGCGGCACAGGGCACGCATGAAGTCGCTTGCTCGCAGCAGTCGGGAATGTTGTTCGCGTTGGTGTCGACGAGTTCGCCCGCGCGGATCTGACCGTAGTCGACGATCCCGTCGGAGTTGCAGTCGGCGGACCATTCGATGACTGCGTTTCGACTTTCACTGTCGCAATTCTGAACGACCCCGTCACCGATATCGTCCAAAATGCGATCGCAACAACCAGTGAAGAAAAGAACATCCTGCGCTCCTGGTGTCCCACATCCGCAGACGCCCTGTACCCCGCCTGGGCAGTCATCCACAGCGATGAACTTGTCGAAGAAAAATTCCTCTCCTGTTACCCAGCGCCAACCGCCTGACGGTTCCCGATACTCGTTGTCTGTTCGATCTTGATAACCACCAACGAAACAATCAACGACGGGAAGTGACGACTTAAGCCACAACCATTCGTCTGAATTTGTGCAGGTCGCCAAGTGTCCGCCGCGAGCATCGCACCACACTCGAACTGATTGCCAGTCCCCGACGACCGAAGAGATGCCATACCAATGCCCGTTCCCGCCATCTTCAACTCGCCACTGCACGGCGTCTTGCGCATGCGCGCTGCTCGCGCCTGAAAGCACCACCCCACCAACCGCCGCCGCGAGCAAACGCATCTTCGTTGACATCTTGAGCTCCTCTGCCGACGAGAACTCGGTCGGCGAGACGCTCCATGCACGAGAATGCGCGCCGTGCAGAAAAATCGCGATGGAAGCGAAAAACGTCGCCGTCGCGAGGAACAGCGCTCGCGCTCGCGGTCGCGCGACGTCGACCCCGTTTCGCGCCCCGGCGGGTGACCAAGGGTGTGATCCAACATTCGAACCCGCATGCGCCGTCGCCGCCGTTCCCCCACGAACGGCAGCGACGACGCGCGCAAGATCTTGCAGAGGGAGTTCTGGAAGCGCGGTCATCCCGCGCAACCTATCCGAGCATGTCCTGCATGAGGGCGAGTTCGCGCGCGATCTCCTCGGGGCGAATGCCCTCGCGCTCGAGAATCGCACGCAGCGCATCGCGCAAACGGAGCGCGACAGACCGATGCACATTGGTCGCGTTCGATGGCGCGATACCCGTGATGCGACACGCTTCCGCGTACGACATGCCCTGCATACTGTGCAAACGGAAGAGTTCCCACCACGCGCCGCGACCTTCGGCGATCAGTTCCGCATGTACCCGTTCGTGTGCCTCTGTGACCGTGCGCACTGCCCACGCACGTTCGAGTGCGAGGAGCGCGTCGGTTTCGTGCGATGAAGTCATCCGCTCGAGTTCGGCCGGATCGATCGTGCTTCTAAACCGATTTCGGCGCGCTGCGGCGATCGCGCGATTGCGCGCGTGCGTGAGTAGCCCGTTCGCCAGCCAGCGCCGCAACGCCATGCCGCTTCCAGACCAGCGCTGCAGGTACATCGGGTCCGTGAGCCGCGACGCGAGGAAGTCATTCACAAGTTCCGCAGGTTCACCGAGCGAACGCAGGCTCGATGCACGCGTGTACGCACAAAGTGGTTCGAAGTAGCGCGCCATCACATGCGTCCGAACTTCGTCGGGCGCGGCTTCGACGCGTTCCATGATCCAAGTCGTGTGCGTGGTAGGGAAGAGATCGCTCAACGAACTGTCACCTCAACGAGTGTTCACCATCAGACGCGCCGTCGAACTTCAATCGACGATACATCGCCTCGCGCTTCGAATCACTGGCATGAACCCCACTTCGCAAGCAGCGCCGACAGATCGGGCGCCGACACGATGCCATCGTGGTTGAGATCGCCTTGTCCATTCGCGGGCGACGTGCCCCACACGCTCAGGAGGATGCCGAGGTCGGCCGCGTCGACCTGCCCGTTGCCGGAGAGATCGCCCTCGCAATCGCAGACTGTCGCGGAGCCTTCGACGAGGTAGGGGCCGACCACGTTGCGCGGAGTATTCGAGCAGATCGTCGTGCCGCCCGAAAGCACGCACGACAGCTGTCGACCGAGCACGCGCAGGCCGCCAGCGTCATCGACGCTGCCGCTACCAACGACGTTCGACACGATGTCGGTGTCGACGATCCGGAAGACGCCCGCGAGCATCTTCACATTCTCGAAGTACTCGACCGCAGCGCCAGCATTCGGAATCGGATTGCCGCTGATCGTGCAGGCCTCGAGCGTGAGCGTCGTGCCCGCCGTGCGAATGCCGACGCCCTTGAACGCGCTGCCACTCCCTGCGTAAGTCTGCGCGCAGCGGTTGCCGTTAAAGGTTGAGTTCTTGATGGTGCCCGAGCAAGCGAAGGTCTGCATGCCGCCGCCATCCGTGGTCGCGTCGTTCGAGCTGAACACGCAACCGTCGACGTTCACCGTGCAACGGAGGAGATAGACGCCCCCGCCGAAGTCGGCGCCGCAATCCTCGAAGCGGCA
>JAIXVI010000045.1 GCA_027483065.1 Planctomycetaceae bacterium
CGCGGCGGGTGAAGGGGTTCTCGTGCATCAGCCCCATCAGCGGATGGGCGCGCACCAGGGCGATCACCTGCTTCCACTCCTCTTCCGGCAGGCCGGCGCGCATCCACCACAACCCGTCGCTGAGGATATCCACCGCCTGGGCGATGTCTCCGCCGGCCAGGATGCGGTCGCGTGTGGAATCGAGCAGGCCGACGGGATCGTGCAGCGCCGGTTCGTGCATCGGGCGCAGCGCCACGGGGACGGCGGGCAGGCCCACGGACGGTGCTGGGGGGGCGGTGACTGACACGGCGGCATCTCCGGCTATGCGGCGCGGAACTGCGCCGGCCACGGCATCGGAGCGCAACGCCATCAGAGCGAAGGCCAAGCGGCCGTCAAAAGTGCGGCCAAGGCGGCATTTGTTCGATTTGGAGTCTTGTCCTTACTCCCACGAACCTGTTTCGTGATCGTTAACGGAGAGTGACTGCAGGGGGCGGTCGATCGTGATGACAGGCGTTCGTCTCAACCTTCTCGGCGGCTTCGGGCTGCGGGTGGATGGCCAGGAGGGCCCGCCGCTGCCCCGCAAGACGCGCGCCCTGCTGGCCGTGCTGGCGGTGGACCGTGGCCGGCCGATGGCGCGGGAGCGTGTGGCGGAACTGCTGTGGCCGAACAGCGGACCGAAGCAGATCCAGGGCAGCCTGCGTGAGGCGCTGTATTCCCTGCGCCGGCCCCTGCGCGGGCGGCAGGTGGTCGTCTCCCACGACGGGGCGCTGGCATTGGGCCAGGATGTGGCGACCGACGTGGAGGAGTTCGAGCGGCAAGCATTGGCGGAAGATCTCGCCGGGCTGCACCGGGCCGCGCGCGCCTATGCCGGCCCGTTGCTGGCGGGATTCCCGCAGCTGGATGAGGATTTCGCCGATTGGCTGGCCCTGAGCCGCGACGTGCTGGAGCGCAAGGCGCTGGCGGTGCTGGGCCGGATTGGCGACCTGTGCACCGCCACGGGCGATGCCGCCGGGGCGCTGGAAGCGGCCGAGCGTATGTTCGCGATCGACCCGCTGCGCGAGGAGATCCACTCCCGCCTGCTGGATGCCTGCGGCGCGGCGGGCCGGCGGGCCGACGGGCTACGCCACTACGCCGCGATTGCCGAGATGATGAAACGCGAACTGGGGATCAACCCGGGTGCGCAGACGCGTGAGATCGCCCAGCGGCTGCGCGCGGAGATGGATCCCCCTGTCCTCCCCGAGCGGCCGCGCACGGAACCGACGCCCGTGGGCGCGCCACCGCAGATTGCCGTGCTGCCGTTCGCTCAGCTGGGGGATGAGGCGGTGCCGAGCCACATCGCCGATGGCATCCTGGTGGACACGGTGTGCCAGCTGGCCGGGTTGCGCGAGTTGCAGGTGATCTCGCACGGCTCCTCCCTGACCTATCGGGACCCGCAGGTTGACCTGCGCCAGGTGGGGCGCGAGCTGGGCGCGCGCTACGTGGTGCGCGGGTCCATGCGTCGGCGCGGCGACGTGCTGCGGCTGACCACGGAACTGGCCGATGCCCGCACCGGCGCGGTGGTTTGGGCACGGACGCACGATACCTCGGCCACGCTGGATTTCGCCGACCAGGACCGGCTGGTGGCGCAGATCGTGAACACCCTGGCGCCGCGGGTGCAGGAGCTGGAGCTGAGGCGGATTCGTGGCCAACGGCCAGACACCATGACGGTGTACGAAAAGGTTCTGCTGGCACGCGAGCATCTCGTAACGATCGAGCGCGACAGGTTCGCCGAGGCAAAGACCTTGCTGGACCAGGTGGTGCAGCAGGAACCGGAATATGCCGATGCCTATGCGCTGCTCGCGGATTGGCAGGGCGTTTCGATGAACCAGGGATGGCTGCCGTACGACAACGGCGGCCGGGAAGAAACGGAGCGGCTGGCACGTCTGGCCCTGGCGCTAGACCGCGACAACATCCGCGCCCTGGTGCTGTATGCCCATCGCCGAGCGATGCTGCATCGGGACTACGACGGCGCGCGCCGGATGTTCGAACGGGCGTTGGATGTTGCCCCCGGGACGGCCCATAGCTGGCTCTACAGCAGCTATCCCTTTGCGTACAACGACGATCCGCAAGAGGCCATTCGGCGCGTGCAACGTGCGCTGGACCTGTCGCCGCGGGATCGGCGGGCGCATGACTACTACTCGGCGATGTGCGTGGCGCACTATGCGGCCAGGAACTTCGACGAAGCCGCTGCGTGGGGCAGGCGTGCGATGGCCGAGCCGGGCGTGTGGGTGGCGACGATGCGCTGGACCGCGGCTTCGCTGGCGGCGGCGGGGCGTGCATCTGAGGCCAGCGAGATCGCGGGCGAAGCTCTCGCGGTTGCACCTACCCAGCGCGTGGCGAACTCGGTGCGCAACAGCCCATTCAGTAACGAAGCGCGTCGTGCAGAGTACGGAAAGCATTTGCTTGCTGCGGGATTCAATCCGTAACTTGAAAAGGAGCAGATACATGCCTGTTACAATTTGGCTCGCCGGTGAGAACGATGGTGGGGGCGAAAACGACGGCGGCGGCTGGCGCGTGCGCGAAAACGACGGCGGTGGGCGATACTCCGGCCCTGGTGGAACACAGCCCTTTGTTCCCGGCCCTCTTCCAGGCTGGAGCGCAACGTTCGGGCCGGCCGAGAATGGACCGTTCGTCCTCGACACTCGTTTCCCGCAGGATGGCTGGGACCCAGCGATCAAGGCCGACGCCCTTGCCTTGGCCTTCAGTGCTAGCGATTGCTGGAAAAACCTACCCGACGCACTCGTGTTGCCGCCTGGGCACGTCGCCGCTGACGCAGACGAAGCGGCAAAGATGGCAGCCGCGAAAGCATTGACGGCCGATATCGCCAATCTTCTGATTGTCCAGAAGAGCACCATCTTGGACACGGAAGTGCGCGATGAGTTGCGCATGCAGGCTGATAATATACTCTCCTACTTCATGAAACTGGCCAGTTGCTCTAGCGATGTGCGCTCGGAAACGCACTTTATACTGACCCTATGCCTTCGAATTGGTGCCATTGTGTCGCGCCACTACAAGACATTGCACATGCGCGCGCGACCGGCCCAGATCATCCCATCCCTGACCACGCAGTTACCGACTCCGCGTCATCCCTCATACCCAAGTGGCCACGCGCTTCAGGCGCATCTCATGTCTGTGGCGCTCGCCGAGATCGCCCCGGGACTGAAGGCAGCGGCGGAAAAGCTGGCGAATCGGATTGCCCGCAATCGGGAAGTGGCTGGCCTCCACTTTCCCTCTGATAGCAAGATCAGTGCGGATATTGCTCCGTTAGTGTGGAGCTGCCTGAAGAAGGTGGTCGGTGCGGCCGATGCTGAAATGGGCAACTGGGCGCATGACGTTCGGGAACATGCGAAACCCGCGGTCGGATCCGGCACGCGCTTGAGCGTGGCAACGAAAGAGCACACTGGCGGCCCCGCTCCAGAAAGTTTGGTTGCAGCTGTGCTGACGGCAATGCCCAAACCGAAAAAGAAGCCGACCGCGGCTCCTGCGGCGCCTCAGGATCATGCTTGAGATGAGCGGCGTGCGCATTTCCCCGGGGATGCGCTACGCCCGCTCCGGCACCCCGCTCGGCATCTGGGCCCGCGGTCCCTGAGCGCAGTCGGCGAGAAATCGCTCGAGCGTCTGCAAACCCGCGGCACAGTCGCATCCGAATTTCATTACCGACCATACCAAGATCGGATGGCTGTCCTCGACCGGGAGCAGCAGCACCCCATTGGCCTTTCCGTCCGGGACGGAGAGCCAGCCAGGCTCAAAGGCGGCGTCACTATCTGCCTGCTCAAACGCTTCAGCGGCCACCAAACCTGTCACCCATTGTGTCACCGCCGGACCTTGTCCTACGCCGGTGATATGCAATGGAGGGTGCATAGACACCGACAACCGCCCCTCCACCCCGTCCTTGCCGACGAGTAGGCAGCACCATCCCGCGAACGCCACACGTATACCTCCAACGTCCGACGTATCTAAGTGCGGAACAAAGCGCCGATGCCACCCGGCGACACGATAGCCTCGTTGGCCAAAGCGCCGATCCGCACGCAGGAATGCCTCGGCGGCGACCGCAACCTCACGCGGGGCTGTCTGTGCCTTCAGCTTCATAGGACTTCCTCAGGCGTGTACAGCATAACGGCGCCGATCCACTTGCCAATTTCATACCACGTCTGAAGACTGGCACGGCGCTCGTTGTCCACATTGGGCGCTGGATCCCAGACATGGAAATCACCGCTGTCGGAATCGTAGTCGGTGATCAATACGTAGTGGTTGGTGTCGCCACCGAGCGGCTGCGTCAGCACGGCAACAGGCCACCCCTTAGCGACCATATCGCGGATATCCTCTGCAGTGACGTTGTCAATTCCGTGGACGCTGTTCGGCACCGGACTGCCCTCGGGCAGCAGTTGCTCTAAGGTCTCACTCACCACGCCACGCAGAGCGCCGGACTCTGTCGTCGCACACCTCTCCAGCCGACAATCTCCAAGATATCGACGCTTGGTGCAGGGCTCTTCCATGGCCGGATCCAGAACCAGGGCCACTACGGCACATTGAGTTAGTGGCAGGTCATCAGAGACCCGCTCAACGCCAAGCTTCCGCGCGATCATAACTACACAGGCGGCCCAACACCATTGGTCGGCTTGCTGAAGTTCCCATTCGGGCGGGACGAACTGCGCACCGGCATTCAGCGGCTCGTCGTCCTGTTCCCGAGGAGGGGACGATCCAACCTCTCCAAATGGAATATCAGTCAGCCACGACATGATCGATACTGCTCCATCTGGAGCCGGCTCTCTGCCCGCTCCTCTCTAGCAAGGGTGGATCAAAATTTCCGATGCCGCAACAAAAAATGCCGGCCTACATGTCGCCTACCTGCCCTCC
>JAIXVI010000125.1 GCA_027483065.1 Planctomycetaceae bacterium
GTTGGTGCGAGGACTGACGAGGCGACCAGCGTTGTCGGTCGCATAGGTTTGATTCGCAAGCGCGAGCTGACGCTGGTTGGAGAGGCAGTTGAGCGCGCGTGCGCGGGTCTGCAATTGGCCCATGCCGACAAGCACAAGCGCCACGATGATCACGATGATCGAAATCGTGAGCAAGAGTTCGACCAAGGTGAAGCCGGCACGGGGAGCGCGATGTACTTGCATGGCGATCGGTTTCAGCGGCGTCGGTGACGTCGTCATGGGTTCTCCAGGAGGAATCTCCAGCGGTTGGAGCCCTTCGAAGTGTACTACGGGCATCCCGTACTCCAAGGCGGCCGCAACTGCGGAAACCGGACAAGACGTCGAAGAGTGGACGTGTCCGAACGCTGAGGTCCCGCCATCCGCGAGCGCAGCCCTCGCGTCGACCGACTCGCTTATGTTGCGCACATGGCCGAGAATCCCAACGGGAACCCTAGGGAAGGCGCTGCCGCGCAACCCACCAATCGCGCGGTCGGGCTCGTGATCGTCGTTGCCGCGCTCGGCTACTTCGTCGACATCTTCGACCTTTTACTCTTCGCCCTCGTGCGAAAGGCGTCGCTGACGGAGGTCATGGCCGCGGAACTCGCGGGCAAACCCGAAGCCGAGGTCACGCGCATCCTGACCGAGAACGGCGTCTGGCTCGACAACATCCTGCAGACGACGGGCCTCTTGGTCGGCGGGCTCGTGTGGGGCGTCATCGCCGATCGCCGCGGACGATTGAGCGTCTTGTTTGGCTCGATTCTCTGCTACTCGCTTGCGAATCTCTTGAACGCGGCGGTGACCGACGTCGATCCACAAGGGCCACTTGGTTTCCTGCACGCGCTCGGTTTGGGGAGCGCGATTAACCAGTACGGCGTGCTGCGTTTCATCGCAGGTTTCGGACTCGCGGGCGAACTCGGCGCTGGCATCACGCTTGTTTCGGAACTCGTCAGCCGCGAGCGACGCGGTCTTGCGACGACGTTCGTCGCGGCTGTCGGCATTCTCGGCGCCGTTGCCGGTTACTTCACGACGCAATTCGTCCACTGGCGTACGGCGTTTGTGATCGGCGGCGTCCTTGGCCTTGCGTTGCTTGCGCTTCGCATCGGCGTGGTCGAAA
Organism: Planctomycetaceae bacterium; assembly: GCA_027483065.1. Classification (GTDB taxonomy): domain Bacteria; phylum Planctomycetota; class Phycisphaerae; order Phycisphaerales; family SM1A02; genus QWPT01. Next base: position 1,133 of record JAIXVI010000125.1, read on the forward strand.
GCGGCATGTTCCTCAAGTCAGAGCGCGCACATGTTTCTGGTCGCGGCGCATTCTGGAAGTTGTTCTGGCCGCGCGAACGCCTTGTGCGTTGGGTTTCGACGATCTTGATCGCCGTTCCGATTTGGTTTGTCGTTGGAACGCTCGTCAAGTATTGCGATCGAATCATGCCGAGCCTTGGCCTCACCGGCGCCGAAGCTCCGACCGCCGCGAAGGCGATCATGTGGTGCTACGTCGGACTTGCGCTCGGCGACCTTTCGAGCGGACTCGCGGGGCAGTGGATGAAATCGCGTCGCAAGTCGATCGCGCTCTTCCATGTGTTGACGGTGCTTGCGATGGTGCTCTACTTCACCGTCGCGCCGAAGTCGCAGTTTGCCTTCTATGCGGTCATCGCGTTCGCAGGTTTCGCGAGCGGCTACTGGGCGGTGTTTGCAACGGTTTCTGCCGAGCAATTCGGCACAAATCTGCGCGCGACCGCGGCGACGATGGCGCCGAACATCGTTCGTTGGTCGGCGGCGGGAACGGGCTGGCTGTGGCTGTGGCTCTCGAATGAGAGCGATGGCGCGGGGCTCGAGCCGTGGGTGGCCGCGGTCGTCGTTGCGGCGATCATCATGCCGATCGCGATGCTCGCGACGCTCGGCCTCCGCGAAAGCTACGGCACAGATCTCGACTTCAACGAGAAATAGCGAGATTTGCGCGGGTGAACGCTACACTTCGCGCCCTTCCACGACTGCGAGAGTGCGTCGACCTCGAGCCTCATCGACGTTCAATTCAGCGAAATCGAAACGGAACCACGCTATGGCATCGAACTTCACAGTTTCCACGATCAACGCGCGCGTCTCTCGAAGCATCGCGTCGCGAGCCTTCGCGCTGGCAGGTGCGCTCGGCGGCATGCTCGGCGGCATGCTCGTCGGCCCACTCGTGTTCACACAAGCGGGCTGCCAAACTGTGCCGACGGGCGCGGGCGTCTATCTCGTGACGATCGTCGACGCGAAGTCAGGGAAGCCTGTTGAAGGTGTTGAACTCCAAGCGTCGGGTGCGGGAATCCGCGCGCGCGGTGGAAAGCCTGCGCAAGGAACCACCGACGAGGACGGCGAAGCGACGCTTGCGTTTGGCAACTGGGGCGCTGTCGACCTCATGCTCAACGCGAGCGGCTCGGAAGAGCGTTGGTTGGTGACCCAAGATCGTATCTCGGTGAATGGCGGGAAATCGTCGCAATCGCCGCTGCGCATGATCGTCGGCTCGGGAACCGATGGCGGCGTGTCGCGCTACGCAGTCTCGATCACGCGTGTTGAACGCGGCCCGAAACTCGACAACTGAAGAGCGGTCTTCGCGCCGGCTGCGTCGAAAGTGAGCGCCGCCGGGCGCATGGCGACCCGGCGGCGACCCGGTGGTGATTGGTCTGCAGGAATGTCGGTCGCTGCTCAGCCCCACGCCGAGAGCAGCAGCGAGAGATCCGCAGCACCGACCGTGCCGTCGCCGTCGATGTCCCCGACGCCGCTCGTGCCCCACGCCCCGAGCAGGATCGAGAGGTCCGCGGCGTTGACGCTGCCGTCCCGATTCAGGTCCGCCGGATCGAAGCACAGTTGCGACGCCGTGGACACGCACAGCGAATCCCATGCGACCGCGCAGCAGTAGGAGTCGAACGAGCAGACCGACTCGCAGCAGATCGAGTCGCTGCAGCCCGGTCCGTGCGCCTCGTTGCAGGGGCCGCCGCTGCCGCAGACCTGCGCGCATTCGACTGGTGCCAGCGTGGCGGTGCCGAGGATCGCCGCGCCGTTCTCAGCCGAGAATCGGATGAGGTACTCCTCTCCGGCGACCGTGAAGAACGTGAGCGATGCGCCGAAGGGCGAGAGCAGGCATGCGCCCCCCGAACTATTCGTGCAGTCGATCGACAGGCCGCCGCACGACCGGTACGCCGCGATGGTCGCCTGGCTCGTGAGGGCGCCGGACGCGCAGAGGCGGATGGTCGTCATGCCGGAGCAGGTCGCGCGGAGGATGCGCCAGGTCGCGCGCGTGTCGTTCACCCCGCATCCGGCGGCCACGCCGTCTGGAACGACGCCGGTGGTGTCGATCGTGAAGGTGTTCGGGAAGAGGTTCGACAGGAGGATCGCGTCGGCGCAGGTCTCGCCGCTGCGGCAGGTCGCGAGCGCGCGGTCGGCGCAGAGTGCGTCCCACGAGGTCGAGCAGCAAAAGCTGTCGACCGCGCAGACGCTCGTGCAGCACTCGGCGTCGGCGCAACCGGGGTTCGCGTGGACCTCGGTGCACGCGCCGTTCGCGGGGTCGCCGCAGCCGAGGCAGTGGTACTCGGCGCCCTGCACGCACAGCGTGTCCCACTTGACCGAGCAGCAGTAGGGGTCGAACTCGCACACGCGGCCGCAGCACTCCGCGTCGTTGCAGCCCGGGGTGGGGCCTGCGACGAAGCAACTCCCGCCCGAGCCGCAGGACGGCGAATCGAGACCGGTGAAGAGGACGAGCGAGTCGTTCGTCAGCGATGCGAGGAACGTCTCACTGTCGCCCGAGATCCCGAGGGCGGCTGCGGCGGTCGGCGCCGCGATTCCTCGCGACGCGAGGAACTCGACCGCGGTCCTGAAACCTTCGTCGAGGACCCAGACCGTCTGCGGGAACGATGCGCCCGTGGGAGTCGTCGCCGAGAAGACGATCGTGTCGAGCGCATCGTTCGCGCCCCACACCTTCAGGGTGCTCGCACCACCCGGGAGCTCGAGGATCTGGTCCTCGCTCGAGGTCCGCCGCACGAGCCTGACGCGCTGCGAGCCGTCGGGAAGCGTGCGCCAGGTGCGCAGCAGGATCGTCGAGGCGTCCCAGTTCATGAAGATCACCTCGCCGCTGACATCGGGCGCGGGCACTGAAAGCGGGATCAGGCTCTCGCCTGCGGTATCGTCGCTGCGGAAAGGCTGCGCGCGCACTTCACCACCGACGAGCGAGTAGCTCGCGCCGCCGCAGATGTCGGCGAACGGCGCCAACGCCATCACCTCGGGGATCGGGCCCGCCGTCGGCACCGAGTAGGGCGTGAAGGATCCCGGAATCCAGCGGTACACGGCGCTCGGAGAGCCATCACCGAGGAACGCGCGACTCTGGAGCCCGGGTGTCGGCGGCGCTGCGGACACGACGCATGTCGAGTAGGCGCCGGCGCCCGCGACGAATGCGCCCGAGGCCGCGTCGAACAGGACGGCGTTCGCGAGGAAGTCGCTCGGGTTGGTGCGCCCGCCGACGAGATCTCCGCGCGAGTTGACGCTGCTTGCGATCCACGGGTCGCCGTCCGGAGCGCTCGGCAGCCTGACCACGCCCGTCGCGATCGTCCAGCGATCCGTGACAACCGGCGACTTCAGATTGGGGAAGTATGAGCGGACGACGGTCGACCCATCCCGGCTCAGGATGAACGAGGCGTCGGCGTTCTCCGAGGCGTTCGTGTAGAGCACGATGGGCTCGCTCCCGCCGATGGCTGCCGTGCCGACGAGTGCCGCGGCGAGGTGCGCGGCGCGCGGAAGGAGAAGGGACAAGTTGTTCCAGGTCATGGCATGGTTCCTCGAGGTTGATTCGTTCTGAGAGCAGAGACCGGATCTGTGGCGGCCCGCCTTGCCGGAATCTCGCCGCGCGTGTGTTGAATTCAACTTCGGATGAGGGACTTCCGATTCCGAACGCCGTCCGGGGGCCTGCAGGGGTGTAGACCACCGACCTCGGCCGAGGCTCTCGGACTCCGTCGCGACGATGGGCGCAGTCCGCTACCGGCTGACGAGGGCTCGGAGGAGCGTCGGTGCGGCATCCGCCAGCCGCCCAGAGGTTCGCGCGAAGTTGCGAACGAACGCTTCGTGCGCGGGTTCGTGTCGATCGACGAGATCGGTCACGCCTTTGAGAGCGATGAGCGGAACTTGCTCCGTCGCGCAGACCGCGGCGAGGGCGGCCAGTTCCATGTCCTTCGCGAGTGTGCGGAGGTGGGCAAACTGCGCGAGTTCGTCGGATGTCGCGTCGAGGCTTGAACCCGAAGAGACGAGTCCAACGCGCGCGCTGATGGTGTCCGCGAGCGCATCGAGCTCGGCATCGTGCGGAGAGAGTCGAGTGTGCGCCCGCGCGACGGCGTCGAAACCAGCGAGCGCGACGCGCGCATCGTGAAACATCGTGTCGCGCGCGACGACGAGGTCAGCGATATCGAGGCCCTGCGCCGCGAAACCGCCCGCGGTACCCATGTTGACGACGAGATCGGGCTTCGCAGTCGCGATAGCACGCGTGAGCGCCCATGCAGCGTAGACCGGACCGATGCGATCACACGAGGTCGCGGTGTCGCGGCCCGGATTGCAGAGTTCGATTTGCGCGCTGCCGAGACGTCCACGTCCTGCATGCAAACGCAACGCTTGCGCGATCGGCGTGGCTTCGCTCTCCATCGCAATGAAGAGAAGTACGCGCGCAGGGTTCGTCGGCAGCGGGGGAAGTTCGTGCGACCAGTCGGGCATGTGTGCGATCGACGCTTGCGTGCGTCGTTCTCAGACAGAGAGTTCTTCGAGCGGCTTCGGTGCGGTGCAGGCAAGGCCGAGCTCGTTCGACAACCGCCCCGCGAGTGTCGCGCGCGCTGCGTCGGTGCCGTGGTTGAGAATCACGCGCGCGGGTTTGTGATCGAGTCGCGAGAACCAACGCACGAGATCGTCTTGATACGCGTGGCCCGAGAGGCCATCGACGCGCGACGTGGATGCACGAATCGGTACCACCTTGCCGCCGGTGAACTGCGCGCGATCGGCGCCGCGTTGCATCCGCTTGCCGAAGCCGTCTTCAGGTTGATATCCGCCGAGGAGCACCATGCAATCTTCGCGATCAAGCGATTCTTCCAAGTGCCGCAACATCGGGCCTGCGTCCATGAAGCCACTGCCCGCGAGAATGATGCCGCCATGCACCATGCGATCGATCGCCATCGATTCGCGCTTCGAAAGCACGTAGTGCAATTCAGGGAACCAGAGCGGCGCTCCGCCGGCGCGCACCGAGTCGCGTAAATCAGGCGCGAGATACTCAGGGTGCTTGTAGAGCGATTCGATGCCGTACACCGCCATCGGGCTGTCGACGTAGACATTGAGTCCGTGCAGGAGACCCTTTGCGTGGAGCCGCGCGAGGCGATGCACGAGCAGTTGTGCGCGGCCGAGCGCGAAGACTGGCGCGAGCACTTTCAAGCGTTTCCGCGCGGCTTCCGCAACGATTTCGGCGAGCGTTTCGTCGGGATCGGGCAGTTGTCCGCGCTGGCGTTCACCGTTTGTCGATTCGACGACGATGACGTCGGCATTCGCAGGTCGGTGTGGTGCGGCGAGAAGCGAGACGTGGCCTTCGCGATCTGCGCCGAGATCGCCCGTGAAATAGAGCACGCGACGATCGGCGCCGACGCCAATCGAAAGCTCCGCGCTCGCGGCGCCCGGCGTGTGACCAGCGTTACGGAATGTCAGCGCGACGTGCGGTGCAATCTTTACTTCACGGTCAAGCGGAACGCCCTCGACTTTGTCCATCGTGTCACGCACATCGGGCGTGTCGAAGAGGCGCTGTGCGGGCGGAAACTCAGGCGCGGGGCCCGCAACTTCGCCAGGCATGAGCGCGCGACCCCACGGTGCGCTGCCGCTGGCACGCTCGTAAAAACGTGCGCGCTGCAACTTGGCACTCGAGCGAAGCACGCGGCCGAGGAGTTCATGCGTAGCGGTCGTTGCGTAGATTTTCCCGCGAAAACCGAGGTTTGGCAGCATTGCCAATCGACCGCAGTGATCGATGTGTGCGTGCGTGACGACGACGGCGTCAACGAGCGCAAAGTCGATTTCGGGCGCGACGGCGTTGCGTGCTTCGTCGGCGGGCGAACCTTGGAACATGCCAAAGTCGATGACGATGCGCGCCTTCGGCGTACGAACAAGCGTGCAACTGCCAGTCACTTCGCCGGCGGCGCCGTGAAACTCAAGTGTTGCGCCGATGATGCGCGTAGTTTCCGCGCTGTTTGTTTCGGTACGACTCATCGTGCGCCTCCCGCGTGTGCGGGGAACGCCGCCAAATCGAAGATCTCTTCGAGCGGCGACCACCATTCGCCCTCGCGCGCGAAAGGCGTGCGGCGTTGGAAGGTGCGCATGAGTGCGTCCCACTCTTGCGTGCGCGGGTTGCTCGCGTAACTTTGGTAGCGCGCAGGGTCGAAGTCGTCGTCGGTCTCGACGAGCATAAAAAGCCGCGTTCCGCCGCGCCAAATACGCATGCCGCGAATCCCGATCGCGCGCAGCCCGTCGGTCACTTCCGGCCAGACCGACCGATGGTGACGGATGTACTCCTCAATCCGCGCGGGATCGTCGACGAGATCAAGGGCTTGGGCGAAAACGCGCATACCGAGAAGGTAGCGGAAGCGAGGTCGGCCCGTTGCGTCAACGAACGTGGCCTTAGAGAACGTTGCTTCAGACACCGTCGCTTCGGATACCTTGCGATCGATGGAAGCAGCGTGCGCGCAACGCCCGAACTTCGACTGGCTCGTGCTGACCGCTGCAAACGCACGGCAGGCGGCGGCCTACGACCTGCAACTCGCGGCGCGCCTCGAACATGCGCCGCTCGCGGGTGTGCGTGGCGCATTCGCGATCGCGGATGCACGTGACGCGCGCATCGGATCGGGTGCGGCAACCGTGCTCGCGCTCGCCGAAATCGCGCGGCGCATCCTGCGCACGAAGCGCGCACGGACGTTCGCGGAACTCTTCACCGAGGAACGTGTCCTGATCCTCCATTCCGGCGGCGATTCGCGGCGTCTCCCGATGTACGCGGTCGAAGGCAAGCTCTTCGCTCCAGTCCCGATGCCTGCGCCAGGCAATCGCTGCGCGACGGTGTTTGATCTGCTGCTTGCCGATCTCGCGTCGCTCGCGCCGCGCGCGGGTGGCGAGGTGCTTGTGGGCGCTGGTGACGCGGTCATCGGCATCGAGCGCGATCCGCCGCGCTTTGACGGCGAGGGAATCATCGGTGTTGCGCAACTCGGCACGCTTGCCCGCGCGTCGCGGCACGGCGTCTTCGTGCCGTCGCGCCGCGGTGACGTGGTGGAGAGCTTCCTGCAGAAGCCGTCCGAACGCGAGATGCGCGCCGCGGGTGCTGTGCGCCGCGATGGTCGAGCACTCGTCGACCTTGGGCTCTTCTCCTTTGATCCTGCGTCGATTGCGGCGTTGCTCGAGGGTTCGGGCGTGCGGCTTCGTGGTGGGGAAATCGTGTTCACGCGCGGTGGACTCGCCGATCTCGCGGCGCGCGCAGAGTTGCCGCAGGTTGATCTCTATCGCGAAATCGCGATGGCTTTGCCTGCGCGCGCCTCGCGCTCGCGTTATCTCGCCGAGTGTGGCAAGGGCGCGCTCGCTCAGCCGCTCGGTGTCCTCTTCGATGCGCTGCGCGGTACGCCGTTTCGATGTGCGGTGGTCGAAACAGGCGAGTTTCTGCATATTGGTTCGATGCGCGAAATGCTCGAAGCGTTTTGTGGATCGCGCCCGAAGGCCGCGGATTTTGGCGTGGTTTTCTCGTCGTTTCCCGAGCCGCCTGCGTCGGAAAAACGCGTGGGTTCCATCGCGGTGCTCGACTCGGTGCGGAGTCAAGTGCGAATTCCGCGCGGGAAAGCGGTCATCGACGCTTGTCGCATCGCGCGTTTGTCGCTCGAGGGCGACAACATCGTGCATGGGATCGATGCGCCGACACTCGCGTTACCGCGCGGAATCGCGCTTTTCCGCGTGCCAGTCGCCTCGGGAGAGGCGCTTGTTGTTTGCGGCATCGACGACGATTTCAAGACGCGCTTCGATGCGGGTGGCACGTTCCTCAACGCAGATTTTGCAGCGTTTCTTGCTCGCGCAGGTGTTGCGATTGATGGCATCCTCGTCGGTGATGGAACACTGTGGGACGCGCGACTTTGGCCTGTGGCGCGCCGCGCCGACATTGCGCACGTCGCGTGGATGTGGAGCGGTACACGCGCACCTCGTGCGTGGCATGCGGCAGAGAAGCGCTCGATGCGCGAACTGCTCGCGCAAGGTGACGCGCGCAAAGTGCTCGACCGTCGCGCGGCGATTGGTCGCGTCGCAGCGATCGAGTCACCGCACTGGGCGTTCTCGCTGGCTGGCGTCGCCGGGCAACTTGAGGGGCTTCATCGCGTGATCGTCGAAGCGCCGCGTGCGGAACGCCGCGCACTGCTTGCAACGGCACGCGCAGAAACAGTTGATCAGATGGCGATCGCACTCGATCGCGCGCACGCTGCGGCGACGCTTTCGTGTGCGGTGCGTGATCTCGGGCGCGTTGGTGCGCAACGGGCAGACGAATTGCGCGCGCGCGCATTTGCCGCCGTCGGCGACGCGGTTCTTTCGCGCGTTGAGTTTCCAGCGCGCCCAACGCGCGCGGCGATTCTGCAAGATCAAGCGGTGTGGACCACAACGCCTGTGCGCGTTGATCTCGCGGGTGGTTGGACCGATACGCCGCCTATTTGCAACGCGGTTGGTGGAAGTGTCGTCAATGTCGCGGTCACGTTGCGCGGACAACTTCCGATTCAAGTTGTGGCGAAGCTCGATGAAGTTGCGCGCGGTGATGAGCCAGTCATTCGCATCACGAGCACAGATCTCGGTGAAACGCGCGTGATTCGCTCGATGAAAGACCTCGCGACGCGCCATGATCCAACGCGGTGGTCGAGTCTTGCGGAGAACGCGCTCGTTTTGACAGGCGCCGCACCATCGGATGCGAAGGCATCGCTTGCGAAGTGGCTTCGCGCCATCGGCGGCGGCATTTCACTCACGATGTTTTCCGCGGTACCGAAGGGTTCTGGCCTCGGCACGAGTTCGATTCTCGGCGCCGCGACGATCCAATGTCTTGATCGCGTCTTTGGTCGCGAGCGTTCGCCAGAAGAGTTGTTCGCAGCAACGAGTGCGCTTGAGCAGATGCTCTCGACGCGCGGAGGTTGGCAAGATCAAGTTGGCGGCGTTGTTGGTGGATTCAAGATGGCAGAGACGCTGCCCGGAAACGATCAGCGTCCGCGTGCATCGCGACTCGTTGTACCTGATCGACTTGTGCGCGAACTCTCCGCGCGATCGGTGCTCTACTTCACAGGCGAGCGTCGCATGGCGAAAAACATCCTCGAAAACGTCGTGTGGAATCACCTCACGCACAAGCGATCGGCGATGGAAGCGGTGGCGGGACTCCGCGAAAATGCGTGGTCGATGCGTGATGCATTGACGCGCGGCGATGCGACGTCTTTCGCGGAACAACTCGATCGTTACATGCGATGCAAGCGACAGATTGATCCAGGTTCGTCGCCGCCGATGTTCGACGCACTGGCGAAGCGCTGGCGCAAAGATCTCGCGGCGTGGTGTTTCGCCGGCGCAGGTGGCGGCGGCTTCATGCTGTTGCTTGCGAACGACGCGCGCTCGGCGGAGCGGCTACGCGCCGACATCGCGCGAAATCCGCAGCATCCGCGCGCGCGCGCCTTCGACTTTGAAGTCGACACAGTCGGCCTGCGCTGCGCTGTGCTTTGATTGCGGTCTTCGTGATCACGCGTCATGCGCGCCCCGCGACGATCTCAATCACGATCGACTATCGGCGTCGCAAGAATGGAAGTTCGAGGCCGAGCGCACCGAGGGCGCTCACGAGCGCAAGGGTAAAAAATGCCTCATCGAGGTTTCCGATGAGGGGCAACGCATCCGGCAGCAACTCGAAGAGACCGAGCGTTGGATTGATGAGATAGAGCGCACTGACGCACGCGACCAAGACCGCAATGACTTTCTTGAGCCTGCTCGTCGGTTTGCGTGGCGGAGTATGCGGCGGCTCTTCCGACGAGGTTTGCGGCGGAGGCGGCGCCTTCGGACCGTTGGAAGGGATCGGCGGTTGCATGAGGTCCATCGTACGATGGACGCATGAACGCTCGCGAGCCGCAACCTGTTCGACGGGAACAACCGCAGTCGTTGGCAACGAATCGTCCATGGCTCACCGTCGCTGGATGTCTCGGCGGAGGAACGCTCGCCATTGGGCTTGCGTTCTTCCTCATCATCGCGGCCGTCGTCATCTTCGTGCTGCTACCGACCCTGACGCCGCCTGGGGCCGCCACGCAAGCAAAGTTCATCTCCGCACTTGGGAAACTGACCGAGGCACCGGCACTCAAGGTGGCGACCCGCGAGATCGCCGTGCGTGTCGACGCGAGTACGCCGACCGAAGCGACCGTGCGCGCGTGGCTCGTCCCGATCGGTCCAGGATGGAAGATTGAGGTTGGGCGTACGAAAGTCGAAATTCTCGCCGAGGGAAACCGCGTGCAATACGTGATTCCGCTCGAAGCCGACGGCCGGCGTGTGCAAGCAGATATCTCGGGCGATTTCAAAGGGCTCGACGGCGAAGTTGTGGTAACGCTTCCACCGCCACAAGTCGATGAAACGCTTGTCGAAGTGCAAAGTGACCCGAAGCGGATGAAGATCCAAATCGACCGCGATTGGGCTGATCACTTGGTCGGCGACGATGAGGCCCGCGACGAGGCGCTTGCCGCGATTCGCGCCGCGGTTGTTCGCGAGGCTTCGTCTGATCTTGCGATGTTTGAGGTGCGCGAGAAGGCACGAGCGACGGTCGTCGAAATGCTTCGCGCACTGCTTCCTGAGAGCCTCCGTGATCGTCCGATTCGTATCCGTTGGAGCGATGAGGCTGACGAAAGTGGCAAGCGCCCGCTCGATTGAGGCTACATTGCACGAATGGCCGTGCGCCCCGTGTTTCATCGCTCGCTCCTCGGTCGAAGCATGCTCTTCGGCGTTCTTCCCGCGGCACTTGTTGTTGCAGGCGTCGTGGTTCTCAACGGCGTTCGCGCGTGGAACAATCTCAGCGCGAGCGTTGAGCGCGACTTGCGCAACGCCACGGAGCTCGCTGCGAAGGAAATCGACATTCGCAACGAGAAAACGGTGCGGCTTGTCGAGCTGATGGCGTTCTCGCAAGAGAGCGGTCAGTTCGGTCGGCGCGCCGAAACGCTCGCGCTTCTCGAGCGCATCATTCGCGAAAATCCCGATGTCTATGCGGCGTACATTGGCTACGAGCCGAACGCCGACGGTCGTGATGCAGAAGGCGCGGGAGAAGGCATTCCCGCCGAAGCACTCGGCGAGGGCGGTCGCTTTTATCCCTATTTCAAGCGCGATCCGAAAGCTGACGGTGGTATTCGCGTCGAGCCGCTTCAAGAAATCGAGAACGACGAGGGACTGTGGTACCGCTTTCCGAAGTCGCGCTACGAGCGATCGGGTGTGCGTGATGCGGTGATTACGAAGCCGTACGAGTATTTCGGCACCGACATCATCGAAACTGTGGTGCCGATCATCATCGATCGCAAGTTTGTCGGTGTTGCGGGACTTGATGTCGCGCTGACAGAAGTGCAAGAGCGTGTTGGCGCGGTTGCGGATGAGCTCGGTGCGGACATTTTCCTCGAAACGCGCGGACTCTATATCGCCGCGACCACCGATCGCGCTGGCGGCGTGACGCTCAAGACGACCGAAGTCGCACGCTCGCCATTGGCGGCGATTTTCAATGAAGTACCTGCGCAGGGCGTGCGTCTTGAAGAACGTGTCGATCCAGCATCCGGCGAATCCGCGTTCTTTGTCTCAGCGACGGTGCCGACGGGCGATTGGCGGTTGGTCATTCGCAAGCCGTCGAGTGCAGTCCTCGCGCAGCTTTCGTGGCTTTTCGCTGCGAACATGATCACCGCACTCGTGGGTATCACCGTCATCGTGAGCCTTTTGCTTGTGCTCATCGTTGGCATCAGTCGACGCGTTCGCACGGCACAAGATGCGGCAGTGCGCATCGCTTCGGGAGATCTTTCACAGCGTGTGCGTGACGAGGCGGGTGCCGACGAATCTGCGGAACTCGTGCGCGCCATGGGTCGCATGAACGACGATCTTTCGAAGATCGTCGGTAGTGTGCGTGCGGCTGCCACGCGGCTCGCTTCGTCGAGTGTCGAACTCTCAGCGACAAGTCGTCAACAAGAGGCCGCCGCCGCGGCCTTCGGTGGATCCACCGCGCAAATCGCCGCGGCAATTCGCGAAATCTCCGCGACTGGAAGCGAACTGTTGCGGACGGTTGGCTCGGTCGATGCAGGCGCGCGTCGTTCGGCTGAGTCTGCGGGCGCTGGCCGCGAGCGACTCGATGCGATGGCATCGACGATGGCACGGCTTGACGCATCGACCGCAGAGATTGGTGATCGATTGCAGGTGATTTCTGAGAAGGCTTCGGCGATCAATGCGGTGGTTGAAACGATCACCAAGGTCGCGGAGCAGACCAACTTGCTCTCGGTGAATGCCGCGATTGAGGCTGAAAAAGCAGGCGATGCAGGTTTTGGGTTCCTCGTCGTTGCACGTGAAATTCGACGGCTCGCGGATCAGACCGCGTCGGCAACAACCGATATCGAGCGAATCGTGCAGCAAATGCAAGATGCGGTTGCCGCGGGTGTCACCGAGATGTCGCGCTTCACGCGCGATATGCGTGGTGGCACGTCGGATGTGCAGCGTGTCGCGAATGACCTTGGCGGCATCATCACGGAGATGAACGCGGCAGTCGCAGGGTTTTCCGAAGTCGAATCGGGCATGGCGGCGCAAGCAACTGGTGTCGCGCAGATCGAAGGTGCCGTGCGACAAGTCGCGGATGGTGCGCGACAAACGACTGCAAGCGTGTCGGAGTTCAGCCGCGTTGCGAGCGAACTCTCGCACTCTGTCGCAGTGCTTCAGGACGCTGTGGAGCGCTTCCGATTGGTTGAAGAAGCGCCATCCACAAACGCGTCATCGGTGTACGCACATTCGCTTCCAACCAATCGCGCGTCGTTGCATTCCGCGGAGAAGCCGTGATGTCTGCGCCGATGCCTGTCGTACTCGTGACGGTCGCGGGCAAGCGATTTGCGCTTGATGCCGCAGAAGTCGTCGAAGTGCTGCCGGCGGTGCAGTATCGCCCCGCAGGCACCGGTCCAAAGTGGCTGCTTGGTCTCTTCAATCTGCGCGGTGCACTGCTGCCGCTCGTCGATCTCTCGGTCATTGTTGATGGCGAACCGACGAGTATTCGCATGGGAACACGTATTGTGGTGCTTCGCCTCGAAGGTGATCTCTTCGAAGGTGCGACGCGATCGGTGGGTTTACTTGTGCCGGAGGTCGCAGGTCTCGCGGTGCGCGACTTCCGCGCGCCTGGCGCGCACGAGGGATTTTCGTTTGCGGGGGCGCCGCATCTCGGACCGACCGTCGTTGATGAAGACGGAACGCTGCAACTTCTTCGATGTCGACGACTTCTCGAAGGCGATGCTGCGTTGCGCGAACTTCCGGCGTCGAGCGTGGATGGGAGTCTGGGATGAACGCGCGCTCTCCGAGCGATGAAGCGCGTCATCGTGCACGATTTGAGCCTTCGGCCGCTGCGCTCGACGCGCTGTTGCAACGGCTTGTCGCGTCAAGCTCGTTTCCGCCAGCACTTCTTTCTCGCGCACGTCTCGCTTCGCATCTCACGTCTCGCGCTCAAGAACTGCGTCTGCCATCGATCGAAGCGCTTGTTGTTCGCATCGCGGATGACGCGACGGAGTACGCGCGTGTTGAAGGCCTGTTTTCGCCGCCAGAAACGTGGCTTTTTCGCTATCCCGAGAGTTACGCATTCTTGCGCGCGCGCGTTGCGAGCAGCGAAACGGGAGTCTTTCGCGTGCTGATTGCTGGTTGCGGCGGTTGGTGTGAACCGATCTCGGTCGCCTGCGCACTCATGGCGGGCACGGTTGGGTTGGATGGCGCGGCCGAAGCGCGTCGCATTGAAATCGATGCTGTGGATCGGAATCCGCACGTTTTGAATGGTGAGCCGCGCTTCGCGGGGCTCGAGGTCCGCAGTGGCGTGCCAGAGTGGGCCGAGCGCTGGTTCGATCGTGACGACACTGGACTGATTCCGAAGCGTGAAGTCTGCGCCGTCATTCGAGCGCGTGTGATCGATGTCGTGGCGATGGTTGAAGAGTGTGTCGCACGTCGTGCACGCTACGACGCGATTCTCTTTCGGAACGTCGCGATCTATCTCGATGATCAAACGCGCGCGCGGATTTTCCGAGGATTCGCAGAGATTCTCGCGGAAGATGGTGTGCTGCTCGTTGGACACTCCGAGACATTCGCTGCCGCGGAAGCGACGGGTTTTGCGCCGTTGTCAGCAGCTGGTGCTTTCGCGTTGTCGGCGAAGACAACGCAAGGAACGGCGACCGAACGTGCAGCGCATGATCCGTCGAACGTGCAGTCACGCATGGCGAAGAGTCCGACGCGTGCTTTGTCACGACCCGCTGATGCAACGGCGCATGAGCGTGCACGCGAGCCCGTGCGCAAGCCTGAGCCCGTGGACGAGGAACTCACTCCGGCGTCGTGCATTTCACGCGCACGCGAACTGGAGGCTTCTGGCGATCTTCTCAGCGCGTGGCAAGTCATCGGAAAGGCGCTCTACATCGATCGAAGTCATGAAGAGGCGCTGGTACTTGCTGCGCAACTTGCGGAAAAACGCGGTGATGGCGCCGAGGCAGAGCGGCTCCGCATGCGCGCGTTGCGTGTGCATCTCGCCAACGAATCGATGGGCGATCGACGCGCCTGATAGGCTTCCTTCACGAACGAAGAACAAATCTCGTGTGACGACCGAGACAAGAAATGGCTGACACTCCGGAACAACCTCGCTCCGCCGAACCTGACCTGACGACGGAGCAGCCGCTCGCACAGTCGGATCAGGCGTTGGCGCGCATGCGGCGGCTGCTCGATCGTCCGCTCAGCCAGCGCGATCTCGAGGAAAACACGCGGCTCGTCGCGCAACGCGTGGATGAATCGCGCGGCACGGATCAAGGCGTGTCGAGCATTCTTGTGTTCCGCATCGGCGCGGAACGCCTCGCGCTCGACGCAGAAGCAACGCATCGCGTCGTGCCGATTTCGCCAGTGCGCCGAGTTCCACATCGTTCGAACGAGACGTTTGCGGGTGTCGCCAACATCGGCGGAGAGCTTCTCCTCGTCGCGCGACTCGGCCCGGCACTTGGCTTGAGCGTGCAGGAGAAATCAAGCCATTTCATCGTGATTGGCGGCGTCGGTGCGCGCTGGGCATTTGCAGCGGACGTTGTTGAAGGCGTTCGTCGTGTTCGTCGCGCAGAGCTCGTGGCTCCGCCCGCAACGGTGCGGCACGCGATTGACGGTTGCGCGCAAAGTGTCTACCGCGAACCTCATTCTGAGCATGGGCATGCGCTCCTCACAGTGCTTGAGAGCGCGAAAGTTTGTGCACTCTTCGCGAGGAGCATCGCATGAGCGACCTCGGCGGCTTCAGTTTGCATGAACTCTTCAAAGGCGAAGCCGAGATGCATGCGGCGGCGCTGAGCGAAGGATTGGTGCAGCTCGAGGGTACGAGCGATGCGGCGACGGTCGAGCCGCTCATGCGTGCAGCACACTCGATCAAAGGCGCGGCGCGCGTGATCGGCCTCGATATCGCGGTGCGAATCGCGCACGCGATGGAAGACGTGCTCGTTGCGATGCAGAAAGGGCGCGAGGCGATTCAAGCGTCGCGCATCGATCAACTGCTGAAAGGTACGGATCTTCTCGCGTCACTCGCGCGTGTCGAAGAATCTGAAGTGCCCGCATGGACGACGGCGAACGACGCTGCAGTGACGGGGCTTGTCGAGTCGCTTCGTGTTGCGCCACCGACGAATCATGCGGCGCCTGCGAAGGCCGTCGCAACGCAGCAGGTTCGCGAGGAATCGGCGGCGCCAACGCCCGAGCCTCAAGTGCCTGTGATGGTGGATCAGGAAAAGCGCGTCTCGCAGCCTTCCGACGAGGTGGTCGCCAGCACACTGACATCGCCGCCGCAGGAACACGCGTCCGCGGCCGTGTCGCCGCACGCGACACCAGCAACGCCAGCAACGCAAGCAACGCCAGCAACACCATCGTCGCGCGCAAGTTCGGTGCGCGTGACTGCGGAGAAGCTCGATCGCTTGCTGCAATTGGCGGGCGAAACCATGCTGGAATCGCGACGGCTTGCCGCGATTCGCGCCGAAGCTGGCGACCTCAAACGCGAACTGACGCGGCTTGAAGATGAACTGGATCAACTGCGAAGTGTCGTCCGACGCGCAGGACTTGATCCGTCGCTGCTCGCGCCTGCGCGAGGCATTCTTGACCGCAGCCGAGGTCGCGTTCTCGCGCATCTCTTGACCGTTGAGAACGCCATTCGCCGCGGTGAAGAAACCTCGACGCAGCTCTATCACGAAGTGCTTTCGAGTCGGATGCGGCCTTTCTCGGATGTGACCGCAGCGCTTCCGCGTACTGTTCGTGATGTCGCGCGTGCGCTCGGCAAGGATGCGAAGCTTGAGATCATCGGTGAGAATGTTCCGGTCGATCGCGACATTCTCGCGCGGCTTGATGCACCGCTCAATCACATGCTTCGAAACGCGCTCGATCACGGCATCGAGTCGCCAGACGAACGACGCGCACGCGGAAAGTCGCCGCAGGCAACCTTGCGCGTCGAAGCGCGACATCACGCGGGACAACTGCGTGTTCGCGTCTCGGACGACGGACGCGGTATCGATCTCGATGCGCTGCGCGAGCGCATCGTGCGCAAGCAACTTGCATCGAGTGAGATGGCCGCAGGTCTCGATCGACAAGAACTGCTTGAATTCCTCTTCTTGCCCGGATTCTCGACGGCGCAGAAAGTGACGGAGTATTCAGGGCGCGGTGTTGGTCTTGATGTCGTACAAACAACCGCGCGCGAGATCGGCGGTGTTGCGCGTATTCACACCGAACTCGGCAAAGGAACGGTGTTTGAACTCGATCTTCCGATCACGCTCTCGGTGATTCGCGCGTTGCTCGTCGATGTTTGCGGCGAAACACTGGCATTTCCACTCGCGCGCATTGATCGCGTGGTGCAGCCGGAACGCGCGGCGATCACCACGGTCGCCGGACGCATGCAGTTCATTCTTGAAGACGCCGATGCCGCGCAGAGTTCGACGACGCGTGCTGCAAGTGTGACCACATCGATCGGTATCGTGGAAGCAGCGCGCGTATTGCAACTCGGCGAACCGCGCATCGATGTCGATCGCGCCAGCATCGTGGTGCTCGGCAACGGAGATGAGCGATATGGATTTGCAGTCGACGGGCTCGTCGGCGAAGAAGATCTTGTGGTGCGTGCGTTGGATGAGCGATTGGGCAAGGTCGCACATCTTTCAGCGTCAGCCGTACGTGAGAACGGCGAGCCTGTACTCATTGTCGATACCGAAGACATCATCCAATCGGTGCGCATGGCGCTCAACGAAGGACGTTTGCGCGGTGCGCGTCCGGCGATTGAGAACTCCGCGCGGCGTATGCGTCGCGCACTCGTCGTCGACGATTCAGCAACCGTGCGCGAGGTCGAACGCCAACTTCTGCTGCGCATGGGATTCGCCGTGGAAACCGCGGTCGACGGACTCGACGGTTGGCATCAGTTGCGAGATGGACTGTTCGATCTCGTGATCAGCGACATCGATATGCCGCGCATGAACGGCATCGAGTTCGTCCGCACACTGCGTGCAGACCCGCGTTTCACATCGATTCCTGTCATCGTTGTGAGTTACAAAGATCGCGAAGAAGATCGACGCGCGGGCCTCGAAGCGGGCGCGACGGCGTATCTCACGAAAGGAGCATTCCAAGACAGCACGTTTGCCGACACGGTGCGTGACATTTTGGGAAGCGATCTTTCGGGAGCTGATGTCGGCGTCGATGGAAGCGCGCTCTCGAAGCAAACCCGTGCGAGCAAGGATTCTGGAGCCAGCGCATGAGAGTTGCCATCGTCAACGATCTCGCGGTGGCATGTGAAGCATTGCGTCGCGTTGTGGTGAGCGATCCTGCGCTTTCCATTGCGTGGATTGCGCGCGATGGCGATGAAGCGATTACGAAGGCGGCAGGTGATCGCCCCGATGTGATTCTGATGGATCTCATCATGCCGCGCGTCAACGGCGTGGAAGCAACGCGCGCGATCATGCACGCGTCACCGTGTCCCATTCTCGTGGTCACTGCGACGGTGACGGGAAACGCGAGTTTGGTGTACGAGGCGCTCGGCGTCGGCGCGCTTGATGCGGTGAATACGCCCACCCTCGGCAGTGGTGGATCTGTTACTGGTGGTGCAGAACTCTTGCGTCGCTTGCATCTTGTGGCGCGCATGGCGCAACTTCGTGGACAAGCGTCGGCAACGCCAGCGCCAGCTTCATCGTTCCGCCCGACGATCGCAGGTTCCGCGACGCCAACGTTTGACACGAAGAAACTGCCTGAAATCTCGCCGCAAAGCGCACGACCGACTCTTGTCGCGATCGGTGCTTCTACCGGCGGACCGCGCGCCGTCGCGGATGTACTGCTCTCACTTCCACGCGATTTGCGCGCGGCATATCTCGTCGTGCAGCATGTGTCGGTGGAGTTCGTTGCGGGATACGCGCAGTGGTTGGCCGCAGAAACGGGTCGCCGCGTCGCACTCGCGCGCACTGGTGATGTGCCTCATGCGGGTGACGTCCTCGTCGCAGGCGAAGACCGTCACTTGACGTTGAATCGTCTCGGAACACTTGAATACCGCGAAGAACCGAAAGAGCACATTCACAAACCGTCGGTCGATGAGCTCTTCATCTCGCTCGCATCGTCCGCGCGGCCTAGTGTCGCGGTCCTTCTGACGGGCATGGGCCGCGATGGTGCAGAGGGTCTTCTCGCGCTTCGTCGCGCAGGCTGGCACACGATTGCGCAAGATGAAAGTTCGAGCGTCGTGTGGGGAATGCCGGGGGCAGCGCACCGGCTCGGCGCGGCGGTCGAGGTCCTTCCGATTCGCGCGATCGGACCTGCCATTGTCGCCGCAATGCGCGGACTTCCTCCGTGATGCGTGAGGTACGCCGACAGAAACTCGATGTCGCAATCATCGAGCAAGGAACACAGCGCTTTTCAACAAGTTGTCAGTGATATCGGGTAATACACAGCGAGCAAACGGCATGCAAACCATCGGAACCATTGATCGCGTGCTTCTCGTCGATGACCAAGCAATTGTCGGCGAAGCTGTTCGACGCATGATTGCGACGCAAGGCGATTGCGAGTATCGCGCGGTCAACGATCCTGCGAAGGCCATCGCGATTGCGGAGGAGTTTCGTCCGACGGTGATTCTGCAAGACATCGAGATGCCCGGCATGAACGGGCTCGATCTCGTGGTGCAGTATCGCGCACACGATGCGACGCGCGAAGTGCCCGTCATCATGCTCACTGGCAAAGAAGATCCTGCGGTGAAAGCCGAAGCATTCGCGCGCGGCGCGAGTGACTATCTCGTGAAGTTGCCGCACCCGGTCGAACTCGTCGCGCGCATTCGACACCACTCGCGCGGCTATCGCATGCAACTCGAACGGAACGCCGCGTTCAGCGCACTTGAAGCGAGCGAAGCGCACATGAAAGCGGAAATCAATCGCGCCGCGACGTATGTGCGTTCGCTGCTTGATCCGCCGATGGAGGGCGCCGTGCATGCGGACTGGCGCTTTGTTCCGTGCGAAGCGCTCGGTGGTGATGTCTTCGGCTTCCACTGGATCGATGAAGATCATCTCGCGATGTACGTCATCGACGTGAGCGGTCACGGCGTTGGACCTGCGTTGATGGGCGTTTCTGCGATGAATCTCATTAAGAGCGGCTCGCTTGAGCGCGCGCAGGTGCTCGATCCAACACGCACATTGCAAGCGCTCAACGCGGCGTTCCCGATGGCGCGCCACGATGGCATGTACTTCACCATTTGGTACGGCATCTACAACCAGCGCACGCGAGAGCTCTCGTGGTCGGGCGGTGGACATCCGCCGTCGTTTCTCCTGCGCGGCGGGACGTTGCGACGCCTCGAATCGACGACATACATGATTGGAATCGTTGAGGATTACGACGCGCCCACCGAACGCATCACGATCGAGCCTGGCGACCGGCTCTACCTTTTCTCGGACGGTGTTTTCGAACTCCACTTGAAAGACGGCGGAATCTGGGGTCTCGATCAGCTTGAGTCGTTCCTCGCGAAAAACCCTGCGGACGGCGTGCTGGACGCGGTCGTGGCCGAAACGCGTCGCGTGGTACTCGATGGAAGGGGTCAGCCCGACCCCGGTGTCGGTACTGCGGTCGCGTGGGACGACGACTTCTCGCTCATCGAGTTCCGCTTCGCCTGAACAGGCTCAACCGCGGGGTACTGAAGAGCCGATCACCATACCTCCGTCAGAGTCAAGGATCTCAAACTGGCCTATTGTGTCCGCCCCTCTGGGCAGATGCTTGATTGTCAGTGTTCGCGAAAGGGTTTCGTCATGAAGAACGTCCTCGTCATCGGTGCTGGCAAGATTGGTCGAATGGCTGCGCATCTCCTCGCGCATTCGGGCGACTATTGCGTGCATGTGATTGATTCGCATGAAGCATCGTGGCGCAAGGCGATCGACGGCCTTCCGAACGCAACGGGCGCGACTGCGGACTTCTCAAAGCAAGCCGATCTCGACACCGCGATGAAGGGCCAGTGGGGTCTCATTTCGTGCGCGCCGTTCTTCTGCAATCCGCTCATCGCGGAGCGCGCGAAGGCACATGGCACGCACTACTTGGATCTCACCGAAGACGTTGCAGTGACGAAGCAAGTGATGGCGCTCGCGCAAGGCGCGTCGACGGCGTTCATTCCGCAGTGCGGCCTGGCACCGGGATACATCACGATCGCTGCGAATCACCTCGCGAAACCGATGAGCGAGATCCATGAGTTGCGCTGCCGCGTTGGTGCGTTGCCGCGCAATCCGACCAATCAACTCAAGTACAACATGACGTGGTCGACGAACGGCCTCGTCAACGAATACTGCAATCCGTGCGAAGCGCTCGTCGATGGCAAGATGACGCTGATTCCGCCGCTTGAGAATCTCGAAGAGTTCACGCTCGACGGGATCGAGTACGAGGCGTTCAACACGTCGGGTGGACTTGGTTCGCTTGGTGAATCGCTCGCAGGCCGCGCGCGCAACGTCAACTACAAGACGATTCGCTACCCAGGTCACTGCAAGCTCATCAAGTTCTTGCTGAACGACCTTGGATTCATCGATCACCGTCAGCAATTGTGCGACGTGTTTGATCGCTCGATTCCTGCGACCGATGACGATGTGATCGTGATTCTCTGCGTCGCGATCGGTATCGAGAACGGCCGCTTGGTTGAGAAGATCGATGCGCGCCGCGTGCCTGCGAAGAAGATGCAAGGCAAGCACTGGACGGGTATTCAGATCACGACGGCTGCAGGCGTCTGCGCTGTCCTTGACATGCTCAAGGATGGTCAAGTGCCGCAGAAGGGCTTCGTGAAGATGGAGGACGTGTCGTACGACGCGTTCATCGCGAACCGGTTTGGTCGTGAATACGTTGTTTAAGCGCTCGCAACCTGCTTCGCAACTTGCTCGCTCTGGCCAGCCTCGCCGCGAATGAATCGCGGCGGGCTGAGATGGCGTCGAGTTTAAGCGCTCGCAACGTGGTTTGAGCGCTCGCGACTGGCGGGCCGCTGAAGCTTTGCTTCAGGTGCCCGCCTTCGCTCGCTCTGGCCGGCTCCCCTCGGAGTGAATCCTCGGGGGCCGAGATAGCGTCGAGTTTGAGCGCTCGCGACGTGGTTTGAGCGATGAAAACCCGCTCGCTCTGGCGTGGATCACGCGAAAGGTCGCCGCCGCAGCGGCGACCGCGAGAATGACGCCTCTCACATCTTCTTCACGCGCAGATTGCGGAACGCGACGCGATCGCCGTGGCCGCAGAACCCGAGGTGACCAGCCGTGCGGGTCAAACCTTCAACCTTACTGCCGCTGATCGTCTTGCCTTCAGGCGCAACCTTGTCGAGATCGATGTCGACGATGACGACGCCGTTCAACTCGACCTTGATCGTGCGACCCTTCATCGTGATCGTCTCGTGATTCCACTCGCCAACCGGCTTGAGTGCAGTTGCGGTCGCGGCGGTGATGCCGTAGATCGAACCGTGGTACTGCCAGTCCTTGAGGCCCTTGTACTTCTCAGCGGTGTTGTCGAGCACTTGTGACTCGAAACCGACGTACGCCGGATCACCCTGCGGCGGGCAGCGAAGCGCGATGCCGTTGTTCGCGCCGGGCGTCAGTTGAAACTCGAAGCGAAACTCGAAGTCGCCGAATTCATCTTTCGTGAAGAGGTTCGTGCCGCCTGGCTGGCAGACGATTGCAGGGGTTCCGCCGACGTCTTCGACCTTGTAACCCTTCGTATCGCCGATCCAACCCTCAAGGTCCTTGCCGTTGAAGAGGGTGATGAAGCCGTCCGACTTCTCCTTGGCGGCGTCGACGGCGACAGCCTTCGGTTCCGCGGCGGGGGGCGGCAATGTTGCGGGAGCGCAGGCAGCGAGGATGGCAACAACGACGGTGGCGGTGGCGATCTGCATGCGCGAAAGTGTACGAACGAAAGAAAAAGATTGGTGATGCCGAACGTGGCATGTGTGCCGATACCATCGCGACTCACTCCAGGAGGCTCTATGCACTTCGCGCCGCTTTTCGGATTTGTTCTCGCGACCACCGCGCCCCTCACCCCGACGACCAGAGAGATCGCTGGCGATGCTCCAACCGAGTCAGCGGTCGCGCAACAAGCACCTGCGCAACGCAAGCCGAGCGGCGGTGGTTCGAAAGCCGACGCGCGCGAGTACGCCGAAGGGCCCGCGGTCCCAAACATCCGTCTCGAGCGCATTCTTCCCGAGTTGCCACTCGTGCGTCCGATTCAGACGCTGCAGCGATCCGGCGACGCGAAGAACATCTACATCGTCGAGCAACCGGGCCGCATCCTCATGGCTGACCCCGCGGACGCGACGACGAAGGAAGCGAAAGTCTTCCTCGACATTCGCGAGGCCGTGAATGATCAGGGCAACGAAGAGGGGCTGCTTTCGGTCGCGTTCCATCCGAATTGGCCGGAAAAGCGCGAACTCTATTGCTACTACACCGCTGCGAAGCCGCGTCGATCGATCCTCTCGCGCTTCACGGTCGCGGCCGACGGCATGACCGCCGACCCCGCGAGCGAAGAAGTGTTGCTCACGCAACCGCAGCCCTATTTGAATCACAACGGTGGCACCGCGGTCTTCGGCCCCGATGGCTACCTCTATCTCTCGCTCGGCGACGGTGGCGCGGCGAACGATCCGCATCACTACGCGCAGAACATGGGCACGTTCCTCGGCAAGGTGCTGCGCATCGATGTGAATAAGAAGGGCGACAACGGCGCGCCGTACTCGGTGCCCGCCGACAATCCGTTCGTCGGTAAGGAAGGCGTGAAGCCTGAGATTTGGGCTTCTGGAACGCGCAACATTTGGCGCATGTCGTTCGATCGAAAGACCGGCCAACTTTGGGCGGGCGATGTTGGTCAGAACATTTGGGAAGAGATCGATCTCATCGAGAAGGGCGGCAATTACGGCTGGAATGCGCGCGAAGGCTTCCACGAATTCGCCGGTGGAAAAGGCACGCCGCCGTACATCGAGCCGGTGGTTGAGTACCACCACCGCGAGGGCGTGTCCGTGACGGGCGGCGTGGTCTACCGCGGCACGGCGATTCCGAATCTCGACGGCGTCTACGTCTACGCGGATTTCCAATACGGCACGGTGTGGGGAATTCGCATGATCGATGGCAAGCCCACAAAGCCGACGGTCATCACGCGCGCGCGCGGCGAACTCATCTCAAGCATCGATGAGATGGCTGATCGCACGATGATTTTCTCGACGTTCAATGGTGGCCAAGAGCGCGGAAATCCTGGCTCGTTGTGGCGCGCGGTTGCGGCGCCGTGAGCTGCGTGCGGGAAGCGTCGCGCACACACGCTTGACTTTTCACGCTTTCGAGAAACCGCATGTCCCGACCACTTCGCTACCAAACCGCCGGTGAATCGCATGGCCCCGCGCTTGTCGCGATCATCGACGGAATGCCAAGCGATGTCGAGATCGATGCGGCACGTGTCAATGCTGAGCTCGCGCGACGACAGGGTGGATACGGCCGTGGTGCGCGACAGAAGATCGAAACCGATCTCGCCGAATTTCTCGGTGGATTGCGACAAGGGCGCACGATTGGTTCGCCGATCGCGCTGCGCGTGGTGAATCGTGACAACCGCATCGACGATGCTGTGAAGACGCCACCTGTCACGCGTCCACGGCCTGGTCATGCGGATCTCGCGGGCAGTTTGAAGTATCTGGTGCCCGATTGCCGCGGCACACTCGAACGCGCGAGTGCCCGCGAAACGGCCGCGCGCGTCGCGGCGGGCGCGGTCGCGCGCAGCGTGCTCGATGCGTTTGGGATTCGCGTCTTCGGATTCGTGCGTGGCGCGTGCGACGCGTGGTGTTCGCCCGACGTACGTGCCGAAACGCTTGATGCACTCACCGCCGCGCGCGATGCGAGCGAGGTGTACTGCCCCGATGCAGCGACCGACGCGCGGCTTGTCGAGTTGATTCACCGCGCGAAGACCGAGAAAGACACCGTCGGCGGTTGGTGCGAGGTGCACGTCCTTGGATGCCCGCCAGGCCTTGGTTCCTGCATGAATTGGGACGATCGCCTCGATGCGCGGCTCGCGTTCGCGGTCATGGGAATTCAAGCGTTCAAGGCGGTCGAGATCGGCCTCGGACGCGAGTGCGGCGCGCGATTCGGAAGCGCTGTGCATGACCCGATTCAGTACGACGCGGCGCGTGCGGCGACTTCGAGCCTCGGGTACGAGCGACCGACAAACAACGCGGGCGGTCTCGAGGGCGGAATGACGAACGGCATGCCGATTGTCGTGCGCGGCACGATGAAGCCGATTTCGACGTTGCTGCGCGGCATGCCGAGTGTCGAATTCGGTTCGCACGAGCCCGTGCAGAGTGCCTACGAACGCAGCGACGTGAGCGCGGTGGCGGCGGCGAGCGTGGTCATGGAGAACGTGGTCGCGTTCGAAGTGGCACGAGCGTTCCTCGACAAGTTCGCGGGCGATTCGATGCGCGAGGTCCGTAGCGCGTACGAGGCGTATGTCGCCGCAGCACGCATGATCTAACAGTCGTGCGATCCGAACGGTGCGTCGAAACGGTGCGCGGCGGCGGTTTCCGCTAGCATCGCGGGCGCACCATAAGTTTCTCAACATGGACTCCTCACCATGGATTCCTTTCCATGGACTCCCACCATGGATTCCTCACCATGAGCACCTCCCTAGACGCGACGTCCCCAGTGCACTCCATCGACGTGCAATCATTGAACGTGCCACCAATGAACGTGCAATCCAACAACGCCAAGCTTTCCACGTTGTCGTCCACGTCCGCCACGAACTCGAACAAGACTCCCGCCTACTGGGAAATCGCCTCGCCCGCCGAGAAGATCCCGACGCGCGTCATCGAGCGTGCGAAAGACGTCAGCGCCACCGTCGCGCGCGAAATCGCCGACCTCATTCGCGCGAAAGCGCGCGCCGGTGAAAAGTGCGTCCTCGGCCTTGCGACTGGTTCGACGCCGACCGGCGTGTACGACGAGCTCGTGCGACTCCATCGCGAAGAAGGCTTGTCGTTCAAGAACGTCATCACGTTCAACCTCGACGAATACTGGCCGATGCAGCCAGCCGATTTGCAGAGTTACCACCGCTTCATGCGCGAGCATCTCTTCGATCGCGTTGACATCGATCCTGCTCATACGAACATTCCGAATGGCCTCGCGGCGGAAGACGACGTGCGCGCGATGTGCGAGCGCTACGAGCGCGAAATCAAGGCTGCGGGCGGCATTGATCTTCAGATCCTCGGCATCGGCCGCACGGGTCACATCGGTTTCAACGAGCCAGGTTCGTCACGCACGAGCCGCACGCGTCTCATCACGCTCGATCGTGTCACGCGTAAAGATGCCGCGAGTGATTTCTTCGGCGAAGAGAACGTGCCGACGCGCGCAGTCACGATGGGCGTTGGAACGATTCTCGAAGCAAAGCGCGTGGTGATGATTGCGTTTGGCGAGGGTAAGGCACCCGTCGTTGCACGCGCGATCGAAGGCGCGGTGACGAACTCGATCGCGGCGAGCTTCTTGCAAGAACATGCGAACGCGCAGGTCTATCTCGATCTCGCGGCTGCTGCGGAACTCGAGCGCTGCAAAGCGCCGTGGGCAAGCGCGAATCACGATCTCGACTGGACCGACGCGCTCGCGCGTAAGGCCGTCATTTGGCTCGCGCGCACGACGGGAAAGGCGATTCTCAAGCTCACTGCCGAGGATTACAACGAGCATCACTTGCAAGATCTTCTTGCCGGTCGCGGCAATGCCTACGACCTCAATCGCGCGGTTTTCCGCGGTCTTCAGCGCTCGATCACGGGTTGGCCCGGTGGAAAGCCTGCGGCGCACAAGCAAGATGGCGACATCAATCGTCCCGAAGACGAGATCTTCCCGAAGCGCGTCTTGATCTTCTCGCCACATCCTGATGACGATGTCATCTCGATGGGTGGCACGTTCATTCGCGTGGTCGACCAAGGCCATGAAGTACACGTCGCGTATCAAACCTCGGGAAACATCGCGGTTTTCGATGCCGAAGCACTGCGCTTCCTCGACTTCGCTTCGGACTTCAACGGCATGTTCGGTTTTGAAGGCGCGAAGACGGAGCGCATGGAACACGACATCACGCGCAAGTTGAAGGCGAAGCGCGCGGGCGAAGTCGACGCTCCGGAAGTGCAGCGTTTGAAGGGCTTGATTCGTCGTGGCGAAGCGAAGGCCGCGGGCATTTACTGCGGCGTTCCTGAAGATCGCTTGTACTTCCTCGACATGCCGTTCTACGAAACGGGTCGTGTGCGGAAGAAGCCGCTTGGCCTCGATGACATCGAGATCGTGAAGAAACTTCTTCGCCAAGTGAAGCCGCATCAGGTGTACGCGGCGGGTGACTTGAGTGATCCGCACGGCACGCACCGCGTGTGTTTGGCCGCGATTTTCCGCGCACTTCGCGAATGCGAGCATGACGAATGGGCGAAGCACTGCACGACGTGGCTCTACCGCGGCGCATGGCAAGAGTGGGATGTTGAGCAAACCGAAATGGCCGTGCCGCTCTCGCCTGACGAAGTCGCCCGCAAGCGCACCGCGATCTTCAAGCATCAATCGCAGAAGGATCGCGCGCTCT
This sequence comes from Planctomycetaceae bacterium, assembly GCA_027483065.1. Lineage (GTDB taxonomy): Bacteria > Planctomycetota > Phycisphaerae > Phycisphaerales > SM1A02 > QWPT01. The sequence goes on from JAIXVI010000125.1 coordinate 28,174, forward strand.
TCCCAGGAGCCGATGAACGCGAGTTCTGGGAGCGCGCCGAGCAACGCAACGCGAACACGGCGAAGCTCTACGACTCGCTTGGACTGGCGGAATACGCGGCGATTGAAGCATTTGTCCGTTGGGACGGTCGACCGCTCGATTGATGCAAATGCTGCGTGCGCGTGCGCGTGACATCACCGCTTCGCGATGAGGGAGAGCAAAGAGATCCGGCGCATCGGCTATGAACGACCCGATTTCTTCGATGCTTACGAAGGCGAAATCACGCGAGGGCGGGTTCGTCGATGCTTCGGGCGTACCGCGAGAGTTTGCGCCGTTTCGGCACGCGCCCGCGCCCGATCTTGACCAGCCGGGAACGCGCGCGGCGTACGCCGCGATTGCGCGCAAGACGCGGCGACATGGAGATGCGAGCGCCTCGGCCGAGCCCGAACTCCACGTCGTGCTCGAGGATCACATTCTTCTTCGCTACGCGCCGATTGCAGCGACGTGCGCGGGAGTACTCGTTTTCGGCATCTATGGGCTCGCCGACTTCCTTTCCGCCAGCGGTGGCGTGCCAGCCAGTCGCTATGACGGTCGGGTTCTCGGTCTGATGCCATTCGCTGTGGCGGCGGTCGCGTACACCGCGATGCGCTGGTGGTTCGTCTTCCGCCATCGTGGCTCGAAGGCAACAGTGCCGTTGCTTGAACTTGGCTTCTGTGCAGCGTGTGGGCACGCGTTGCGCGGTGCGTCGCCAGTGCAACCGCCGCGCAACGGTGTCGACGACTTTGCAGAAACGCCGCTCTGTGCCTGCACAGAATGCGGCGCGAACTGGCCGATCACCGCAACGCGCGCGCCGTTTACGCCCGACGGAGAGTCGCTCGGAAGCGTGTTCCCGACGGTCGAAGGTGTTGCGCGTTGGCGCAGTCGTCGCGCACTTGCGCGTGCGCTGCGTGCGGGATCTCA
>JAIXVI010000069.1 GCA_027483065.1 Planctomycetaceae bacterium
ATGTCGTTGCGCGCCCAGCGCTCGAAGAGCACCGTCGGCGGCGTTGGTCGCGACATCGCTTGGTACGCCCAATGGGTCGCGTGACGCGCGGTCTTCTCGGGAAGCGGCCGGAACGTCGCGGGGTCGACGCGGGGCGCGATCGGGTTCGTCATCGCAGAAACGGTTTGCGCAACACCCGAATCAGCGTGGGTTTCAGTTGCGGGAGCGCGATCTTGATCGGCGCGCGTGACGTGTACGGCACCTGCGACCACCAGTGCGACCGGGATCGCCGCAAAGAATGCGCGCTTGGCAGTCGAATGAGATCGCCGCGCATCGTGCGAGGAAGGCGAGGTCGCATGCGAGGTGGACGATTCCGCAGCTGACATCCTCGCAGTATCCGCGAGAAGAGCGACGGGGCAAGGCCGTCCCGCGGTACGGTGTTCGAAATGACTCAGGAAAATCCGCGGCAGACTTCTGACTCAACGCGCCTCTTCCTGCGTGGCTTGCGCGTTGCGCGTTTGGTGCGATCAGCCGCTCGGGTTCCTGCATGTGCGATTTTGTTCGCCGCGGCGGCCCTCGCGCAGGGATGCGTCTCCGCGGAGAAAGCGCCTGTTTCTTCGAGCGCGAGCGCTGATATCTCGAAAGGCTCAACCGACCATCGCACGCGCCAAGATGCTGCAAACCCGCGCCCGGATGCCGCAAGGCCTGCGACTCCGAACGTTGTGCTCGTGTACTTCGACGACATGGGCTGGGGCGACATGCCCGGGTTCTCGGTCTCTGACGAGGATCGCCCTGCGTACACGCGCGAGATGCCGAACTTCGCGCGGCTCGCGCGGGAGGGCACCGCGTTTCGGCGGTTCTACACCGCGCAACCCGTGTGCAGCGCGTCGCGAGCGGCGCTGTTGACGGGCTGTTACCCGAATCGCATCGGAATCTCCGGTGCGCTCTTCCCCGATGCGAAGGTTGGCATCGCGGCAGAGGAACGCACGCTCGCAGAGATGCTCCGCGCGCAAGGCTACGCCACGCTGATCGCAGGCAAGTGGCACCTCGGGCATCTGCCGGAGTTCAATCCGATCCATCACGGCTTCGAGGAGTACCTCGGCATTCCCTACTCGAACGACATGTGGAAGCCGCGATTCCCGAACCGCGAGTTTCCTGAGTTGCCGTTGATGGATGGACTCGAAGTCGCCGGCTACGTGCGTGATCTCAACGATCAAGCCGCGCTGACCGCGCAGTGCACTGCGCGCACGGTCGACTTCATCGAGCGAAACAGCGCGGCGGAGCGCCCGTTCTTTGCGTATCTCGCGCATCCACAACCGCACACGCCGCTCGCGGTGTCGGCGAAGTTTGCACCAAAGGCTCGTCGTGATTTGTACGCAGCGGTCATGCGCGAACTCGATGCGTCGCTCGGTGCGGTGCTCGATGCGCTCGATCGAACGGGCGTCGCAAACGAAACGATTGTGCTCGTGACGTCAGACAACGGCCCGTGGCTTTCCTTCGGTTCAGATGCAGGTTCAACGGGCGGCTTGCGCGAAGGAAAGGGCACCACCTTCGAAGGCGGCGTGCGCGTGCCTTGTCTCATGCGTTGGCCGAACGAAGTTCCTGCGGGTGCTGTTTCCGAAGTGCCGTGGATGACGATCGACATTTTCGCGACGCTCGCTGGTGTGATCGGTGCGCCGCCCGCATCGGTCGATCGCCCGATCGACGGCCGCGACGCGCGCAAGATTTGGCGTTGTGATCCTTCGGCGCAGCCGACGCAAGAGACGTTTCTCTTCTACTACCACGACAATCGACTTGAAGCGGTGATGGAAGGTGATTGGAAACTCTGTCTTCCGCATCGATCGCGCACACTCGACGGAAATCTTGGTGGTGTCGACGGCCGCGAAACACCGTACGTCGAGCGCGATGTTCCGCTTGCGCTGTACAACTTGGCACTCGATCCGCGCGAGTCGCGAGATGTCGCCGCCGCGCATCCCGACGTTGTCGCGCGACTCATGCAGGCAGTCGAACGCGCGCGTCGAGATCTCGGTGATGCGAACGTTGGTGCGAAGGGCGCGAACCGCCGCGCGGTCGGTCGCGTTACGCCGCCCGTTGGACCTTCAGGTTCTCGATCTTGAATCGTGCGACAGAGCCGCGAAGTGTTTCCACTTCTTCCGACGATTGCCGTGCTGTCGCAGCGACTTGCTGGCTTTGTCCGGCGGCCTCTTGTGTGGTGCGTGAGATTTCCGCGATTCCCGCGTCGAGTTGCGTGATTCCCGAGAGTTGTTCGCTCTGAGCTTGAGCGATCGTATCGACGGCACGCGCGACTTCCGACGAGATCGAAACGATCTGTTCAAGCGCGGTGCGAACCTCATGCGAGAAGTTCACGCCGCGTGCGACGCGGTCGCTTGCACTCGAAACGAGTTCGGTCGTCTTGCGTGCAGCTTCGCCAGATCGCGTGGCGAGCGCGCGAACTTCCTGTGCAACCACCGCGAAGCCGCGACCTGCTTCGCCCGCGCGCGCCGCTTCAACAGCAGCGTTCAACGCGAGCAGATTGGTTTGGAACGCGATTTCATCGATGACACGTACGATTTGGCCGATTTCGCGCGCGGCGTGGTCGATCTCGCCCATCGAGTGCTCAAGCCCGTCGACTGCAGATTTCGCCGTCGCCGCGTCCTTCGCACCACGCGTAGTCCGCTCGCGTGCGGCCGAAGATTCCTCGCTGGTACGTGCGGTTTGCTCGCGCAATTCGGTGACAGCAGCGGACATTTCTTCAATGCTTGCGGCTTGTCCGCTTGCGACACTGGCGAGTGATTCACTGGCGCTGGCGAGCGTCGACGCTTCGCCTGCGAGTTCGTCGGCGCTGCTCCGAACACTTGAAATCGAGTTTGAAAGTGAGTGGCCAAGCGTATTCACCGCCGTCGCAATCGCGCCGAACTCATCACGTCCGCGATCGTCGATGCGCGTCGAGAGATCGCCAGCGGCGAGTGCTTCGATGGAGCGGACAGTCGTGCCTGCGCGACGACCGATCGAGCGCGCCAGCGGAACAGCTGCACAGGTGACCAAAGCGATCGCCGTCAGCGCAACGCCTGCGATCCACCACGTCAAGGTGACGACGGGCGCTAAGACCTCCGCGCGTGCGATGGAGCCGACAATCGCCCACTTCTTGCCGAGAAAGTCGAACGGTGCGAACGCGACGATCGACGGAACACCTGCGACATCGCGCTCGACGAAGCCGCTTTCTCCGCGCGTGGCACTCGTCGTGATCTCGCCGTAATCACTGGCGGTTCCGGCGGTCGCCGTTTTCGCGAGGCGCAGATTCGTGCGATACGCGCCATCTTCGCCAACGAGGGCAACTTCGCCGGTCGCACCAAGTCCAGCGGCGATACCGCACATCGCGTCGAGACGTTGAATCGGCACTTGCACCGCAACCGCGCCGACGATGCGTGACGTGACGTTGCCGTTCTCGCCGGTGACGCGCTCAACGAGTGGTGCTGCAATGAAGCCAGCCTCCGCGCCGTAACTCGGTGCGTAGGCCGCGAAATCACAAGCATTTGCCTGCACTGCCTCGGGCTTCGATGCGATGGTCGCTCGCGCGAGGTTTGCGAGTGTGGTGTTCGCGATGAAGCCTTGCGATGTGGATTGCGCGAAGTCGGTTTCTTTGAAGACCGAGTAGACGAGGCGTCCATCCTGATCGAAGAGGAAGATGTCGTAATACCCAAATGCTTCAAGCACTCCGCGAATGCGCGGATGGTGCTCAGCGTGCGCGCGGTCGTAGGCGAGCGCCACGTTTGCGGCATCGAGGAGATGTTTCGAGCCCACGGGGTTCGTATTGCGCGCGATGTAGAGATCTTGCAAGACGCGTGCGTTCGGATCGGCAGGAATCAGCGCGCTCGCGCCGTTCCATGCGAGCCCGCCATCGCGGAATCGCGTCGCGAGTTCGCGCTCGTGGTGCTCAGAAATGCGCTCCGCCGAACTCTCAGGCTGCAATCCAGCACTGGCAGCTTCGGCCGCGGCGCTGTTGAATCCCGTCTCAAATGCACGAAGCGCCGTGAGTGTCGATGGTTCCGCAGCGATCGTTTGCACGTGCGCGCGCATCGTCGCGAGGTACTCCTCAAGGCTTGCTGCGCGGGCGGTCAGCGTCGCTTCGAAGGACGCGCGTCGTTCGTCGAGGAGCGCGTGTTCTGCAAGCGTGGTCGAGGCAACGCCGATTGCGAGACTCGACGCAACAACCGCCGCGACGCTACCGAGGAACGTTCTTGGACCGAGCCCATGCCACCAACGACGTGTCGGTTGTGGGCTGTTTTCCTTTGCGACCAAAGCGCCGTTCGTCGGCGCGGAATGAGCGGATGTGGGGATTGAGGATTGGTTCGTCGTTGATTCGTTCGCGCGCATAAGGACTCCGGTCTGCGCGCCGACCATCGGCAGGGTTTCTCGACGGCTCGCTTGATGAAGTGATGTTCCGCTCCGATTGGGGTAGATGCCCGACAGGCGAACATGGGAAGGCGAGTCGGCGCGGTGGAGCGCCAAAAATGACGCGCGGCCGGGTGTTGCCACCCGGCCACGCGCGCCCGAATGCGCCGCACATCCCCCAACGGAGCCCGATGTTCAGGCTCCTAGCGCATTCGAAGCGATCTCGACCCCCGAGTTGTTCTGCGTCAATGCTGCGTCGCTTTCGCTGCCTACAGCTTCTCGAACGCATGCGCTGGAACTACGCGGCGTTCAATCGACATGTCCTTCGTCTCCTTCCATCAGTTCAGTCGGAAGGAAACTGCGGAGTCGACGCGATGTTCGCGGGCCACGCGACGCGGCGTCGTGCGTCGTGCCGAGCAGAATGTGCAGCGGCGTGTCCTCGTTGCCCACGATCATCGAACTCTCGATGAACGGATGGTTCAGGATGAGCGACCTACCAGAGCCAATACTCTTGCGTTCATCCCAATCGCCGGCGAGCGCATCCCGAAGAATCGTCCGCGCTGTTTGTTCGACAGGGAACGTCGCTCCCCTCGAGGTTCTGCGCGATTGCGCCGCATCTTGACAATGGAGGACATCCCACGACAGGAGCGCCGCATCGCGCAAGTCGCCGTAGAGAGAGGCGAACCAATCGGGATTGGCGAAAATGTCGCCGGAAACGAAGTTGCCGTGGAAGAAGAGCAAAAGACCGCATGCACCCTTCGCCGCGATATCCGCTTGGTGCATGGATTCGGCTCGCACGACGTGTGGAGGAATCGTTGGCCGACGCAGCGATTGCAATTGCTCTTTGCGAAGCGCGCTGGAACGCTGCTCCACCTCCAGCAGAGATACGCGCAGCTCATCGAATCGTGCAGGATTCTCTGGAGAGACGTCTTGCAGAGCGCGAAGGAGCCCACGGCGTTGCTCCTCAAGTACCGCAAGCGTTCGATCAAGTTCGGCGAGTCGTTCGATGCGAGAGCGATCGGGCGCTTGAGTGTGCGACGACTCTCGCGCGACGCGAGCATGGGTAATGGACTCGAGGAGGTCATTGCTCGCGCTGTCCGCGCGCACTGCGTTCTGCATCACGCTGATTTCGTCCCACACCGCGGATTGATCGGCGATTGCGGCACCGCCGACGCGCCGCCGAGCGTGCACCGACCGCATTTTCGCGCTCCGAACACTCGGTGGTTCGAAGCCGCCGTGAGAAAAGTCGTTCGAGAAGTCGTTGCTGCCGGCATCGCTCCACCGACCTTGCTCGACACACGTCACGGGAATCTCAATCGACGAGTTTGCCCCGATGAGGATGTCGGCGTTGATGCCGCGGTTTTGCTTGCCGCCGCGGACGATCTGTCCGGCGAGGAGGAGATAGTCGAAGGACGTGGGATTTCGCGCGATGAGCTTTGGCACCGAACCGCTGCTCGACGTCTCCTCGATCACCAACTGGCCGCTCTCTGAGGCGGCCGTTGTGCGGCCAGGCTTTCCGAACGTGGGGTCAACCGCCTTCGTGTGGGTGGAGGGGCCGCTCTTCTGATGCGTGAAGAGGCGAACGGATTGCGCGCTCGGCGGGCAGGCGGCCGTGTGGACGAACACAAAGTCCAAGCCGCCGGCGAGCGAGATGGCGCGTGTGCGGGCACGAGCAGGGGCGTGGGTGCCGCTTGGCTCTGCGGCTGTAGCATCCTGGCTCGGATTATTCTTATCAAATGAGAGAAAATCTGCAGCGAAGCGATGTGCGACCGTCGTCATGCCTGATTCCTTTCCCGCCATGGGGCGGAGTTTTGTGATGACCCTCGCGGTGCGCAGGCTAGGGGTGCGTGCGACCGCCGTCCAAACCACACGGCTTGGAAACATCCGTTCAACCGACTCGAGCTTCTCAAACGACTGCGCCTGACGATCGTTTCAGCGGTACTCTGACGCGCGCAGTTCGGGGAGAAATTTGCCGAATATTGCGATATCTGACTCGATTACTATGTGATTCACGCGGTAAATCACGCGATACATCCGTGAGACATGCGCGACACATGCGTGCCTCGCATCACCTTCCAGACCAAACCATCTCACTCAAAACCGATCTGAATCAATCTACGTCGACGGGTCCGCCCAATACTGCGATTCGCGCGAGGGCCGAGTAACGGAGCGTTCAGTCCTACTCCGCCTGGACCTCGTTGAAAGCCTTGGGGTTGGCTCGGGAAGTGACTCACCGCCTGAGCGCCGCCGTGAAGACGCCACTTTATTCATCAAAGAGAAGAAGTCAAGTGCTTCGAGTGGAATCTGAGAAAAAGGGGGTTAGGCTTCGAAACTCGCCCGCGTGGCACGTCGCAATCGCGATACTCGGCCTTCGTGGGCGGTGCGACGAGGCGTGCTGCTCCCGTCCCACCGCGTTTAGCCTCTCGTCTGCTCCACAACGCCACTCTGCCAGCTCGCTTCTGCCAATTCGTTTGTTTCAACTCGATGGGCTTACCCACCTCTCAACTTCACGCGGCGTTGGTCATCTTTCTGCTGACGCCAGAGGGTGACATCGTCACGGTCGGCGGTGTGAGGATTCGCGTGCAGGACTTGATGCTGCATGCGGGTCTTGCGGGGCGCGGAGAGCGTGGAGGCGATCGTGATGCGATCGAGCGCGCGGTGTCCGACTCCGAACCAGAGTTCGCGCGGGTCATTCGCCGTGCGACGCTTGCTGAACTTCCGGAGGGCACGAATATCACGAGCATTCGCGCGCTCATTCCGCGCATGTTCAGTCTTGACCGTGTGGTGATTCCGCTGTGGGCGACGGGATCTGTTCCGCGGCACGCACTTGAAACTCTCCTCGCGCATGCCCGGCCGAACGCGGGTGCATTGGAGCGATTGTCGAGGGAGCTTCGCGATCCGAGTTTGGTTGCGGAGGCGAACCGAGCGTTTCGGCAGGCACTCGCCGCGGATCCAATGGTCCATCAACTCGTCGGCGACGCAACGCGCTTGCGAGCGCTTTCTGCAGAGGTGATCGAGCGTGCGTCGCGTCCACTCGAGCGCCCGCTGATTGCCTCGATGCTCCCCGAACTCTTCACGATCGATCAACTGCGTTTCGCGGTCTCGCAGATTGCTGTGGCGGCGGGTCGAGAGGTTGAGAGTTCAAGCAATTTTCGTCGGCGCCTCTCGGATCTCATGGAGTGCGGGGTCCTTGTGGATGCGGGTGAATCACACGAAGTTGAACAACGGGGACGCCCGCCGCGCCTCTATCGATTTGAGCTCGCGCGATGGGCTGGTTGGCTCGCGCAGAAGGCAGTCGGCGACCTTGCTGAAGACCGCGCGGAGCTTGTGCAGCGCTCGCCGCGTCGCAAGCGCGACGAACCGGATGCCGCCAAGCGTTTGATCGCAACGAAATCGGATTTGGAGCCTTCGACGGGCGAACGCACACGCGAGGAACTCATTCTCGCACGGCTGCTCAGTCTTTCTCAACAGCCCCGGAAGGCGCGGTACGCGCGCCGCGCACAGAGCATCGATTTCGATGAGTTCGCAGCGGAGGAGCTTGCAGCGGATGGGATGAGCGCTGCGCGCTCTCCATCGATGGAGAGAGCCGCCTCGGAATTTCCCGTGCGATCGCCTGATCGTTCGCTTGATCCGTCGCTCGCGGCCGTATCTGGAACCGCACCCGCAGGCGAGGGTGCTCAACAGGCCCCTGCGTCCGCGCGGATTGAACAGTTGGAACAGTTGGTCTCGAGGCTTTCGAACGACGTCGAGACGGGGCGCGCTGAAACCACTCGACTGTTGCGACTGGTCGAAGAGCAGTTGCGCGCGCGTCGCGGCGAAGGCCGTGAACCAACGGAGTAACGGCGAATTCCCTCGCGGTTAGACTCTCCTGCGATGAGGATGAGTTTGAGACAACGATTCTTCGAATGCCGCAGCGCGAGCGCGTGGCTCGCATGAGCCTGCGTGCGAAGACGACTCGCGCGGCCACGTGGCAATTCGCGGCACGGCTCTCCGATCGCGGGCTTCGATTTCTTGCGAGCGTGGTGCTTGCGCGCATGCTTGCACCGAGTGACTTTGGTGCGCTCGCTGCGGTCATGGCCGTTGCGGGCATGGTCGAAGCGCTGACCTACGTCGGTGTTGATCAAGCGATCGCGCAGAGTACGCGCAGCAGCGATCCGCGCTTCTTGGGCGCAGCCTTACGAATCACCGCGGTGCGGGGATTCCTGCTTTCGCTCGGCATCTTTCTCGCAGCGCCGTTGATCGATTGGTACTTCGAGCGCGATGATTTGACCGCGCTCGTTCGAATTGTCGCAGCGACTTCGCTTTTTGCAGGACTCACCAATCCGTGGGTGCACAGCGAGCGCAAAGAACTGCGTCTTGCGCCACTTTCGATTTCGCTCTTTGCGAGCGGACTCGTGCAGATTTCCGTCTCCATCTTGGGTGCGATGATGGGATTCGGCGCGTTGGCACTCGCGATCGGCACGCTTGCGTCGGCGATCGCTGCCACGGCGACTGGTTGGCTCCTCGTCCCTCGGCGGATCGATCTCACCTCTGACGCCGAGGCCTCACTCGAACTTCGCGCATTCGCTGCGCGGGCTGCTGGAATTCCGTTTCTGATCGCACTCTTCGTGCAGATGCCAGCCTTTGTGATTGGTCGTGCGGCTGATCTCGCGACGCTCGGTGTGTTCACGCTCGCGCAACGATTGACTTCGTTGCCGAGTGAAATCGCGCTGCCGGTTTTCGGCACGGTGCTCGCGCCGGCATATGCGCACATTCGCGACGATCGCGAGCGGCTTCGTCGCGTGTGGCTGCTTGCGGTCTCTGGCGTGGCGCTCTTGGTGATGCCGGCGGTTGCGGCGGTTGCCGTGCTCGATGGACGAGTTCCGACGGTGGTCTACGGCTCTGAGTATGCGGGGCCGACCGGGCTGGTCGCGCTACTTGCGATCGCGAGTTGGTTCTCCGTCATCGCGAGTTCGTGCGGGGCACTGTTTTGGGGCGTTGGCCGACCAGATCTCGATCGCATTGCGATGCTGATTCGGCTCGCCGCGATGATCGCGGTTGGAGTCCCCGCGACCGCGCGTTGGGGGGCTGTTGGATTCTCCGCGGCATTCGCCATCGCACACGGGGTTTGCGCGGTCGCTTCGCTGCTTTTCGCGCTTCGCGTGGTGGGAGCAACGGCAGGCGATGTGATTCGAACGCTGCTTCCATCGATCGGTTGTGGCGCGCTTGTGGCGATGGTTTCGCTGCTTGCGCTGCGCATCGCCGAAGGACGTGGTTGGACTGGGCCGACGCCCGTTGTGATCGTGCTCGCATTTGCCGCGTGGACGATGATTGTCTTCGCTTTCCGCATGAGGAGGGCGTCGCGTGGCTGATCCGAATCGCGCCTCCGTCGACGGTTCCGTCGCCCTCACGCGCAGGCACTGGATTGTGGCGTTGGCGCCGCTCGCGCTGGTGCTTCCTGCACACTTTCTTGTCGACGAGCGTGTCGCCCACTGGGCTCGTGCGCAGAGTCTCCACAAATCCGCGGCGATCCAGGCGGCGACAGAAGTTGGTGAAAGTACATGGTGGCTGATCGGAAGCGCGGTTTTGTTCGGGGGATTCGCGCTTGCGAAGTGGCACAACGCAGCACGCTGGGCGTTTGCGTTCTTTGTCGCGGTCGCGGGCAGCGGACTCGCGGGCAACATTTTGAAGTTGATCTTCGGAAAGTCGCGGCCGGAACGATTGTTTGAGGCGGGCTTCTTCGGCTTCACGCCGTTCAGCTACGGACATGATGTGAACAGTTTCCCAAGCGGACATGCGACGACGTTCGGCGCGCTCGCGATGATGTTCGCGTTGCTTTTCCCTCGATTCGGATGGTTCTTTCTCGCGCTTGGCGCGTGTGGGATCTCAACGCGGGTCTTCGTCCAAGCGCATTATGTGAGCGACGTTTGCGCAGGATTTTCGCTCGGCATGTTGGGCGCGCTGATGGTGTTTGTGGTGTGGCGGCGACGCTGGACCGCGAGCGTTCCATTGCGAGGTCGATGGGTGTGAGTGAGCGCATGACCACACACATGCGCAACACGTTGATTGCGGCGTGTATTGCAACAACGGCGGCCATGATCGTTCCCGCCACGCTGCCGCAAATGGTCATGCCCATGCAGCAGACGCTCCACGCAGATCCGAACGAAATGGCGGTACTTCGTCGAATGCCCGACGTCATCTCCATGCTGGTCGTGTTTCCAATCGCGGCAATCGGAGTGCGATTTGGTCCGACGCTTGTGTTTCAGGCTTGCGGAACGTTGATGATTGTTGGTTCGTTCCTTGTCATGTTTGCGCCAATCATTGAGAGCGCGATCATTGGACTTGCGTTCGTGGCGCTCGCTCGGGTGGCCGTGACGATCTCTGCGTTGGCTGCGATCGCGATGGTGTTTGCTGAGAGTCCGCTCCGCGCACGAGCCTTCGCGCGCTACGGGATGATGTCACCGATCGTGTATCTCGTGGTGCCATTACTCGCAGGCTTCGTTCTCTCCAAGCAGGACTGGCGCGTACTCGGTGGTTTTTGGCTTATTGCGGGCATCGCAACGCTGCTGAGTGGGGCGCTTCTGCGGGATCGCGCGAAGGTGGCCGAGCCTCAAGGCACGGCAGATCGCGGCGGTTCGCTCACTCAACCGCCTCAAGATTCAAGGAAGCGCGTTGAGTTGTGGACGCCATTTGCAGCAGGCTTCGTGCTTCTCTCTGCTGTTCAAGCGTTGGCCGAGGGTGTGGATTTCAATTTCAATCCAGAGTTCTATGCGTGGTGCGCGGCGACGGCGGTCTTCGCTTCTCTCTTTGCGCTCGCGCGTCGTCGCGTCGCTCGGCCGGCGTTTCGATGGGACGCATTCCGCGTGCGTGGTTTTTCTCGAGTGCTCATCGCACTCGCGGTTTTTTCTGGTGTCAACCTGCACTTCTACGTGATGCTTGTGCTGCAATACGGGTACGCGCAGTCTCCGCTGGCGACCGCAAGTTTGATGCTTCCCGCGCAATGCACGGGGGTCGTGGGTGCAATCGCCGCGGGTCGCTGGATGATGCGCAAAGGTGCAATGACGATTGCGCACTGGTCGCTGTGGGCCACAGCGGGCGTGCTCGTCGCGAGTGCATGGCCGATGCTCGCTCGATCGCCATTCACGATTGCTGCGATCCTGTGCGTTTACGGATTTGTCTCAACAATCGCTTCGATTGCACTGACGACAACCTTGATGCAATTGGGAGATGCCAAGGTCGCGCGCATGGTCGCTGCGTTGCGATCGTCGATGTCGGGGGCGGGATCGGCAATTGGGATCATCGTGTTGTCTTTCATCGTGTCGGAGGTCATGGTGTCGAGCATGTCGACGCGTGTGCGTTCGGAAGGTGGGAGCGATGAAATGGCGGCCAGGATCTCAGCGGCGATTCGTCATGACGAGGCGACCTCGTCGATCGCTGAAACACTTGATTTGAACGAAGTGCATGCGCAGCTTTTGAGTTCGCTACGGCACGAGGTGATTTTGGATGGATTCGCGGCGCACGGAATCGCCGGTGGAATTGGAGTCGGCGTTGCGGCGATATTGCTCGCAACGACGATGCGGCGGCGAATGTGACGTTTCTTTCGCGGTCGCCGCTGCGGCGGCGACCTTTGGCGCGATCTACACCAGAGCGAGCGAAAGCGAAGCGAGTCGCGAGCGCTCAAATACGCCCGCCGCACTCGCCGGCTTCGAAGAGATGCGCATGCGAGCTGTCGAACGACACGCCCGCAGCATCACCTTCGCGGAGGCTACGTGCCACATCCGCATCGAGCCGCGCGACAAGCCGTCCCCACGACGTATCGAGCGCGATATCCGTGCGATCACCAAGTCGCTCAACGGCCGCGATCGATGCCGCGACGCTTCCTGCAGTGTTTGGAGCGACGAGCTTCACGCGATCCGGGCGGAAACCCAGCGCACACGCACGATCACCAAGTCGCGCGTACTCCGCGCCAAGCGCGATCGCCACGCCGTTGGCGGTGAACGTTCCAGCCTTGAGATGGCCATCGATGATGTTCATCGGTGGAGTCCCGATGAAGCCTGCGACAAAGCGATTCGCCGGTCGTTCGTAACACTCTTGCGCGCTCGCGTTTTGCTGCACACGGCCCTTGTGCATGACGACGAGGCGATCTGCAAGCGTCATCGCCTCCTCTTGGTCGTGCGTCACGTAGACGATCGTCGCCGCGAGACGCCGATGCAGCATGCGCAACTCCGTGCGCGTTTCGATGCGCAGGCGTGCGTCGAGATTCGAGAGTGGTTCATCGAAGAGAAAGACCTTTGGATCGCGCGCAATCGCGCGGCCAACCGCCACGCGTTGCCGCTGTCCGCCCGAAAGTTCGCGCGGATAGCGATGGAGCAGCGCGTCGAGACCAAGCGTCTTTGAAACTTCGGCAACACGCGCATGGATCGCTTGCGATTCGTCTCTTCGCGCGCTGCCTGCGCCTGTCAGTGCCGCGACCAAGCCACTTCGGTGGGCGCGACGCGTTTCCAATCCAAACGCGATGTTCTGCGCGACGGTGAGGTGCGGGTAGAGCGCGTAGTTCTGAAAGACAAACGCAATGTCGCGATCTTTCGCGGGAACATCGTTCACGAGTGTTCCGTCGATCTCAAGCGAACCTTCCGAGATCTCTTCGAGCCCAGCGATCATGCGCAACGTCGTGCTCTTTCCACAGCCCGATGGCCCAACAAGAACACAGAATTCGCCGTCTTTGATCGAGAGATCGACGGCATCGACAGCGCGGAAACTCGCGCCGCCATCGCCTGTGTAGACCTTGCCAACTTTGGTGAGCGTCACATTCGCCATCGCGGATACCTCAACCTTTCACCGCGCCACGCGCGAGACCTTCGACGAAGGTCTTCTGCGCTGCGATGAAGAGAACAATGCAGGGGATCATGGTGAGCACGGAGAGCGCCATCAAGAGATGCACATCTTCGAGCCCGCCGTACTGGTTCTTGAACCCGTTGAGGGCGACTGCGAGTGTCGCTGATTCATCGGAATGCAAGTAGATAAGCGGCCCGAGGAAATCGTTCCACGTGCCGATGAACGTAAACACCGCGCAAATCGCTGTCACGGGACGACAAAGCGGCAAAATGATGCGCCACCAAATCGCGACATGCCCAAGTCCGTCGACGCGTGCGGCTTCGACAAGTGACTCCGGAATCTGCGCGATGAACTGTCGATACATGAAGATGAAGAACGCGTTTCCGAAGAACGCGGGCACGACGAGCGGCATGATCGTGTCGATCCATCCGAACTGTCGGAAGAGGAGAAAGAGCGGGATCATCGTCACTTGGCCTGGCAACATCATCGTGCCGAGCATGACGAGAAACAGCGGATTTCGGCCGCGGAAACGAAGGCGCGCAAACGCGTAGCCGACGGCGCTCGATGAAATGACTGTGCCGAGGACGACGAGCACGGTGACAACGATCGAGTTCGAAAGTGCGTCGACGAAGCCCATCCACGGCACGCTGCCTGTTTCACGCACGGCGTTGGCGTAGTTTGCGAATTGCGGATTTGGCGGGAAAAGCGCGATGCCAGCGCTTCCTGTGATCGCAGCCTCCGCGCGTTGTGGCGTTTCGAAGCTGACGACCGTCATCCACCAGAGCGGGAAAATGAACGCCGCCGTACCCATGATGAGTACGAACCAAAGAATGGCATTGGTCAGCGGAGTGCGCTTCATTTCTTGAGACTCTCGTAGTAGACGACACGCGCACTCGTACGCAGGATGATGGCCGTGAGCACAAGCACGATGACCAGCAGAATCCACGCCATCGCGCTCGCATATCCCATGTCGTAAAGCTCAAACGCTTTGTTGAAGAGATAGAGCACGTAGAAGCGGGTGAGGTCGCCTGGTTCGCCGCCCGTCATCACAAACGCTTGCGTGAAGACTTGGAAAGAACCGATGACCGCCATGATCAAGTTGAAAAGAATCACGGGCGAGAGCATCGGGAGCGTGACGCGGAAGAAACGGCGCACGGGGCCTGCGCCGTCGATTTCCGCGGCTTCGTAGAGATCGTGTGGAATCTGCTGCAAACCTGCGAGATACACCATCATCGAACCACCGACGATCCAGAAACTCATGATCGCAAATGCGGGCGGGCCGAAGAGCGCCGCGTCTTTTCCAAACCACTCAGGGCCTGGAATGCCGACGAATTCAAGCGTGCGATTGAGTAGTCCGCCTTCGCTGTCGAAGATCCAACGCCAGAGAATCGAGACGCCAACGCCCGCGAGCACGCTTGGCAAGTACCACGCCGCGCGGAAGAACGCGATACCGCGCACCTTCTGCATCATCACGACCGCCGCGAGAAGTGCGAGGAATTGTCCGCCCGGCACAGCAATCGCCGCGTAGTAGAGCGTCACTTGAAACGCGGTATGAAATCTTCCGTCGCGCGCGAGAAGTTGCGCATAGTTGTCGGTTCCGACCCAATCTGCGCCGGAGAGCGGCCCGATGCCTTTCCAGTTCGTGAGCGAAAGCACGAGTGAAAGCAGAATCGGGAACGCCATGAAGATGAGGAAGCCGATCACCCACGGCGACGCGAACAGGAAGCCCGCGCGCTCTTCGCGGCGGGTGTTTGCACGTGTCGGTCCGCTCAAGAAGAGCCATGCGATCACCGCAAGTACGCCACCAAGAAGCGCGATGCCGATGGTTGCGAAGGTGTTCCACTGCACGGGTTCGGGTCGCACGCCGCCCGGGACAAACGCGACGTGCGCGTTCCATTTCTCGTTGAATTGTTCGACCGCTTGCGCGATCGTGAGGTCGCCTGTCTTCAGGCCTTGATCCATCGTCGAACCGAGAATCTGCTCAAACGTTGGATCGGCAGGCCAGCCGACGACGACCGACTCTGGAATCGCGTCGAGATAGCCTTGGTTGTTCGCGGGCGGCAAGGTCGCATCGAGAAACGCGCTGCTTTCCGCGACCGATTTCATCGTGGGAATCGCAAGGCCGAGCCGCGCGTTCGCCGCTTGACTCTTCGCGTCGGTCAGCCACTTGATGAGTTTCCACGATTCTTCGGGGTACTTCGTGTCGCGTGCCATCGACCAACTCACGGTCAGCACGCAGTTTGCTTCGGCGCTTCCCTTGGGAAGCGGCGCAAAGTCCCACTCAAAGCCGTTCGCTTCGCCTGCCTTTGGAATGTTGCGGTAACTCGGAACGACCCAACGGCCAAACGGGCCCGCCATGCCGACTTTGCCGCCGAGAAACACGCTTGCACCTGTGGCGATTTTGCTCTTGCCGCTGGTCAGCGTGTTCTCTTCGTTGTGACGCCACGCGCGCAGACGCTCAAGCGCGGCGACAGAGTTTGGCTCTGCAACGCGAATGTTCTCGAGATTGTCGTCAATCGCTTCGCAACCTTCGGTGCGCAAGTAGGTGCGCACCATCACGGGCCACGTCACGAACTCGCTGCCGGTGATTCCGGGTAGTTCACCGAGTTTGCGGGCCGCCGCGATGTAGTCGTCCCACGTCCACGCGTTTGACGGAAAGGCGAGCCCCGCTTGTCGGAAGAGATCTTTGTTGTAGTAGAAGCCGACGGTCGTGAAATCTTTCGGGATGCCGTAGAGCGTGCCCGTGCCGACGCGTCGGCCGTCGAAGCGGAAGGCATCCACCGTTTGTGGGTAGAACGCGGCGAGGTCGAGCGCATTCGTGTCGCCCGACTTGCGCGCTTCTTCTTCCCGGGCCACGAATTCGTCGATCCCGCGAAGAAGATCGAGGCTCGCAAAGTTCGCCACGCGCTCGTAGCCAACGTAGAAGACGTCGGGCGCTTCGCCCGCGGCCATCATCGTTTGCAACTTCGTGTAGAAGCTGCCCGCGTCGCCAGGATTCAGGCGCTTCACGCGCACACCGGGATTCGCAGCTTCAAACGCGCGCAGCGAATCTTCGACGATCTTGTCTTCTTCCTGTCCGCCCTCGCCGGACCAGTGCATGACCGTGAGCACGATGTCGTTGGCGCCATGCTCGCCGGAGGTCGCGGTGCGATAGATCACGCGGGCGAATGCAGCGACCACAAGCACGATCGCGATCAACGCAAGGCCGAGACGGATGAACCGTCCGATCTTTCTCGCGGGCGTTGCGGGGGTCTCCGAGGATTCCGACATGGGCGGCGAGTATAAATGAACCATGCGTTTCTTCCTGCTTTTGGCGCTGCTCGCAGCGAGGTTTACCGCGGGCGCGTGTGCGGCCGTCGGATCACCGCCGTCGACGGAGGTCGTTTCGATCGCGCCTGCGCGGTCCAAGGTGACGTTTTCGTATCGACCTGAGCGCGCAGAGGCGAAGGTCTTCCTCGCGGGTGAGTTCAACGGTTGGAATCCCACGCGGACGCCGATGGAGCGCATGGGCGACGGCTTCTGCCGCGCGACCATCGAACTCGCGGACGGCCGATACGCCTACAAGTTCGTGGTTGACGGAACGTGGATGGCGGATCCAGCGAACGATGTTCGTGAGCCCGATGGGCACGATGGCTTCAACTCGGTGCTTGTGATCGGCGGCGCAGCCGCGCTTGAGGCCACATTTGACGTTTCCGCGGCTCGCGTGGGAGACGGCAAGATCGAGATTGCCGCGTGCAAGCACGAGCCGACGCAAACGATGTGGATGCAGCAGGAAGCGGACGGCGCGGTACTCGTCCGGTTCCGCACGCTTGCAGGCGACGTCGAATCGGTGGCGTTGGTGCTCGATGGCGGACAGCCGCAGACCATCCCACAAGCGATGGCACACACCGCGCGCATCGGGAGTTTCGACTGGTGGCAGATCCGCATTCCCAACGGACACGTCGGCAAGTCGTATGGGTTCATCGCGATCGACGGCGCTGAGCGTTGGACCGATGTCGCGGAGTTTCGCGTGCCACAGCCGCAACCCGAGCCGCGATTCCGCACGCCCGATTGGGCGCGCGACGCTGTGTGGTACCAAATCATGCTCGATCGCTTTGCGAACGGCGACACGACAAATGATCCGCCGAACACGCGTCCGTGGACGAGTGCGTGGCGCACGACGAGTCCGTGGGAAACCGCGAGCGGCCAGACCTTTTGGGAATGGTCCGTGTTCAATCGCCACTATGGCGGTGATCTCGAGGGTTTGCGCGCACGCATTCCGTATTTGAAGTCGCTCGGCGTCAACGCGATTTATCTCAATCCCGTCTTCGAGGCGCCGAGCCATCACAAGTACGACGCGACGAACTACGTCCACATCGACGACAACTTTGGATCAAAGGGCGATGCAGAGATGTCGGCGGCGAACGAGGATCTTCTCGACCCTTCGACGTGGGGCTTCAACCAGAGCGATCGACTTTTCCTCGAGGTGCTGCGCGAGCTGAAATCTGCGGGATTTCGCGTGATTGTCGATGGCGTTTTCAATCACGTCGGCGAGACGCATGTCGCATTCAGCGATGTGCGCGGGCGCGGCGCGACCGGCAGTGAATCGCCGTACGCAGACTGGTTCGAAATCGAGAGTTTCGAGCCGTTTGTCTATCGCGGTTGGGCAGGATTTGGGCAGTTGCCAGCGTTTCGAAAGTCGGATGATGGGCTCGCGAGCGCAACGCTGACGAAGCACATCATGGATGTGACGCGGCGTTGGATGGATCCGAACGGCGATGGTGATCCGTCCGACGGTGTCGACGGTTGGCGGCTCGATGTGCCGAATGAAGTACCGATGGGCTTCTGGCGCGCGTGGCGCGATGTGGTGAAGGCGACGAACCCCGATGCCTACATCGTCGGCGAGATTTGGAAGCGCGCCGATGCATGGCTCGATGGCGAGACCTTTGACGCGGTGATGAACTATCCGTTTGCGCAGGCCGTCGTCGCGTGGGTTTCGGGCGATCTCAAGCCGAGCGAACTCGACGCGCGCCTCGCCACGCTGCGACTTTCCTATCCCGAGCAGGCGAGCGCAGTCCTGCAGAATCTGCTCGCCGGGCACGACACCGATCGCCTCGTTTCGATGATCGCGAACCCTGGTCGCGGCTACGACCAAGCGAACAGCGAGCGGCCTGGTTCGCGGTACGTTGGCGCGCGGCCGTCGCCTGATGCGTACCGTCGCGCGCAGTTGGCGGTGCTCGTTCAGATGACCTACGTCGGCGCGCCAATGGTCTGGTACGGCGACGAAATCGGGATGTTTGGTTCCGACGATCCGTTCTGCCGAAAGCCGATGATTTGGCCGGATCTTGGGGCCTTTGAGGACCCCGACGAGCGTATCGATGAGGCGCAACTTGCCGCGTATCGCGCGATGATCGCGTTGCGATCTGCGTCGCCTGCCTTGCGCCGCGGAGCGTTCCGCATGCTTGTCGCCGATGACGCGCGCGATGTCTGGGTCTTCGAGCGCTTGCTCGGCGATGAACGCGTCATCGTTGCGCTGAACGCCTCGGGGAAAACGCAGGATTTTGCGCTCCCCGATGCCGAATGGCAGGGCTTCGACTGGACGGTTGCCTACGAAACACCGCAGGTTGTCGCGACCGCGACATCCGCGACATCCGCGACGACCGCGACGACGACGGCGCCCACTTCGACCACAGGCGCAGAAGCAGGGGGCGCGTTGCGCGCGCGAGCATCACAATCCGCGCCGCTCCCTCCACTGGGTGGACGCGTCTTCCGCGGAACGCGCAAGTAGTTGTTCAGGGCGGCGAGGAGTGTGTATCACTACCGCTATGGCAACGCCGTCTCTCTCCACACATCCATTGCTTCAAACGCGCCGTGCAGGCGTCTTGCTGCACATCACGAGTTTGCCGTCACCGTTTGGTGCTGGTGACGTCGGCCCGAGCGCGTACGCCTTTGCAGATTGGCTTGCCACTGCGGGTGTCAGCGTGTGGCAGATGCTGCCGATTGGGCCGGTTGGCTACGGTGACAGTCCGTACTCGTCACCATCTTCGTTTGCGATCGAGCCGACATTTCTCGCACTTGAGCCGCTTGTCGAAGAGGGTCTACTTGAGAAGTCAGACTTGAAGTTGCCCGCACGCGAAGCGGCGCGACTTCTTCGCGGTGATTGCGATTTCAGCGCGAGTCGTGCGTTCCGCATGTCGCGTGCGGCGAAAGCAGCCGAAGCGTTCGCTGCGAAAAACGGGGCGAAATCGGCGGAATACAAGCGCTTTCTCGAACGCGCGACATGGCTCCCCGCGTGGATCGACTTCGTCGCCGGAACGGACGCGAGCGCGCGGGCCATGCACGCGTTCATTCAATTCAAGCTCGATGCGCAATGGGCTCAGTTGCGCGCGTACTGCGCGAAGCGCGGCATTGCGCTCATCGGCGACGTCCCCATCTTCGTGACGGCCGACAGCGCCGATGTTCGCGCAAATCCTGAGCTTTTCCGGCTGCAGAAGAACGGCACGCCCGAAGTTCTGACGGGCGTTCCACCCGATGGTTTCAGTAAGGATGGTCAACTCTGGGGTCATCCGCACTACGCATGGGACGCGCATCGCAACGAGAAGTTCGCGTGGTGGATTTCGCGCATCGCTTGTGCGGCGGAGCGCTTCGATCTTGTGCGTATCGATCACTTCATCGGCTTCCACAATGCGTATGAAGTTCCTGCGGGTGCGAAGACCGCGCGCAAGGGTGAATGGCGTAAGGCGCCAGGCCGCGAACTTCTCAGCGCAATGTCGAAGCGCTTCAGTAACTTGCCGCTCATCGCAGAGGATCTCGGTGCACTGACGCCGGAAGTCGAAGCACTGCGCGATGACTTCGGTCTCGCCGGCATGCGCATTGTTCAGAACGCGTTCTGGAGCGGGAAATCCGGCGACATGCCGCACAACCACCCGTTCCGCGCCGTGGTTTACTCGGGTACGCACGACAATGAGACGACCGAGCAGTGGTGGCGCTCTCGCAACGCTGCAGAGAAGGCGCGATTCCGCGCGTTTGCTGGCGACGGACCGGTGCACGAAGCGATGAACCGCATCGTGCTCGCTTCACCCGCGGCACTTGCGGTGCTGCCGATGCAGGACCTTCTCGGGCTCGGCCGCGAGGCGCGTATGAACCTTCCCGGTACCGCGACGGGGAACTGGAAATGGCGCATGCTGCCGGGTGCTGCATCCAAACGGTTGGCTGCGCGATTGCGCGCCATGATCGACGCTTCCGGCCGCGTGTAGCGGCTTGTCACCCTCCAATTTTGCGCGCGGAATCCACTATTCTCCCGCGAATGGCCGCGAAGAAGTCGAACAAGCGTTCTCCTGCAAACACTGCTCCTGCTGCGCACCGCCGCACGGTTGTCCCAGCGCCTCTTGCGCCAGAGGACGCGCGCGCACAGCTTCGCGAACTCGCGATGAATCTCTGGTGGAGTTGGAACGAGATCGCGCGACGGCCGTTCGCAGCGCTCGATCCGGTGTTGTGGCACGCGACGAAGCACTCGCCGCTCGCGACGTTGGTCCACGCAGGTCCAGCGACGATCGAAGCGGCATGCGCAGAGCCAGGTTTTCGCCTCGCACTCGCCGACGCGCGCGCGGCACTCACGGAGGCGATGTCGGCGCGTACGTGGTGGGACGACGCGCACGCAAAGGCGAAGCCAGGAACACAAATCGCCTACTTCTGCTCGGAGTATGCGATCCACGAGAGCGTGCAGCAGTACTCGGGCGGTCTTGGTGTTCTCGCGGGAGACCACCTCAAGAGTGCGAGTGATCTTGGCGTGCCACTTGTCGCGGTTGGCCTCTACTACCGACACGGCTACTACATCCAGCAGTTCGCGGAAGACGGCACCACGAAAGTGCTCTACCCGGTCTACGACCGCGCCACGATGCCCGTCGTTGAAACGGGAGTTTCGATTGAGTGTCCGATCGGTGATCGCCATGTGCGGGCGAAGGTCTTGCGCATGGATGTTGGGCGCACGCGCGTCTACTTGCTCGACACAGATTTGGCGGAAAATGCGCCCGAAGATCGCCTGCTAACCGAGGGGCTTTACAAGGGCGAACCGGATCTTCGGATGCGTCAACAAGTGTTGCTCGGCGTTGGCGGCATGCTCGCACTGCGCGCCGTGGGAGTCGCGCCGACGAAGATCCACTTGAATGAAGGACACGCTGCATTTGCGGCGATCGCGCTGCTTGCAGAGTTCCGCGCGCAAGGTTTGTCGCACGAAGCGGCGATCAAGCGCGTCCGCGAGCGAACGGTGTTCACGACGCACACGCCTGTTGCTGCTGGTCACGATCGCTACGGCGTCGACATGGTGGCAGCTGCGCTGCGTGAAACACTCGCGAAGGGCGGCATTTCGCGTGTGGAACTCGAAGCGCTTTCGCGCGAGCGACCGGAAGACGCAAAAGAACCCGTTTGTATGACGGTGCTTTGCTTGAAGCTCGCGGAGAAGGTGAACGGTGTTGCCAAGTTGCACGGCGTGGTGAGCCGTGAGATGTGGAAGTCGGTGTACGGCGCGAAGAAGGCGAAGGATGTTCCGATTGGTCATGTGACGAACGGCATCCATGTCGCGACGTGGCTCGATCCGCGCGCTGCGGAGTTCTGGCGTACGGCCTGCGGCTTCGATCCGCGCGCAGCAACGGCGCGCAACAAGGGTTGGAAGCGTGCGGAAGGCGCGGATCCTGCAGCGTTTTGGACGATGCGCACGACACTTCGCACATCTCTCGTGCGATTTGCGCGCGAACGCCTCGCGCGTGCGGCCGAGCGCCGCGGCGAAGGCCCGATGGCGATCGACGAGATGCTTCGTTCGATGGATCCAACCGCGCTCACGATCGGTTTTGCGCGGCGATTCGCAACCTACAAGCGCGCGCCGCTGCTCTTCACCGATATCGAGCGACTTACGAAGATCGTCGGTGATGCAAAGCGTCCCGTGCAGTTCATCTTTGCGGGGAAAGCGCACCCGCGCGATCTCGGCGGACAGGCGTACGCGCGCAAAGTGTTCGAAATGACGCGGCATCCAGCGCTGCGCGGGCGCGTCTTCCTGATCGAGGAATACGACATGGAAGTTGGGCGCGCGCTTGTGTCCGGCTGCGATGTGTGGCTCAACAACCCGATTCGTCCGCACGAGGCGAGCGGCACGAGCGGCATGAAGTGCCCGATGCACGGTGGCATCAACTGCTCGATTCTCGACGGTTGGTGGCCCGAAGGCGTCGTTGGTCTTGATCCGAAGGCACGCGGCGTAAAGGGCATGATCGCGAGCAACGGTTGGGCGATCGGTCGCGCGGATGATGAAGCGTTCAACGAGGCCGATGCGCATGGCGCTGGTGAAGCGCGTGATTTGCGCGATGCGGCGTCGTTGTACGAGTTGCTCGAGAAGTCGATCGTCGCGGAGTTCTACGACCGCGGCCGCGATGGGCTTCCGAAGAAGTGGATCAAGCGTGCGTTGACGAGCGCAGCGACGGTGCCAGACTTCTTCTCAACGCACCGCATGGTCGCGGAGTACGTCGATCGCGCGTACGTGTCTTGAGCGGTCGTGGCGTTGTCTTCGCGGTCGCCGCTGCGGCGGCTCCCTCTGGTTGTGCCCTTCGGAGTGAATCCTCAGGGCACTGGGGTGTTTATCGTGATTCGCGGTCGCCGCTGCGGCGGCGACCTTCCGCGTGAGCTACACCAGAGCGAGCAAGTTGCGAACGTTTGGATTCGGTAGCAACAGAGTGAGCGAAAGCGAAGCGAGTCGCGAACGCTCCTCCACGCGAAGCAGGTTGCGAG